>JBCCRT010000010.1:0-41769 GCA_039201235.1 Planctomycetota bacterium
GACCACCCACGTCCGGCCCGGCCGACGCTCCATCATCCGCGCCAGCGTCGACTTGGTGATCTCGCCCGCGCCCAGCCCCGCGATCGTCTTGTCGTGGAACGACTCGAACAGGTTGCCCGCGAACTCGACCGCCATCGCCCCGACCGACTGCCGCAGCGCCTCGACGCCGCTGTCCCGCTGCGCCGTCCGCGCGTCGCGCAGCGCCGACTGGAACACGCGGTGCAGCGACGGGCCCACCGTGCCGGCTGCCTGCGCCGCCTCGTACGCCCGCCGGACCTGGCCCAGCACCTGCGACTCGCCGACCGCCATCGCGTCCAGCCCCGCCGCCACCCGGAACAGGTGGTGCACCGCCGCGTGCTGCTCCCGGTGCACCGACGCCGCGGTCAACGCCGCCGCGTCCGCCCCGGTCCGCTCGGCCAGGAACCCCCGCATCGCGTCGATGCTCGGCGCGGCCTCGAACGGCCGGGCGACGTACATCTCCGTGCGGTTGCAGGTCGAGACCAGCACGCACTCGGCCGCGTCGCCGAAGCGGCCGCGGAAGTCCGCCAGCAGGTCCGGCAGGTCCTCGCCGCCCACGATCAGCGACTCCCGCAGGTCCAGCGGGGCCGAGCGGTGGTTGATGCCCAGCAGCACGATCCGCATCAGCCGGCCCCCCCGTGTGTGGCGATCGCCCACGGCCGGTTCGGCGGCGAGATCGGGTTAGGCAAGCTGCGGTTCATGGTCGGAGTCGGGTGCGGGATGTTATCGGCCGTTCGCCACGCGGTTCAGGTGATCCGCCAGGCCGTCGGCCCCGGATTCACGGAAAACCCGCTTCGCCTTTTCATCGGTCAACCGGCGCAGACGGCTGCGACGGATTACGGGGTCGGTCACATGGTCCTGTAACCACGCCCGCCAGGGCCGGGCCGCGGCAAGCACCGCGGGCCAGGCCGGGTCCAGCCGGGACGCCAACTCGTCGCGGATGGCGCCGGCCGCCGAGGCCGACGCCCCGCCGGTGTCCACCGCGACGGTCAGGCCCCGGTCTTGAGCGTAGGCCATCACCGTCACGTCGCCCGCCGCCGGGTCGTCCGCGCGGTTCACCAGCGCCCCGGCCGCCGCGGCCCACGCCGCCGTCTGTTCGTTCACCGCCGGGTCGTCCGTCGCCACCACCACCAGCAACGCCTCCGCCACGTCGTCCGCCGCGACCGGCCGGCGGTGGACCGTCACCCCCAACGACTCGATCGCGTCGTCGACGCGGGGGGCGACCACCACCACCTCTGCCCCGACGTCACGCAAAGCCCGGGCCCGCCGCGCGGCCGTCGCCCCGCCGCCCACCACCACGCACCGTCGGCCCGCCGGCCGCAGCAGCACGGGCAGGCCAGAACCTCCGCGCTCGTACAGGGGAAGCTCGTCCAATTCGGTAACGGAACGACCGGAAGCCATTGCGTGATTTTAACCGCCCACGCCGCTGCGGCCGGGTCGCAATTCCCCACGCTCCCGGACGCCCCCGGAGGGTAGCGGGCGGACTTGTCCGCCCGTCCCCGGCCCAAACGTCAGGAGATCGGCACGAGCTGGGCCCGCCCGACGGTGCCGACGAAGCGGGCGTACAGCCGGCGGTGGCCGGCGAACCAGTACGACACCGCCTGGCCGTTCTGCACGCCGGTGAGGATCGTCGCCCGGGCGTTGCGGTCCCGCCGCGAGGTGACGTGCAGCCGGTGCATCTGGACCCCGTTGAAGGCCGCCGTCGATTCGCTGTCCCGCATCACCAGGTCGCCGAGCTGACGGGTCGCCGTGGCGTGGTCGGTGAAGACGTCGGTCATCCGCCGGCGGAACGTCTGGTACGCCGGGTCGTCGAGCGAGGTCACCGGCGGGCCCACCGCCACGCCGATCAGCGCGGTGTCGTCGCGGACCGCGATCCGCTTGACCACGTCGCAGGCCTTGGCGATCGCGGTGTCGCCGCTCGGCGTGTAGTCGGGGAACTCGACGTCCCACCGCCCGACGGCCATGACCGGCCCGGTGCCGGCCACCGATACCGATCCCTCGACCGGGTCGAGCCCGACCATCATCGTCCGCGGCAGCGCCGGGCCGGGGTCGTCGGCCGCGTCGGCTTCCGCGGGGGGCTCATCCTCGACGGCCTCGGTCGGCGGCGTAGCCGCGGTCGCCTCGACGGTTTCCGCCTCGACGACGGGCTCCGGGTCGGGCGCGGCCTCGGGCGTCTCGGGGGCCGCGGCCACGAGGGCTGGGGCCGGGGCCGCGGGCGGGTCGGCCGGGGGCTGCAGCACGGTGGCCCAGACGGCGAAGCCCGCCCCGCCGAGCACGACCACGGCCAGCAACGCCACCACCGGCTTGGGCAGCAGCGCGTTGCTCTCGGCCCGGCCGAGCACCGGGCGGTTGCCGCCGCTGCCGTCGGCCGACCGCGACATCGCCTGGACCGCCAGCGTCTTGCCCGCGTAGATCTCGGCCTTCCGCTGCCGGTACTCGTCGTTGCTGATCGCCCCGGCGTGCTTCAGGTCGTTGAGCTCGCGCAGCTCCCGCATCTGGCTCTGGCTGTTGGCCGAGCCGAGGCCCCCCCCTGCCCCCGGAAGCGAACCCCCGGATTTAGAACCCCCAGACTTCGAGCCCCCGGACTTCGAGCCCCCGGGGTCGGCCAGGGCGTAGGTGCTCCCTCCCGCGGTGCCGAACGACGCCGACGAGCCGCCCACGGTCGAGCCGAAGCCGTCGTCGTCCGCCAGCGGGTCGGCCGGCTCGAGCTCGAGGTGCGTCAGGTCGATCAGGTCGCCGCTCTTGCGGCCGAGGTTGAAGTTGTCCACCTTCAGCAGCGTGCCGCAGGACGGGCACGCCATCGTCCGGCCGAACCGCGATTCGGGCACCTTGATCGTTTTGCGGCAGTTGGCGCAGCCGATCAGCACCTGCCGCAGCCGGCGGACCGGGGCGGCCCCGTCGTCCGCGGCGTCGAGGGCCGAGAGGTCCGCCAGCGGCTGGGCCACGTCCCCGATATCCTCGGGCATCGGTACCCGCTGCGTCGCCTGACACGCCGGGCAACGGACCCGTTTGCCCGCGTATTGATCCGGCACGGCGATCCGTTTGCCGCACTGCCCACAGTCGAATTTAGCCATCGCACCAAGCACCCCGTCGTTCCGAACCATCCCCACCGATACGGGTCCAGATTGACGCCTCGGGCCGCGGGGGTCAAGGGGTTTTACCCTCGGCCGAGCCCGTTTTTGAGAATAACAACCGCCCCGCGGTGGAGCGGGGCGGCGGGCAAAGCGTTGAGGGTGGTAGACGGCTCAGTCGTAAAGCGCCTGGAGGATGCTCAGGTGCTCGGGGTGGGTGATGACGGCCATGAGCTTGAAGTCGGGCTGGAAGTCCACGCCCGTCTTGGAGATCGGGCCGTAGCCGTCGTCGCTGGTCTGGGTCCGGCGGACGCGGAGGTGCTGGACCTCGGAGACGCCCAGCCGGGAGACGTCGACCGCGAGGCCGCCGATCATCTGCGTGCTGTTGAGCACGGACACGGCGGGCGAGGTCAGGAAGGTCTCTTCGGGGCTGATCGCCAGGGCGGGGCCGAGGGCGGCGCCGTTCTCGTCGACCGCCTGCATGGTGAGCCAGGAGTTGCCGCCGCCGCTGCCGCGTTCGAAGAACAGCAGCTCGCCGCGGACGTCGCTGTTCTCCGGGTCGTCGTCCATCACCGGCAGCTCGAAGCTGATGGTGAAGCCGAAGTCCGGGCTGCCGCTCATGTCGAAGTAGTTGTTGAGGTTCTTGTTCGCCAGCACCTCGCGCAACGCGGGCTCGAAGGCGGCGACGTCGTCGGCGGTGATGGTGTCGCTGCTGGTGCCGGTGGCGTAGCCGCCGAGGGTGTGCTGGCCGGCGATGCCGTCGGTGATGTTGTTGCCGCCGCGGATCTTGATCTTCTTGCCCTGGCCCGACTGGCCGTAGAGCGACCAGACGCTCACAGGGCTGTAGTACTCGGTGAAGTTGGTGCCATCGGGGTAGGTGACGCTGCTGAGGAACAGGTCGCCCTGCATGTCGCCCGAGGCGGCGGCGCCGCTGACGCTGAAGTCGGCCTGCATGGTGGCGGGCACCTGATAGTCGTGGGCGAAGTCGCCGAAGGCGGGCCCGGCTGCGAGCGCGGCGGCGGCGGCGGTCAGGCAGCGGACGGGACGTCGGGTCGTGGTGGGCATCGCTCAAAATTCCAATGTAAGCGGGTGCGGTCGGTTGGGCTCGGGTCTCACGCGGAACGATGCAAGCATGCAAACCCCGCGGACCCGCACAAGCCCGCGTGGGCCGACAATTGCGCCCCGCGCCGCGGCGTTGCCGGTCGCAACGCCTGGGCCGGTCGTAGGGGGCCGGCCGTTGGCCGAAACCCAAGGGAAAGCCCGCACACGTCCCGGAGGAAGCGCGTGCGGGCCTGGAGGATCGTTGGGTTGAGGGCGTGCGGCTACCGGCCGCGGACCAGCGTCGCGAGGGCGGCGGCGATCTCCGCCAGGGCGAGCAGGCCCACGGCCAGCCCGAGGCCTAGGCCCAGCACGACGAAGCTCGCCGCATCGTCGAAGCCCGCGGCCCGCGACGCGCGGCCGAGGGCGACCGCCCCGCCGACGGCGGCGAGCCCGAGGAAGCGCAGCGGGCGGACAACCGTCGCCAGGCCCCGGTGCGCCTGCGCCCGCCGGGCCGGCCGATCGGGGTCCCGTTTCCACGGCCGGTCACGCCACAGCCGGGTGGCCGTCGCGAACCCGCGTTCGACGGCGGCCGCGGACCGGGTCAACGGCCCGGGCTCGTCGAGCCGGCGGATAGGCGGGGTCTCGGGCGCCGCGGCGGGCCGTGTCCGGCCGGCGAAGCGGGGCCGGGCCGGCGGCAGTGTGCGGGGCGGGGCCGGCGGGCTCCAGCCGACACGCCGGCCGGCACGGGCCGACGCGGCAGGCTTCGGCGGGTCGCCCGGCAGCTTGGGCTTGACGTCGGCGAAGCTGCGGGCCGCGCCCCCAGTCCCGCCGCGGCCGTGCTTGGCCAGCAGCGCTTCCTTGCGCTCGAGCATCTGCTTGCGTAGCGCCTTGCGTTCTTTCTTGGACAGCGTGGCGGTGGACATGACCAACTCCTTTTGGCGGGGCCGAGAACACTCGGGCCAACAAAAAGATCGACCACCCGGCCGCGGCGGGGCCGAAAAAACACCGCCGCGTCCGATAGCGACGCGGCGGCGGGGTCGAACTCGACGTTTCTTCTTCTTCCAGGGTTATTCCGGGGGGTCAGCTGTCGTGGCCCTCGGGTACGCCGACGATGCTGAAGCCGCAGTCGACGTGGATCGTCTCGCCGGTGACCCCGGAAGCGAGGTCCGAGAGCAGGTAGGCGGCGGTGTTGCCCACTTCATCGCCGGTGTTGGCCCGCTTCATCGAGCTGACGCGTTCCTGCCAGGCGATCATCTGGTCCATCCCGCCGACGCCGGAACCCGCCAGGGTCTTGAACGGCCCGGCCGAGATGCAGTTGACACGGATGTTGCGCTCGGGGCTGCCCAGCTCGTAGGCGAGGTAGCGGGTGGTGTGTTCGAGGCAGGCCTTGGCGATACCCATGACGTTGTAGCCGGGGGTGACCTTCTCGCCGCCGTAGTAGGAGAGGTTGACGATGCTGCCGCCGCCGGCGGCTTCCATCAGCGGCTTGGCCCGCTGCGCCATCGCCAGCAGCGTGTACGCCGACGTGTCGACCGCTTTGGTGTACACCTCCCGGGGGGTCTGGTGGAACATGTCGGCCTTGAGGTAGTCCTTGTCGGCGAACGCGATCGAGTGGACCAGGACATCCATCGTGGCCTCGTCGCCCTGCCAGTCGGCGAAGACGCGGTCCAACGACTCGTCATCATTCGCGTCGCAGGGCCGCAGCCAGGGGTCGGCGATGCCCAGGCCCTCGGCGGCCTTGCGGACGCGGTGCTCCATCTTGCCGATCGGCAGGTAGGTGAAGCCGAGCTGCGCCCCCTGGGCGACGAGTTGCTTGGCGATGTAGTAGGCGTAGGACCGCTCGTTGGCGATGCCGAAGACCAGGCCCTTCTTGCCGGCCAGGAGTTGGCCGTCGGTGAGTCCCATGCGTGTGGCTCCTGTGCGGGGTTCTGTGCGAAGCGGGCCAAGTTAACCGCTGGCCCGGGGGGCGACAAAGCCGGGGCGACGCCTAAACTTGAGGTCCGATGGGAACGCCGAACGTCCGAATGCGGAGCCGCAGGTCACGCCGACGCCGCGTCGTCGCGGCGGGTTCGGCGTCGGGGTTGGTGATGCTGCTGATCGCGGGGGTGATCCTGGTCGCGTGCAGCCCGCCGGACTTCGCTGAGATCGCGGACGTCGAAGCGATCCTCAGCGCGCCTCGCAGCGACGAAGCCCACGCGTCGCTGATCGATACCGGCCGCAAGCTCTTCACCGTCCAAAGCTGCCGCAACTGCCACGCCGTGAAACCCCCCGCCCGCGGTGCGCCGGTGCTGCGCAACCTTTACACGACCCAGGCCGTGCTGACCGACGGCACGGCGATGAATCGGGACCGCGCCTACCTCATCAGGTCGATCCTGCACCCCCGCGAACACGTTGTGGCTGGCTACCCCCAGCACATGTCCAACTACCGCAAGCTGCCCGCCGAAGAGGTCGCGGCCCTGGTCGCCTACCTCGAGAGCATGTCGCCGCCGCCCGGCCCCAGCGGGCGCGGCCTCTCGACCGCGGCGCGTTGAACCGCGATCCCGACCGCCTGCCGCTACCGCAGGTCGCTTCCGCCGAATCGTCGCGATCGGCAGCATCACGCTGACGCGACCCCGCGCCGCGTGCCGATAGAGCCGTCATGTCCGATTGGCCCGGCAGTTGCAGATATGGCATGGTTACGCACTTAATCGCCCGAACACCGCCGCACGCTTCGGCGCTACAATGACCAAGGCACACCGAGACCGAAACTTCAACCCGGCGAAACCCCATGTTTGAACGCTTCACCGACCGCGCCCGCAAAGTCATGGCCCTGGCCAACCAGGAAGCCCAGCGCTTCAACCACGAGTACATCGGCACCGAGCACATCCTGCTCGGCCTAGTCAAAGAAGGCTCGGGCGTCGGGGCCAACGTCCTGAAGAACCTCGACGTCGACCTCCGCAAGGTCCGCCTCGAGGTCGAGAAGCTCGTCAAGTCCGGCCCGGACATGGTCACCATGGGCAAGCTCCCCCAAACCCCGCGGGCCAAGAAGGTCATCGAGTACGCCATCGAAGAGGCCCGCAACCTCAACCACAACTACGTCGGCACCGAGCACCTGCTGCTTGGCCTGCTCCGCGAGCACGAGGGCGTCGCCGCCCAGGTCCTCATGAACCTCGGGCTCAAGCTCGAAGAGGTCCGCGAAGAGGTGCTCAACCTGCTCGGCGCCGGCGTCGACCCCGAAGAAAACACCGGCGGCGAGGAGTCGTCCTCCGGCTCGTCGGGCAAGTCGAGCAAGGCCAAGAGCAAGACCCCCGCGCTCGACAGCTTCGGCCGCGACCTCACCGAGCTGGCCCGCGAGGGCTCGCTCGACCCGGTCATCGGCCGGGCCAACGAGATCGAGCGGCTGGTGCAGATCCTCTGCCGCCGGACCAAGAACAACCCCGTCCTGCTCGGCGAGGCCGGCGTGGGCAAGACCGCAATCGTCGAGGGCCTCGCCCAGCAGATCATCGGCCAGGACGTGCCCGAGATCCTGATCGACCGCCGCATCGTCGTACTCGACCTGGCGATGATGGTCGCCGGCACCAAGTACCGCGGCCAGTTCGAGGAACGCATCAAGGCGGTCATGAACGAGGTGCGACGCGCCAAGAACGTCCTGCTGTTCATCGACGAGCTGCACACGCTGGTCGGGGCCGGCGGGGCCGAGGGCGCGATCGACGCGTCCAACGTGCTCAAGCCGGCCCTGTCCCGCGGCGAGATCCAATGCGTCGGCGCAACGACCCTCGACGAGTATCGCAAGTACATCGAGAAGGATGGCGCGCTGGAGCGGCGGTTCCAGACCATCATGGTCGAGCCGCCGAACAAGGAAGACACCGTCCAGATCATCAAAGGCCTGCGTGACCGCTACGAGGCGCACCACCGCGTGCGGATCACCGACGAGGCGGTCGTCTCGGCCGTCGAGATGAGCGACCGCTACATCTCCGCCCGCGTCCAGCCCGACAAGTCGATCGACGTGATCGACGAGGCCGGCGCCCGCATCCGGCTCAAGTCGATGAGCAAGCCGCCGAACCTCGCCGACCTCGAGACGCAGATCGAACGGCTGAGCATCGAGAAAGACGAGGCCGTCAAGGCTGCCGACTACGAAAAGGCCGCCGAACTGCGCGACAAGGCCGAGAGCCTCCGCCGCGAGAAGGAGCAGATCCAACGCGACTGGCGGGCCAAGGCCAAGGAAGTCGACGGCGTCGTCGACGAAGAGGTCATCGCCGAGGTCGTCAGCAAGATGACCGGCGTACCGCTGACCCGCCTGGAGAAAGAAGAGTCGCAGCGGCTGCTGCAGCTCGAGGAAGAGCTGCACAAGACCGTCGTGTCGCAGGACGAGGCGGTCAAGACCGTCAGCAAGGCGATCCGCGTCTCGCGGGCCGGCCTCCGCGACCAGCGGCTGCCCGTCGGCTCGTTCATGTTCGTCGGCCCGTCCGGCGTCGGCAAAACCCTGCTCGCCAAAGCGCTGGCGACGTTCATGTTCGGCGACCAGGACGCCCTGATCCGCATCGACATGTCCGAGTACATGGAGAAGCACAACGTCAGCCGGCTCATCGGCGCGCCCCCCGGGTACGTCGGTTACGAGGAGGGCGGCCAGCTCACCGAGCAGATCCGCCGTCGGCCTTACTCCGTCGTCCTGCTCGACGAGATCGAGAAGGCGCACCCCGACGTCTTCAACATGCTGCTGCAGGTTATGGAAGAGGGCCAGCTGACCGACTCGTTCGGCCGGCACGTGGACTTCCGCAACGTGATCCTGATCCTGACCAGCAACGTCGGGGCCGAGATGATCAAGAACAAGGGCGGCTTCGGCTTCGCCCGCAACGACACCGAGGCCGACTACGACAAGATCAAGAAGACGCTGCAGGCCGAGATCGAGCGGTACTTCCGCCCCGAGTTCATCAACCGGCTCGACGAGATCGTCGTGTTCCGCCCGCTGAACAAGGAAGACCTGCACACCGTGGTCGACTACGAGTTGGCCAAGGTCTTCTCCCGGCTCACCGAGCGGGGCATGGACCTCGAGCTGGACAAGGCCGCCAAGGACTTCCTGATCGAGAAGGGCTACAACCCCGACTTCGGGGCCCGGCCGCTGCGGCGGGCGATCAGCAAGTACGTCGAAGACCCGCTGGCCGAGGCGATCCTCCGCGACGACTTCAAGGAAGGCCAGATCATCCGGGTCACCCGCGAAGACGAGAAGGACCACCTCGCTTTCGCCAGCGAAGACAAGCCGCCGGCACCGGACGACCCGTCCGACGACGGAGAGTCGCCCGACGACACCGAGGACCCGACCCCCTCGCCCGCCGAGGCCGGGGCCGAAAGCACCTGATCCGGCCGGCCCGTTTCGATCAATTCACCCGCACCCGCCGCCCGGCGGGTGTTTTTTGCGCGACCGCTCCCGACACGCCCGGTCAAGTCGCCGGGGCGAACACCCGATATGCCCCGCGGAGCCCCGCCCTCCGGGTCCCGGGCTCTTCCGTGTGGCCGGTTCGGCCGCTGCGGTTGTGTTCGTGCCACCGGACCGGGGGGGAAGCCGCGCCGCCATGAACGAAGCGTTACTCGAACGCGTCCTCAAGTCCCCCCGGCTGCCCAGCCTGCCGACGATCGCGTTGGAGGTCATCGACCTCGTTCAGCAGCAGAACGTCGACATCAAGCAGATCGCCGACACCATCAAGATGGACCCGGCGCTGTCGAGCAAGATCCTCAAAACGGTCAACTCCAGCTTCTACGGCCAGGCGTACTCGATCTCCACGGTCAGCCACGCCCTGGTCGTCCTCGGGCTCAACAGCGTCAAGACCCTGGCGCTGGGCTTCAGCCTGGTCAACAACCTCGCGGACCAGGGGGGCGAGGGCTTCGACCACATGGCGTTCTGGAAACGCTCGCTCTTCACCGCCACCGCGTCCAAGACGCTGGCGCAGAAGATCGGGCTGGTCCAGCAGGAAGAAGCGTTCCTCGGCGGGCTGCTCCAGGACCTGGGCATGCTCACCATGAACCAGACGCTGGGCAACGAGTACAACTCGCTGATCGCCAAGTCCGGGGGGCAGCACACCAAGCTGCTGGAACTGGAGCAGGACAAGCTCGACCTGGGCCACCCCGAGGTCGGCGCGAAGCTCGCCGAGTCGTGGAGCCTGCCCGCGTTGCTCAGCGGCGCGATCCGCTTCCACCACGACCCCGGCGCCGCCGGGCTGGACGTCCGCCAGGTCGTGCAGTGCGTCGCCCTGGGCAACGCCGTGGCGGACGTGTTCGTCGCGCCCGAGGCCGAGTCCGGCCAGGCGCTGGAGCAGTTCCAGCAACGCGCGAAGGCCTGGTGCGACATCGCCGAGGAAGACAGCGACGAGCTGCTCAAGGAGATCCACCGGCAGACCAAGGAGATGCAGCGGCTCTTCGACCTGCCCACGGGCGGGCTCGGCAACGCCGACGAGATCCTCGCCCACGCCAACGAGGCCCTGCTGAACCTCACCATGCAGGCCCAGCAGCAGTCCACCCAGCTCGAGAAGCAGGCCCAGAGCCTCGCCGAGGAGAAGCAGGCCCTCGAGGACAAGGCCTACACCGACCAGCTCACCGGCAGCGCGAACCGCCGGGCCTTCGACGAGTTCATCGCCGAGCAGTTCCCCGCCGCGACCGCCGACGCCCCGCTCACCGTGCTGTTCATGGACGTCGACAAGTTCAAGGTCTTCAACGACACCCACGGCCACGCCGTGGGCGACGACGTGCTGATCAAGTTCGCCCAGACCGTCGAGTCGGCCGCCAAAGAACTCAGTACCACCGCCCGCGTGTTCCGCTACGGCGGCGAGGAGTACTCCGTCATCTGCCCCGACACCGACCGCCCCGCCGGCGCGAAGCTCGCCGAGCACATCCGCGTCACCGTCGAGGCCGACTGCCGCGTGACCAACGAGGCGGGCGAGGAGTTGGGCGTGACCTGTTCGATCGGCGTCGCCTGCCACGAGGGCGACACCTTCCGCTCGGCCGAGATTTTGATCAAGGCCAGCGACAAGGGCGTGTACGCCGCGAAAGACGCCGGCCGCAACTGCGTCCGCGTCTTCACGCCACGGGTGAAGAAGGCGGCCTGATCGTCTTGCGTACAGTTATAGTTATAATGAAATTATGACCGTGCAAACCTTCCGCGACCTGCTGGGCCGACGGCCGTTCGAGCCGTTCCGACTGGTCATGTCTAGCGGCGAAACCTACGACATCGCTCACCCCGAAATGGTTTTCCTTACCCGGACAAGCCTCTACATCGGAGTCGATATCAAGGACGGAATCCCCGAGGACTCCCGCATCTATTCGTTGCTCCATGTCGCAACCATCGAGCCCTTGGATTCGACCGCCAATGCGTAAGCGACCGGCCGCCTAATCCACCAACAGCTCCGCGATCTGCACCGCGTTGAGGGCCGCGCCCTTCCGCACCTGGTCGCCGCAGACAAAGAGGTCGAGGCCGACGCCCTCGGGCTGCGAGAGGTCGCGGCGGATGCGTCCGACGTAACAGTCGTCGCGGTGGGTGGCGTCGAGGGGGGTCGGGAAACGGTTACCGGCCCGGTCGTCGATCAGCGACACGCCGGGGGCTTCGGCCAGGAGTTCGCGGGCCCGGCCTTCGGTCATGCGTCCGGCGAAGGTGAGGTTGATGCTCTCGGCGTGGGCCCGCATCACCGGCACCCGCACGCACGTCGCGGTGATCCTCGTGGCCCCTTCCGCGTCGGGGGCTTGCCCCCAGATCTTGTGCGTCTCGTGCACCATCTTCATCTCCTCCTGGTTGTAGCCGTTGGGCTGCATCGGGGAGTTGTGGCTGAAGAGGTTGAAGGCGTACTGGAACGGGAAGATGTTTTTGGTGACCACGCCGCGCCCGGACGGATCGAGAGCTTCCCTGGTCTGCTGTTCGAGTTCCCGCATCGCCGCGGCCCCGGCGCCGCTGGCGGCTTGGTAAGTGCTAACGACCAACCGCTTAGCGGGCACCTCCCGATGCAGCGGGTGCACCGCCACGAGCATGATGATCGTCGAGCAGTTGGGGTTCGCGACGACTCCCGGACGTTGACCGCCGCCGAGGCCGATACCCGCGGCGGCGATCGCCTCGGGGTTGACCTCCGGCACGACCAGCGGCACCCCCGCGTCCATCCGGAACGCCGAGGAGTTGTCGATCACCACCGCCCCCGCGTCGATTGCGGCAGGGGCGAACCTCCGGCTGATCGAACCGCCGGCCGAGAACAGCGCGAGGTCCACCCCCCGGAAGCTCGCTTCGGTCAGTTCTTCGCAGACGAGTTCGCGGCCGCCGAACCGTAGCGGCCGGCCGGCGCTGCGGGCGCTGGCCAGCAGCGTCAGCCGATCCATCGGAAACCCGCGTTGGTGCAGCACCCGCAGGAACTCCTCGCCCACCGCCCCGGTCGCGCCGACCACGGCGACGTGCGGCGCGGACGAACGGGCGGCTGATTCGGCTTTCGGGGCGGGCGACGTGGGCATCGGTGGGATCGGCTCGGCGTACGTCTAGAAACGACGAATCGTATCAAGTCTCCCGGACCGGATGATTTGCGGCCGACGCCCTAAAATGCCGGTATGCGTGGTCTCTTCACGGCGTGGGTCGCCGCCGCGGTGCTGGTCCTGGCCGCCGCCCCGGCGGCGTGGCCGGCGGTGTACATCGAGGACTCGCCCGCGGCCCAGGAGCTGGCGGACGAGGCGGACGACCTGCTGCGGCAGGGCCGGGCGGGCGAGGCGGCTCAGCGGCTGCAGCGTATCGTCGAGACGTACCCCGACAAGCTGATGCAACGAGAGGACGGGTCGTACTGCGACGCCCGGCGGTGGGTGCGGGGCCGACTGGCCGAGGACGAGCCGCTGCGGTCGGCGTATCGCCAGCGGTTCGACGCCGCGGCGGACCGGGCGTTGACCGACGCCGCGGCCGTGCGCGGCCTCAAGCGGGAGGCCGCGCTGCTGGCGGTGGCGGAGCGTTATCCGTGGACGACCCCGGCCCTCGACGCGGCGCTGGCGGCCGCGGGCCTGCGCACCGAGCGGGCGGACTCGGCCGGAGCGCAGCGGGTTCTCGAAGAAGTCGGCGGACACCCCGACCTGCCCCGCCGGGCCGAGACGTACCACGAGCTGAGCGCCTGGGCGGCGGCGCTCTCGGGCGACGAGTCGGCGGTCGACGTGTCCCTCGACGCGGTCGCCGACGCCGCGCGGCGGCAGACACTGCGTTCCACGCTGGGCAGTATCGCCCGGCTGGCCGGCGACCCCGAAGGCACGCCTGGCGACGACGTAGCCGACACCCGCCCGCCGCTGGACCGCCCGCTGTGGCAGGTCACGCTAGAACGCAGCGCCCTGCAGCAGCAGGCCGTGGTCGTCCAGCCGCGCACGGCGGCCGACACCCCCGGGCGGGAAGACGACCTGCGGCCGACGCTGGCGGGGGGCCGGCTAATGGTCAACGACAACCAGCGGGTGGTCGCGCTCGACGCGGTCTCGGGCCGGCGGCTGTGGGTCTACCCCGAGGCCGGCCCGGTGATGGCCACGTCGGCGTCCGCCCGGCAGCTCGGCTTAGGCCGGGTGCTGCGAGACCCGCGGCGGGTCGCGGTGCGGGGCGACGCGGTCTTCGCGGTGCTCGGCTACGCCGTGCCGCAGCGGGGCCGACGCCGCGGCCTGCCCGTCGAGCCGACCCGGCTGGTGCGGCTCGACACGGCCCGTGGCGAAGCGAAGTGGTCGGTTACACCCGGCGAGCTCGACCCCACGCTGGAGCGTGCCTCGTTCCACGGCACGCCGGCGACGTACGGCGACGCCGTGATCGTCATGGTCCGCCGCAGCCAGGCGTCGAGCTTCCAGGACTCGTACCTCCTGGCGGTCGAGGCGGACACCGGCGTGCTGCGGTGGCGGCGTCACCTGGCCAGCACCGCGGGCAGCCGCCGCCGCGCCGTGCAGCCGGCCCTGTCGTCGATGACGCTGGTCGGCGACCGGGTGTACTTCTGCGACAACCTCGGCGCGGCCGCGGCGATCGACGCCGGTACCGGCGGCGTGCGGTGGGTCCGGGTGCTGATCGACGACGTGCTCGACGGCCGCGGCCGGACGCTCGGCGGCGTCATGCCGTTCTCGGCCGAGGCCGCGCCGACGCTCTGCGCCGGCGGGCTGGTGCTGCCGCTGCGGATCGACGAGACCCAGGGGCTGGTGCTGGACCCGGACCGCGGCACGGTGCGGCGGCGGTTCGACGGCGGCTCGCCGCTGCGCGACGCGGCCGGGCTGGTGGCGTACCGCGGCGATCTGCTGGTCGTCGGCCCGGGCCTAAGCCGTCTCGACGGCGAGACCTTCGAACCCAAGTGGACGTACGCCCCGGAGCCCGAGGCGGGCGCCGAACGCGGCGCAACCCGGGTCGACGGCGCGACGGTCCTGGCCGGGCGGGCGGTTTTGTCGCGGACCGACACGCCGCGGCTGGCGGTGGTCGATCTGGAAACGGGCGGGCCGTCGGGTTCGCACGAGCTGCCGTGGTCGGGCCGGCTGACGGCGGACCCCGGCCGGTGGGTCGTCACGTCGGGGCAAAAACTCGCGGGGTACCTCGACTGGCCGACGGCACAGGCGGAGATGCGTCGCCGCGCCGAGGCCGCGCCCGAGTCGCCCGAGCCGGGGCTGAACCTGGCGATGATGGCGGTCAACGCCGGCCGGCCCGACGCCGTGACCGAGGGCGTGGACCGCGCGCTGCTGGCGATCGGCCGGTGGTCGCGGCCGGGCCAACGCGACGCGGACCGCGAGCGGGTGTTCCGCGAACTGCTGGCGATCGCCGAGCGGCGGGACGTGGTCGAGCCCGCGGTGATCGACCGGCTGTTCGACCGGCTGGCGGTGGCGACGCAGACGGCGGGCGAGCTGGTGGCGTACAACCTCGCCCGCGGCGACCACCACGCCGCGGCCGGCGAGCCGGACCGGGCGGCGGGGTTCTATCAGGCGATCCTCGTCGAGCCGGTACGCGGCGGCGACCCCGACGCCGAGTCGGCCGAAGCCCGGCGGCGGGGCGAGCTGGCGGCGCGGCAGCGGCTGCTGGACCTCGCGTCGGCCCACGGGCGGGGGTTCTACAGCGAGTTCGACCGCGCGGCGGTCCGCGAGCTGGCGGGCCTCGTTGCGGACCCGGCCGCGACGACGCCGGCGTTCATGGACCTGGCCCGTCGCTACCCGCTGGCCGACGCCGCGCCGCGGGCGGTGCTGGCGGCGGCCCGACGGATGGCGGCCGCCGAGGCCGAGCCAACTCCCGGAGGTGGGATAACGACTTCCGGGGGGGCGGCGACGCAGTTTCGGCGGGCGTTTCATCTGGCGGATTCGGACCCGCTGCGGGCCGAGATCGCCGGGGCGTTGGCGGGCTACCACGACGCGGCGGGCCGGCCCGGCGCGGCGGCGCGGTGGCTGGAGCAGGTGCGGCGCGACCACCCGGACCTTCGGCCGATCCGCGACGGCGTGGCGGTGGACCCGTCAACGTGGCGGGCGGAGCTGGCGGCGCGGCCGCAAGGCGGCGAGCCGCGGCCGCAGCTGGCCCCGCCGTGGGGCGAGGCCGTCCGGCTGGCCGGGGTCCCGCTGCCGACGACTGACGCCGACTCGCCGCCGGACCAAGCCGACGGGTTCGTGTACCGCACCCGGTCGCGTCAGCCGCGGGTGGCGTACTTCGATCTGGCGGCGGGGGTCAACCGCTGGGAGGTGGAGTTGCCGGTGGGCGGGCTGCGTCTGGTGCACGCCGGGCCGCGGACGGTGCTGCTGTGGTCTGAGCGGCGGAGGCTGCTGCACGGGCTGGACGCCCGCAGCGGCGAGGCGTTGTGGCCCGCCGCGGCGGCCGAGCCGCTGCTCGAAGACCTGGGGCCCGGCGGGCTGGCCGAGGCGCGGCGGGGCCACGCGGGGCAGATCATCGAGTTGATCGAAGCAGATTTTGGGGCCAACCTCCAAGCGGGGCGGGCCGACGAGCCGCGGGCCGGCGACGACGAGCCGCCGCGGGTGCTCGCCGGGCCGTCGGTGGTCTGCGTGATCGACGGCCGGGGCCGCAGCTTCGGCCTGGACCGGGCGACGGGCGCGGTGCTGTGGCAGACCGCCCTGCCGCTGGACACGGTGGTTCACGTGAGCCTCACCGACGACGCCGCGGCGGTGGCCGGGCTCGCCGCGCCCGGGACGGAGGCGCAGGCGGGCCGGCTGATGCTGCTGGACCTCGCCACGGGCCGGCTGCGCTACCCGCCGGTCGAGACGCCCGAGCCGATCCTCCGCCTTGCGGTCGGGGCCGACGGCGACCTCACCGCGATCCACGGCCAAACGGTGGCGCGGTTCGCCCGGCGCGACGGCACGCTGCGGTGGCGCAGGCCGATCGACGGCTTCGCCGCGGCCCCTGACGTCCTGGACTCCCGCACCGGGCTGGTGCTCTACGACAGCTCGGCCCTCATCACGTTCGACCCCGCGACCGGGCAGACGCAACACGCCGGGGCCAACCACCTGCTGCGGCAGCCGAACCCGACCACGCCGCTGACGGCCCACGGCGATCGGCTCGTCAGCGTCGGGTCCGAGGGGGTCGCCGCGTTCAACGTACGCTTGAACCTGATCTGGCACGACGCGCTGCCCGACGTGCCCCGCCGCACGGTCCGCTCGGCGGTGGGGCAGGACCACGTCTTCGTTGTCACGCAGCGCGGCAGCGCCGTCAACGCCCCGCTGGACCTCGCCGCGGTCGAACTGATCACCGGGCGGGCCGTCGCCCGCGGGCCGCTGCCCGAACGCCTCACCGCCCAGACGCTGCAGACGGTCCGCGTGCTCGACCGCCACCTGATGCTCGCCGGCCGGGACCTGATCGCCGTGCTGCCCGAAGCGTCGGCCGCCGCGGACGACTGACTTCTTTGTTCGTGACGCGTAGTTTTGCCCAGCGCCCCCGGGACCGATACGATCGAATCCACTCCCGATGTCCCGTTTTTTTCGGAAACCCTCATGACCCCCGACGCCGCCCTGCTCGAAACCGCCCCCGACGTAACGTCCGACGCCGCGATCGCCGCGGTCGACCCGGAGATCGCCCGCCTCGTCGCCGCCGAGCGGCAGCGGCAGGAGGACACGCTGGAGATGATCGCCAGCGAGAACCACACCTCCGCCGCGGTGATGGCGGTCCAGGGGTCGTGCCTGACCAACAAGTACGCCGAGGGCTACCCCGGCCGGCGGTACTACTCAGGCTGCGAGCACTACGACGCCGCCGAGGACCTCGCCATCGAGCGGGCCAAACAACTCTTCGGCTGCGGCTTCGCCAACGTCCAGCCGCACTCGGGCGCCAACGCCAACCTTGCCGTGCAACTCGCGCTCTTCGATCCCGGGGACACATTCGCCGCGATCGACCTGTCCAAGGGCGGGCACCTGACCCACGGCAGCCCGGTCAACATCTCCGGCAAGTGGCTGAACCCGGTGACCTACGACCTCGTGCTCGACGAAGGCCGGGACGACTACGGCACGATCGACTTCAACACGGTCGAGGCGGTATGCGCCGAGCACAAACCCAAGG
Organism: Planctomycetota bacterium; assembly: GCA_039201235.1. Taxonomy (GTDB): domain Bacteria; phylum Planctomycetota; class Phycisphaerae; order Phycisphaerales; family Phycisphaeraceae; genus Algisphaera. The sequence goes on from JBCCRT010000010.1 coordinate 17,599, forward strand.
TCATCATGACCGGCTACTCGGCGTACCCGCGGACGATCGATTTCGCGAGATTCAGAGAAATTGCCGACCGCCACGGCTGCCTGCTCTGGGCAGACATCGCCCACATCGCGGGGCTCGTCGCCGGCGGGGCGCACCCCTCGCCCTTTCCGCACTGCCACGTCGTCACCACCACGACCCACAAGACGCTCCGCGGGCCCCGCGGCGGGCTGATCCTCACCGACGACGAGGACCTGGCCAAGCGGTTCAACAAGGCCGTCTTCCCCGGGACCCAGGGCGGCCCGCTGATGCACGTCGTCGCCGCCAAGGCGGTCGCCTTCGGCGAGGCCCTCAAGCCCGAATTCAAGACTTACGCCCAACAGGTCGTCGCCAACGCCAAGGCGCTCGCCGACGCCCTGCTCGGCAAGGGTTACAAGCTCGCTTCCGGGGGCACGGACAACCACCTGCTGCTCGTCGACCTGCGGCCGACCGACGCCGAACTGACCGGCAAGGACGCGGCGGCCTGGCTCGAGACCGCCGGGATCATCGCCAACATGAACACCGTGCCCAACGAGACCCGCAGCCCGTTCAAGACCTCGGGCGTCCGCCTCGGCACGCCGGCCCTGACCACCCGCGGCTTAACCGAGACCGATATGCCCGTCGTCGCCGGCCTGATCGACCGCGTGCTCACCAGCCGGGGCGACGCCGCGACGCTCGACGCCGTCCGCGGCGACGTGGTCGCGCTGTGCCGGCGGTTCCCGATGACCCACTGAACCGGCCGAACGCGGGGGAATAGGCCGCCCGGTTGGGTGGTTGGTGCCTCATATGGAAACACCGCCCCCCGAGACCGGCCCCACGTCCGCCCCGAAACGGCCCGGGACGAGCCCTTGGCTGCGCTGGGCCGCGGTGGTGGCGGTCGCGCTGGTGCTGGCGTTGGGCATCGACCTGGGCAAGCGGGCGTTGGCCTCGGACCGAGTGCAGTGGCAGACCTGGGCTTCAGGGAACGGCAATGGGTTGGATGTCGCCGCGGTGGGGTCGGCCGGTGCGCCGCCGCTGCGGCTGGTGCGTTTCACCGCCGACTGGTGCGGGCCGTGCCAGGACATGAAGGCCGACGTCTTCTCCCGCCGCGACGTCGCCGACGCCATCCACGCCGGATTCCGGCCGGTCAGCGTCGACCTGACCGCTCCGGCCCCGCGAGACGCCGCCCTCGCCCAGCGCTACGCCGTGGACTTCATCCCCACCCTCCTGGTGCTCGACCCGAGCGGCCTGGTCCGCGGCCGGTACACCGAGCCCCGCGACCCCGACGGCCTGCTCGACTGGCTCGCCAAGTTCTAAAACCCCTCACCGATTCCATACCGGCGGGCCCGCCGTGTCGGCTACCATCGCGGCTGACGTCCGTACCCCGACCCACCCTTCCGCCAGGAAACCGACATGTCCACCGGCCTCCGCTCGCTCATCGACTCCGGCACCCGCGTCTGGCTCGACTCGGTCGACCCCGACGAGATCGCCAAAAACAAGGCCGCCGGCGTCACCGGCGCAACCTCCAACCCCAGCATCATCGCCGACCTCGTCTCTTCCGGCCGGTTCGACGACGACCTCAACCGCTTCTCCGACGACGGCCTCGACGACGAAGCCATCGCCTGGGCCATGACCGACAAGCTCGTCGGCGACGCCCAGCAGGCCTTCCACGACGTCTGGTCTTCTTCGGCGTGTAACGACGGCTGGGTCAGCTTCGAACTCGACCCGCTGCTCGAAGCCACCGACAACCCGCTGTCCGTCGCCGAGCGTTCGGCGAAGTACGTCGAGCTCGGCAAGAAGTGGTCGGCCGGCCACGACAACCGCATGATCAAGGTGCCCGCGACCGAGGCCGGCCTCGGCGCTCTCGAAGACCTCGCCGCCGCCGGCATCACGCTCAACGTCACCCTCATCTTTACCCAGCGCCAGTACGAGGCCGCCCGCGACGCGGTGTGGCGCGGCCGGCAACGCTACGGGAAGCTCGACACGTTCAAGAGCGTCTACTCCATCTTCGTCTCCCGCGTCGACGTCTACACCGAGAAGCACCTGCCCGAACTCTCCGACGACCTGCAGGGCCAGGTCGGCATCATCAACGCCAAGCAGATCGGTCTGGACAACGCCGCGTTCTGGGCCGACAAAAACCTCAAGCTCGATCAGGAGATGATCTTCGCCTCCACCGGCACGAAGAGCCCCGACCTGCCGAAGGACTTCTACGTCGACGCCCTTGCCGGTTCGGACATCCAGACCAACCCGCCGGCGACCAACGCCGCGCTCGACGAGATCGGCCGGGTCTACGAGCCGACGTCCCGCACCCTGCCCGCTCAAACGGTCCTCGACGAGCTGGCCGCCAAGGTCGATATGCAGAAGCTCGAAGACACGCTGATGTCCGAGGGCACCGCGAAGTTCGCCGACCCGCACACGGCCCTGATCGAGACCATCGCCGACAAACGCAAGGCGCTGGCGTGAACCGCGTCGTTCTTCACGCGTAGCCGGCGAACTCGTTCGCCGTTGCTTTGTCGTGTCACGGCAGACACCACAGAAACCCCAGCCCCGCCGCGGCGGTCGCCTGCGCGTTCGCCGCGTGCACCACGCCGACCGCCCCGGCGTAGACCAACAGCATCGCCGCGAACGACACCGCTTCCCGGCCCCCGGCCGCGGGCGAGTCGGCGTCGGCCGATCCCCCGAGGATCCGCTCCACCCGGGCCCGCAGCAGGCACCGCCGACCCCGCCGGAAGTGCGACACGCTCAGCACGGCCGGCCGCGGGTCCGACCCGCCCATCGCGAACCGCAGCAGCAGGTCGGCGTAACGCCCCGGCTCCCGCGTCTGACCGCAGACCACCGCGTCGCAGGCGTGTTCCGCCGTCGCCGCGACCCGCCCCGGCAACGCCCACGCCGGCGGGACCACCCAGAACCACGCCCGCACCAGGTACGACACGACCGACCACAGCCCGTCCCGCCGCCGCACGTGCGCCAGCTCGTGCAGCAACACCTCGTCCGGCCAGACCGCCGGTGACACGGAGGTCGGCCGCGGCAGCAGCAAGACCGGCCGACGCGCCCCCACGACGCACGGCGAAGCCACGCGGTCCGACACCCGCACCGGCGGTGGCGTCACCCCCAGCACCTCCGCCGCCGCCCCGACCCGGGCCACGCATCCCGGGTCTGCCGGCGACGCGTCCCGCATCAAGCGGGCCGCCGCCCGCAGGCCGTAGGCCAGACGCCCGAGCAGCAACAACACGCCCGCGGCATAAACCCCGGCCAGAACAAGGTAGACCCAGCCGGCGGCGGTCGGCGCCCAGCCGCCGTCGACCGCGACCCCCGGCTCGGGCAGCCGGACGTACCACGCCGACCTCCCCGCAAACGTCACCGCCGCCAACGCCGCGACCGGCCCGGCGACCGCCAACGCCATCGTCACCCGCTGCGCCCGACCGGCCGCCGTTACGCTGCGACGCAGTAGCCCACGCTCCACCGACCACCCCAGCAGCAACGCCACCACCGCGGGCCACAGCAAATTCGCCCCGAACACCATCACCAGCCCGGCCAGTGCGCTCGTCATGCCGATCTATTCGCCCGCCGCCCGGTCAACGGATTCATCGCCCCCGGTGTGGCGGTCGATCAGCCGGCGGATCTCCGTCAGGTCATCGTCGCTGAGCCGCTCGGAAGAAATCAGGTCGCAGATCATCGCCCGGGTCGAGCCGTTGTGGAACCGCTCGGCGAACCGCCGCGTCGCCTCCCGCCGAGTCTGGCCCACTCCCACCGACGCCCGGAACTCGAACGCCCGCCCCCGCCGGTCGTAAGCCACCGCCCCCTTGTTCAGAAGCGCCCGCAGCTGCGTCTGCACCGTGCTGTGCGCCATCGGCCGGCCCTTGCCGTCGCCCGCCAGCCGGTCGGTCAGGTCACGGGCCGACAGCGGACCCGCGGCCCAGAGCTGCTCCATGATGCGTAGTTGTTGGCTTCCCAGCTTCACGCCACCGCTCCGGCAACTCAGGGGCCTCGGCCCCGGGGGCTTACGGTTCAACGGATTAAACGGAATATAGGCCCACCCCAAAGAAAAAAGCCGACGCGGGGTGCCGCGCCGGCTCGGGGTTCACGGTGTTGCCGCGGCGTCGGCTCAGGCCCCGGCGGCCTCCGGCCGGGCCCGCCGCCGACCGGTAAGCAGGCCCAGGCCCAGCAGCCCCCCCGCCACGGCCGTGGGCGACGGCACCGCCGCGGCCGACACGCGCGCGTCGCCGACGTCGGCGCCCGTTAGGTTCGTCGTCGACAGCCCGTTGTCGAACAGGAACGCGCCGAACTCGGCCGAAACCAACAGGTCGGCCTCGATCACCAGCGACTCTTCCTCGGCCTCGAGCAGCGACGGCGCCCCGATGTCGAACAGCACCGCGGCGATCCCCACCGTGCTCTCGACGAAGAACCCGCTCGCGTCACCGCCGGCGCGGGCCGCGTCGAAGCCGATCTTGAAGTCGCCGACCTCGACGGTGTCGCCGTTGAAAAACACCGAGCCCATGTGCTCGATGGCGCCGCTGAACGTCCCCAGGAAGTCCGACGGGTCGTAGGCGAACGTCGTCGCCGGGCTGTCGACACGGGAGTTGATCCCGAAGGCGACCGAGCCGTCGCCCAACTCGCCCGGCACGATCACGTCATCTGACACGCCCGAGAGGTCCAGGCTCGCCGCGCTGCTGAGCGTCGCGGTGTCCAGCAGCACGCTGGTCTGCCCCCCCACCACGACCACCGACCCGGCCGAGGCGTGCCCCGCCCCCACACACGCCGCCGCCGCGGCGGCGGGCAACCAACCGATCTTCTGACACCAACTCATACTCGCTTCCTTCCTGATGGTGGGGCCGGACCTTGCCGACCCAGGGACCCAGCCGCCGGGATACGGAGCACCGAACGGGTGCCGCGGCGGCAGGTAAAATCAAAAAAACAACTTTCGATTAAATTATCTAGTCAATTAAATCTTATTGATACGATACTAGCTTGACTCGCCGGCAAGTCCAGCCCTGTACCGTCGGATTTCTGGGATTTTCTTGGCCCGCCACGTTCCGACGCCGCCGGCCGGGCCGTACAGCTTGACCGCCGCCTGGGTCCGCTTGATACTGGACTGCTGCAGCAGCAGACCCGCCGTCGACCGTCACGCCCCCCCGGAATACCCCCCGGAGCACCCCAAGATGACCCCACGCCGAGGCTTATTTCCCGTGATCTCGGCCCTGGTCGGGCTCGGGCTATTGGCCGCCGCAGGTTGCGCATCCGACCGGACCGGCCGGGCCGCCGACAACCGTGTCGGGTTCAACACCGGGCTGCCCCTCGAGCCGGGCCACGCCCAAGAGGCCGGCTACTCGACCCGCTGGGTCCGCGGCCTCGCCCTCGGCCGCGGCCAGTCGGTTTACGCCGCCGCGCCGCTGGGCGACCTGCTGGTGGTGGTCGAACGGCCCGACAACATTGTCTCGGCCGTCCGACTCGGCAACGGCGAACTGGCCTGGAAAACCTCGGTCGGCGATCGGCTCGAAGACCTCTTTGCCCCCGTCGCCGACGACGAGAACGTCTACGTCATCTCCAACAACCGCCTGTTCACGCTGATGCGACGCAACGGCCGGGTGACCGACATCGCCAACCTGCCTGGCTACGCCGCGACCGACCCCTGCTTCGCCGAGGGCCGGGTGGTCTACGGCTCGGTCGACGGCGTCGCCATTGCCTACGACCCGCCGCAGCGGCTGCGGGCCTGGTCCTACGCCCTGGAACGCCCCGTCCTCGCGACCCCCATCGTCGACGGCGATCAGGTCTTCGTCGCCGACATCGGCGGCCACTACGCCATGCTCAAGGCCAGCTCCGGCGCCCTGCGCTGGCGGGGGCAGGTCTACGGCGCCGTCACCGCCACGCCCCACCGCGACCGCACCCAGGTCATCGTCGCCGGCGAAGACCAGTCGCTCTACGCCCTGGCGTCCAACACCGGCGAATTCAACTGGCCCGCCTACCGCTCCGAAGTGCGGCTCACCGAGCCGCCCGTCGTCTTCGACGAGGTCGTCTACCTGACCGAGCCCGGCGTCGGCCTCACCGCCCTCGACGCCAACACCGGCCGGGTCCGCTGGCAACGCGACGACGCGCCACGCCCCCTCGCCCTCCACGACGGCCGGCTCGTGGCCGTCGGCGACAACCAACTGCTGCACCTCGGCCCCGCCGACGGCCGGACCCGGCAGGCCGTCCCGCTCAAGGACCTCGCCGCCGACGCCCCGCTGCCCGATGGCGGGCTGGTCCTAATCGGCGAAGACGGCCTTATGCTCCGCATCGACCCCAACTAAACCTCCCCGCCCCAGGAAATGGCCGCGGCTTGGCCCAGGTATTTTCCAGGCGCATCTTTACTTCGCCGCCATGTCCGACCGCGTCCGCCTCCAGACCGCCCTGCTCTCGGTCTCCGACAAGACCGACCTCGTGCCCTTTGCCCGCCGGCTCCACGAGCTGGGCGTCACCCTCGTCTCCACCGGCGGCACCGCCCGCGCCCTGGCCGACGCCGACCTGCCGGTCACGCCCGTCGAAGACGTCACCGGCTTCCCCGAAATGATGGACGGCCGGGTCAAGACCCTGCACCCCAGGGTCCACGGTGGGCTGCTCGCGCTGCGCGACAAGCCCGACCATGCCGCGTCCCTCGCCGAGCACGGCATCACGCCGATCGACCTGGTCGTCGTCAACCTGTATCCGTTCGAACGCACCACGAAAGACCCCGGCGTCTCGACCGCGGACGCGATCGAGCAGATCGACATCGGCGGGCCGTCGATGGTCCGCTCGGCGGCGAAGAACCACCGCTACGTCGCCGTCGCCACCGACCCGAAGCAGTACGACCTGATCAGCAACGCGCTGGACGAACACGACGGCGGCACGACCCTGGCCCTGCGTCAACACCTCGCCGCCGCCGCCTTTACCCGCACCGCCGCGTACGACACCGCGATCGCGGGGTGGCTGTCGGCCCGGTTCAAGTAGCCGACCCGTCCTGCGTCGCCGGCGAGCCTCACAAAACTCACGATTCTCTCATCTTTTGTTAGGATGAATCCTTGCGCCTGCGCACGGAAGACGGCGTCCGAGAGTTGAGAGATGGTTTTGTGGCTGAATATCGCCGGGGGCGTGGCGCTGATCCTGTTCGGTGTCCGGTTCCTGCGTAAGGGCCTCGACCGGCTGCTGGGGGATCGGCTGGGGCCGGTGATGCGGCGTTACGCGGGGTCCCGCGTCAAGGCCTTCTTCGCGGGCCTCGGCGTCGCGGTCATCGCGCCGTCGTCCACGACGATGTCGGTGTTGGCCGTGCAAACGGTCCGCGAGGGCCACCTGCCGCCCCGCCGGGTGCTGGCGGTGATGCTCGGGGCCGACGTCGGGCTGACGGTGATGGTGCTGCTGATCGCGCTGCGGCTGGATCAGTACGCCGCGGGGTTCGTCGCGGCGGGCGTGGTGTTGTTCCAGTTCACCCGGTCGCACCGCAGCCGGGGGATCGGACAGGTGGTGCTGAGCCTGGGCTTCATCTTCCTGGGCATCCTGACCATCGCCTCGGCCGCGTCGTCGGTCACGCCCGGGGGCGACCTGATCGAGCTGCTGACGATCGCGTCGCGGTACCCGTTCCTGCTCGCGGCGATCGCGGCGGTGCTGGCCGTCGCGCTGCAGTCGTCCACCGCGGCGATCGGCCTGGCGATGGGCCTGGCGGCGGCGGACCTCGGCGACCTCAACCCGATGGCCCTGGCCGTGCCCGTGGTCATCGGCGCCAACGTCGGCGTCGGCGTCACGCTGCTGATCATCGCCGGGCCCCAGCCCGCGGCGCGTCGGCTGGCGCTGGGGAACCTGGTCTTCAAGCTCACCACCGCCGCCGTGCTGCTGGGCCTGTCGGCCGGGGTGGTCCGGTTCGTCGACGGGCTGCCGCTGAACCTCGACCGAAAGATCGCGGTGTCGCACAGCGGGTTCAACCTCGTCATGGCCGCCTGCTTCCTGCCGCTGGTCGGCCCGGTGTACACCCTGGTCCGCCGGCTCGCCCCCGATCCGCCGGCGACCGCGGAACCCGCGTTCGGCCCGCTTTACCTGCACAACCGCCACATCGACGGCCTCGCCATCGCCACCGGCCAGTCCCGCCAGGAGATCATGCGCGTCTCGGCCCTGGTCCGCGAGATGCTGGACGACCTCTGGCGGGCCCTGCTCAAGCGCGACCCCGATCTCGCCCAGTCGGTCCAGCAGCGCGACGACCAGGTCGACCTGCTGGATCGCGAGATCAAGCGGTACCTCGCGCTGATCGCCGGCGAAGACGCCGACGCCGAGACCTCCGCCGAGGTCATGGCCCAGCTCCGCTACACCAACGAGCTCGAGACCATCGGCGACATCATCGACCGCAACCTCGCCGAGCTCGTGGTCAAACGCGCCGAGACCGACATCTGGTTCTCCGACGCCGGCTGGTCCGAGCTCGACAGCTTCTACCGTAAGGTTGCCGAGAACCTGCTCATCGCCGAGACCGCCTTCGTCACCCGCGACCAGATCCTGGCCCAACGCCTGCTGCGTCACAAGCAGGCCCTGGGCGAAGAAGAACGGCAGCTCCGCGACCGCCACTTCATCCGCCTGCGTCAGGGCCAGACCCAGTCGCACGAGTCCAGCGCGGTCCACCTCGACATCCTCACCCACCTCCGCCGCATCAACAGCTGCGTGACCCACGTCGCCTACGCGATCGTGCAGAACCGTCCCGACCCGGCCCGTTAAAGGCCGCCGACCGGACCGCACCGATAACAACCGGGTGCGATATCGCCGCGCCCCGATGATTGTTCTGCTCCTGCTCGCCGTCGGCGGGTGGCGGCCGGTAACCGCGGCGGCGGTGCCGCGGCCGGCCGATGGCGAATTCGTCCGCGACCGTGCCGAGCTCTTGTCGCCCGGGCAGCGGCGGCAGGTCAACCAGCGTTGCGAACAGCTGCTGACCGACACCGGTGTGCCGGTGTTCGTACTGACGGTCAACGGGCTGGCCGAGCTGGGCGACGCTGCGCTGCCGATCGAGGCGTTGGCCCGCGACGTGTTCGAGCGCTGGGGGCAGGAGCACCTGCTGGTGCGGCGTCACGACTGGAAGCGGGGCGTGCTGTTCGTCGTCGCCGAGCGCGATCGGCAGACGCGGATCGAGCTGGGTCGGGCGTTCGGCGGGCGGTACGACGCCGAGAGCCGGGCGATCCTGGACGACCACGTGCTGCCGCGGTTCCGGTCGTCGGACTACGCCGGCGGGGTCACGACGGGCGTCGGGCTGATCGAGGCGATGGTGCGTGGCCGACCGCCACCGGGCCGGTCGGTCACGGTGTCACAGGTCGGTTCGTGGATCGGGCTCGGGGCGTTGGCGGTGGCGAGCGTCGTGTCGTTGCTGCGGTCGGGGCGGTCGGGCTGGGGCGCGAAACTCTGGGGCGGCGCGGCGGCGGCCCCCGGGGCCCTCGTCGCGGCGCTGGCGGCGGGAGACGGCGGCGGCGGCACGAACCCCACCCGGCGGACTAGCGGCGGGTCGAGCGGGAGCTGGTAGCCATGCGTCAACCGGCCGACGATCTGGCGGACCCCGGCGTATCGCCCCGCGTCGCGCAGGCGATGGCGGAGGCGGGCGCACGGGCCGGCGTCGGCCTCACGGCCGTGGTGGCCGGAGCGTCGGGGCGCTACGACCGGGCGGAGGACATCGTCGGGATGTGGCTAGGACTCGGGCTGGCGGCGTGGGTGTGGTTCGCCGTGCCGGACGCGGCGGACGCGGGTCCGGGGTCGTGGGCGGGAGTGACCGAGGGCGTGAAGTTTGCGGCGATGGCCGGGGCGTGGGCCGCGGGGTTTGTCGTTGGCGCGGTGGCGGCTTCGTACCTGCCGGCGCTGCGTCGGCCGTTTGTCCCGAAGCGCGAACTGTTCACCTGCGTCGAGCGGGCCGCGGACGCGGCGCTGGGCCGGGAGGTGCTGGCCCGCTCGGCCCCGGGGGGCGGCGGGGACGCGGGTGTGTTGCTGTTCTACGTCTCGCGGTACGAACGCCGGGCCGTGGTGTTGGCGGACGCGGCGACAATCGAACGGTTGGGTTCGGGCGGGACCGAGGCGTTGTGCCGGGAACTGACGGGTCGGCTCGCGGACGGAGACACCGACGCGGCGTTGATCGAGGCGACGCGGCGGGCGGAGGTGTTATTCAAAAAGAAGCCTTGCTAAGCCGCAAGCGGTTTTAGACGGGGCGGACATCGACCTTGACGTCGATCTGCTGTCGGCCGCCGCCGACGATCACGCCGCGGACGGGGCTGACGTCGGCGTAGTCCCGGCCCCAGGCGGCGGTGACGTGGTGTTCGCCGGGCACCTGGTCGTTGGTCGGGTCGAAGCCGATCCAGCCGCCCCGGCCGTCGTACACCGCGAGCCAGGCGTGCGAGGCGTCGGCCCCGACGAGCTTCGGGTCGCGGCGGTCGCGGAACGTGCGCAGGTAGCCCGAGACATAGCGGGCCGACAATCCGAGGCCGCGGAGCATGGCGATCTGGACGTGCGAGAAGTCCTGGCACACGCCGGAGCGTTGGGCGAAGACGGTGTCGATCGGCGTGGAGACCGTGGTCGTGGTCGGGTCGTAGGCGAAGTCGGTGAAGACGCGGTGCGTGAGGTCGTAGGCCGCGTCGAGGATCGGTCGGCCGGGCGGGAACGACGCCCGGGCGTAGTCGGTCAGCGCAGGCTGGGCCGCGGCCAGCGGCGAATCGAACACGAACTGCAGCGCGTCGAGCCCGGCCGGGCTGCGGTCGCGGCGGAGCCCGTCGGCCACTTGTTCCCACGGCGGGCTGGTGCCGGGGAGCATCGGGGCGGCGCGGTCGACCTCGACCTCGCTGACCGCGACGACGCTCATGTGGCGGTGCGGCTCCTGAACCGTAAAGTGCGTGGCGTAGTTACCGAAGTAGTCGGTGCGGGTGTTGGTGGTCGCGGGAACGGGGTCGAAGTCGATGAGGTTGCCGAGGCAGCGTTGACCGGCCAGGTCGCGCGGCCGGAGGAACGCGAGGTTGTGTCCGACGCTGACCGGCGCGGCGTAGGTGTAGTCGGTCTGGTGGGTCACGCGGTAGCGCATCAGACCGCGTCGGCCTCCTCGGCGGGGGCCGCGTCGTCTTCGGTCGGTCGGTCGATCAGCGCCGGCGGGGCGAACATCCCGCCGAGCGGGGTGGACGGCGCGTTGTGGCTGAGGAACTGGCGGGCGATCGCGTCGGAGAGCGCCGGCACCTGCGACGCGAGGTTCATCAGCAGGTACGACAACGCGTCGCGGGCCTCGCCGTCGTCGGCCGCGGCGAGGCGGGCGGCGTCGGCCAGCCGCAGCGTCGTGAGCATGTCTAGCAGAAGCCGCTGGTCCTCGCCCCGCCGGCCGTCGGGTAATCCGGGCCGGGGCAGTTTTTCTAGGTGTTCGTCCAGCTGCACCAGCTGATATGCCACGGACCGCGGGTTGGTTTCGTCCAGCAGCAGCATGTCCAGCGTCGGCGAGGCGGCTGGCACGGCCAGGTAGCGCTGGCGGTAGCTCATCGCGCTGGCCATCACCTCCAGCAGGCCTTCGAGCACCATGCCCTCGCCGGGCCGGGGCCGGACGACGAGGCAGCGGACGAAGGCGACGCCCTGCGCGACGCGTTCGAGGCGTCGGCCCATGTCGAGGAACCGCCACTCCTGGTTGCGCAGCATCGACTCGGTGCCGAGCCCGGTGAACGCGGCGAGGGAAGTCACCACGCGGTCGAGGACCCCGAGCGCGTCGCCGAGGTCGTCTTCCGGGAGCCCGTGGTCCCGGCCGAGCTGGCTGAGGATGCGCCAGATGTCCAGCGACACGCGGTCGCGGGCCACGGAGGCGAGCCGGCGGGCGTTCTCGAGTGTCGGCGCGAGGCCGAAGGCGACGGCCGGGTCGGACATCGCGGCGCGGATGCGGGCCTCGGCTGGGGGCGGCGGTTCTTTGCTCTTTTCTCGCTTCTTCCGCGCCTCGGCGTCGAGGGTGACGGCGTCGAGGGTCTCGAGCAGGGCCGGCAGCTCGGGCCCGGCGTCGCTGCCCTCGGCGTCGGCGAGGCGGGCGGCGATCGCCCGCAGCAGCCGGGCCAGGCCGTCGCCCCGCTCGGTGTACCGCCCGAGCCAGTAGAGGTTGTCCGCGACGCGCGAGGGCAGGTCGAAGCTGTCGTGCGTCACCGCCGTGGGCACCGGCGAGCCATTGCCGGCCGCCAACAGCGTGAAGTCCGACACCGGCGTGTCGGAGATGACCCAGGTGTCCTTGCTGCCGCCGCCGCGCTGCATCGACGTGACCCGCGAGTCGGCCGACCGCGAGACCCGCGTCAGCCCGCCGGGCATCACGGCGTAGCCCGCGCCGTCGTCGGTCGCCGCGACGTACGCCCGCAGCATCACGTGCCGCGGCACCAGCCGGCCGCCGTGCCACACCGGTGCGGTCGAGATGTTCACCGACTCCTGCGCCGCGAAGGCCTCGGGCCGCTCGTGGATCAGCCCGGCGATCTCTTCGCGCTGCGTGGGGCTGAGCGTGTCGCCGAAGATCGCGTCGATGTGTACCCCGCCCAGGCCCGTCGCCGGCGCCCCCGGGTAGGCGGGCTTGATCACCAGCTCGGGCAGGTGCTCGATGACGTAGTCCCGCTCCTTCGGCTGGCCGCACCACCACGTCGCGATGCCCGACAGCTTCTCCTCCTCGCCCAGCAGGTGCCGACACAGCCCGGGGTAGAACGGCATCAACCCCGGCGTCTCCAGCACCCCCGTGCCCAGCGCGTTGGCGATCGCCACGTTCCCCGCCCACGCCGCCTGCACCAGCCCCGGCACGCCGATCCGCGACTCGTCCCGCAGCTCCAGCGGGTCGCAGAACCCGTCGTCCAGCCGACGCACCACCACGTCCACCCGCCGCAGCCCGCCCAGCGTCCGCAAAAACACCTTGTTGTCGCGGACCGTCAGGTCGTCGCCCTGCACCAGGTTGAACCCGAGGTACCGCGCGAGGTAAGCGTGCTCGAAGTACGTTTCGTTGTACGGCCCCGGCGTGAGCAGCACGATCCGCGGATTTTCGCCCACCCGCGGCGACATCGCCCGCAGCGTCTGCCGCCACCGCGCGAAAAACTGCGCGTGCCGCTGTACCCGGCAATCCCGGAACACCCCCGCAAGCGACCGCGACACGACCAGACGGTTCTCCAGGGCGTAGCCCGCGCCCGACGGCGCCTGCGCCCGGTCGCTGAGCACCCACCACCGCCCGTCCGGCGACCGCGCCAGGTCCGCCGCGTAAAACGTCAGGTACCGCCCGTCCCGCACCGGCAGGTGCCGGCACGGCCGCAGGAACCCCGGGTGCCCCAGGATCAGCTCCGCCGGCAGCCGGTCTTCGTGCAGTAGCGTCTGCGGCCCGTAGAGGTCGGCGCATACCGCGTTGAGCAGCCGGGCCCGCTGCACCAGCCCCGCCTCGATGCCCCGCCACTCCTCGGCCCCCAGCACCAGCGGCACCGGGTCGAGCTGCCACGGCCGATCGGTGCCCCGCGGGTCGCCATACACGTTGTACGTCACCCCGTTGTCCTGGATCATCCGCTGGCCCTGCGCCCAGCGCCGGCCCAGCCCCGCGCCCCCGAGCCGGTCCATCCGCTCGGCCAGCTCCCGCCACACCGCGCGGACCGACCCGTCGGCCGACTTCATCTCGTCGTGCACGCCGTCCGGCTCGCCGTAGGCGGCGGTGAGGGTGGGGGTGTCGAGGGCGGTCATGACTTAACCAAGATCGGCCTTTTCGTTCTCGTTCTCGTAATCGTCATCGTAATCGCCACACCGATATCACTTCCCCACCGGCGGAGCCATCCCCGTCAGCATCTCCACCACCCGGACCAGCAAGGCCTTGCCCTCATCGATCGCCTCGGGTTTCACCGCCCCGATCGCCACCAGCACGTCCAGCGTGGCCGCCGACTCCATCGCCGAGCCGCGGGCGATCTCGAAAAACCGCCTCCGCTCTTTGCCGTCTCGCTTGCCGTTGCCCTCGGCGATGTTCTGGGCGATCGACTGCGACGACCTCAACAACTGGTCTCGGGCGAAGCGGGCGGTCCCGGTCATGTCTTGAATCAGACGGTTGGCCCAGCCGATGAACTCGATGCTGCGTTGGTAGACGTCGAGTTTCTCGTGATCGAAGAGCCTTGGCATGGCCCGATTACGATAACGATTACGAGAACGAGAACGATCAAGGCACCTTTGTCGTGGACACCCGCCGAAGGTCCAGCGTCACCGGCATCTCCTCACTCCGCCCCACCCGCCGCGGCGTCATACTTCCGGGGGTATGCCCGTGGCGGAAGAACCGCCCCACCCGCCTGGCCTCGGCCTCCAGCGCGTTGACCGGGAACGTCTCGTAGCTCCGGCCCCCGGGGTGCACCACGTAATACACGCACCCCCCCACCGACCGGCCCGCCCACGTGTCGATCAGGTCGAACGTCAGCGGCGCGTGCACCGGGATCGTCGGGTGCAGACAGCTCGGCGGCTGCCACGCCCGGTACCGCAGCCCCGCGACGAACTCGCCCTGCCGGCCTGTCGGCGTCAGCGGCAACTCCACCCCATTAACGGCCACGGTGTGACGCCCCCCGGAAGGAGAACCACCGGGACCGCCGACGAAACCCGTGACCTTGACCTGCATCCGTTCGAGCGACGAGTCGACGTAGCGGGCCGTGCCCTGGCCGGTCGCCTCTTCGCCGAGCGTGAGCCAGGGCTCGATCGCCTGGCGGAGCTCGATCGTGACGCCGTCAACGGTGTGTGTGCCGTGGCGGGGGAAGCGGAACTCGAAGAACGCGTCGTACCACGCCGGGTCGAACGGCAGGCCGTACTCCTGCAGGTCCTCCAGCACGTCGCGGAAGTCTTCCTCGACGAAGTGCGGCAGCAGAAACCGGTCGTGCAGCGACGTCCCCCAGCGGATCAGGTGGTGCTTGCCGGGTGTTTCCCAGAATCGCGCGATCAGCGCCCGCAGCAGCAACGCTTGCGTCAACGCCATCCGCGGGTGCGGCGGCATCTCGAACCCTCGGAACTCGACGAGGCCCAGCCGACCCGTCGCCGAGTCCGGCGAGTAGAGCTTGTCGATGCAGACCTCGGCCCGGTGCGTGTTGCCGGTCAGGTCGGTCAGCAGGTGGCGGAACACCCGGTCGACCAGCCACGGCGGCACACCCGTTTCGCCACGCTGCGGCAGCTGCCGCAGCGCGATCTCCAGCTCGTAGGTCGCGTCGGCCCGGCCCTCGTCGACCCGCGGGGCCTGGCTCGTCGGGCCGATGAACATGCCGCTGAACAGGTAGCTCAGCGACGGGTGGTTGTGCCAGTGCGACAACAGGCTCGCCAGCAGGTCGGGCCGGCGGAGGAACGGCGAGTCGAGCGGCTTGGCCGCGCCGACTACGACGTGGTTGCCCCCGCCCGTGCCGGTGTGTCGGCCGTCGAGCTGGAACTTCTCCGTGCCCAGCCGGCAGTGCCGGGCCTCTTCGTACAACGCGGTCGTCACGTCGGACAGTTCTTGCCAGTTTGCCGTCGGCTGGATGTTGATCTCGATCACGCCGGGGTCGGGCGTCACCTTCAGGTTCACCACGCGCGGGTCCGTCGGCGGGGTGTAGCCCTCGATCACCACCGGCGTGCCCAACGCCGCCGCCGTGTCCTCGACCGCCGATAACAACTCAAGGTAGTCCTCCAACCGGCGGGTCGGCGGCATGAACACGTACAGTCGACCGCCCCGCGGCTCGACCGCCATCGCCGCGCGGATCACCCACTTCGCAGACTGGCCCACCCCCGGGATTTGGTCGGCGGGATTACTCGGAGGAGCAATTGCGACTTGCTCGTTCACGTGCTGCACGTCGTTCGGCAACTGCGTTTCTTCGGTTCGCGCCGCCCGCCGCTGCCCGCCGCGCCTCAGAACTTCCGGGGGGGGTAGCGGCTGCTCGGCCGCGTGCGTCGGGTCCGCCTCGACCTGGTGCGGGTGGTCCTCGTCCTCGACCCAAGGCAGCGACTCCAGCGGCAGCCGCAGCCCCACCGGCGAGTCCCCCGGGATGAGCTTCAACTTCCCCCTGGGTTGCGTCTCCGGCCGCGTCGAACCGTCCGCCTGCACCATCCACATCCCGCTCTGCCACGCCGGCCCGCCCTTGCCACGCACCCGCATAAGCGGCAGCACGTAGCCCGTCGGCGTGTCGAGCCCACGCTCGAACACGTGCTTCAGCCGCACCGAGTCCTCGACGCTCTCGAGCTTGTTGTCCTCGGCCGTCACGTTCACCGGCAGCCGCGCCCGCACCCGCTCGTAGTGCTCGGCGTCTTCGTACACCGGCCGGATGTAGTCGCCCGACACGTCGAGCCGATCGGTCAGCGTCCGCAAAAAACGCTCGGCGTCGTCGGGGCCGTGGCCGTAGTCTCTTGAATCGTCCGCGATGAGTGAATCGTCACGCCACAACGGCTGCCCGTCGGGCCGCCAGTAAAGCCCCAACGCCCAACGCGGCAGCGGCTCGCCGGGATACCACTTGCCCTGCCCGACGTGCAGCAGGCTCCCCGGCGCGAACCGCCGGCGCAGCCGCTGCACCAGCGCATCGGCGAACTTCCGCTTGCCCCCGCCGACCGCGGCGGTGTTCCACGTCGCGCCCTCCTGGTCGTCGATCGACACGAACGTCGGCTCGCCGCCCATCGTCAACCTGACTCCCTCGGAATCGAGTCGCTCGTCGACCGAACGGCCCAGCGAATCGATCGCCGACCACTGCGCCTCGGTATAAGGCTTCGTCACCCGCGGGTCCTCGTGCACCCGCGTCACCGACATGTCGTACTCGAACGACACCTCGCAAGGCCCGAGCGTCCCCGTGATCGGCGCGGCGCTGCCGGGCGACGGCGAGCACGCCAGCGGCAGGTGCCCCTCGCCGCACAGCATCCCGCTCGTCGCGTCCAATCCGACCCAACCCGCCCCCGGAAGATAGACCTCGGCCCAGGCGTGCAGGTCCGTCACGTCCTCCGGCACCCCCGCCGCCGCGCCCTCTTCCAAAGGCTTGACGTCCGCGACGAGCTGTACCGAGTACCCCGACACGAACCGCGCCGCCAGCCCGCTGCGCCGCAGCAGCTGCACCAGCAGCCACGCAAAATCACGGCAAGAACCGACACCCCGCGTCAGCGTCTCTTCGGGCGTGTGCACCCCCGGGTCGAAACGCAGCGAGTAGTTCAGCGTCCGCTCGACGAGTTGGTTCACATCCACCAGGAAATCGATCGTCGCCCGCTCGGCCCGGTCGATCGACGCCAGCAACGCCTCAAACCGCTCGCCGCATTCCGGCGCGTCCAGCGTCTCGAGGTACGGCCGCAGCTCCTTCGCCAACGCCACGTCGTACGCGAACGGGAACCGTTCGGCGTACTTTTCGAGAAAGAAGTCGAACGGGTTGATCGACGTGAGGTCCGCCACCAGATCGACCGTGACGCCGAACTCGGTCACCGGCTTCGGGAACACCAGCCGGGCGAGGTGGTTGCTCTGCGGGTCCTGCTGCCAGTTGACAAACGGCCGCTCGTCACCCGCCCCGACCGCGACCTTCATCGCGTACGACGGCACGGGCGTCCGGCAGTGCGGCGCGGGCCGGAGCCGAACGACCTGCGGGCCGAGTTCCACGGGACGGTCGTAGCGGTAGTGCGTGCGGTGGTGCAACGCGACACGGATCGACATGCGACGGGTCCCTGGGCGGAGGCGGGGCAGGCCCGCAGAATGTAGCTCAACCGCCCGGCGGCGGCGGCGTTCCGGGGGGCGTTCCGGGGGGGTGGCCGCGGTGCGACAGCAACGAATACCGCGGCGGCTCGTAGTGGTGCTCGGCGGTGAACGGCGGCAGGAAGTGGTCGCCTAGCAACCCGTCGGCCACGAAAAATGCGTTGTTGCCCAGGTAGTCGCATCCGACCAGCGACAGGCCCTGCTGCCGACCGAGATGTTCGAGCGTCTTGAGCCCGGCCCCGAAACGGTGCGTCGCCCCGTCCCACACCGCGTCGGGGTCGTACGGCACCTGCCACTCCACGCTCGGCGGGATCGAGGCGTTGTATTCGACGCACGCCACCCGGCAGGCCAGCCCGGCCTCGCCGAGCGCTTGCCACACGTGCCCGGTGTTGCGGTCGATGTCGACCGACAGGAAGTCGATCGACGCGTCGGTGCCGACCGTCGCGACGAGCTCGGCGGCATTCTCGCGGGTGGCCGACGACTCGATCAGGCGGAGCCGACCCTCAGCCAGAGCTTGGGCGAAACCGGCGCGGATCGCCGCGCACGCCGCCGGGTCGCTCTCGACCCACACGCCGCGCCAGCCGGTCTCCAGCAGCAGCCGGGTGTTGTTCTGCCGCCCGTCGCCGACACCGACCTCGAGGAACACGCGGTCGGTGGTCCCGATCCGACGGAACACCTCGGCGATCATCCCGTCCTCGGCGTTCTGGCTGTACGCCTGGGCCGAGGCGCGGACGAGGCTGCGCGGGTCGGCGTAGCGCGGCGACGTGGCCAGCACCCCGTCGCGGGCGGCGATCAGCGCGGCCTCCTTGGCGTGCCACGTGTGGACCCGGATCGACTCGACCGGCTCGCGTAGCGCCGAAACCTCACGCTGAAGCCCGTCCAGACGGTCCGCCAGCCGCGGAACCTGGCGCAGGGCGTGCAGCGTGTCACGCAGGGCACGGGTCAGCTTGCCGATCATGGCGGGTCAGGTCGCCGAGAGCTCGAGCATGTTCATCGCCTGCTGGACGATGTGCTCGGCCGAGAGGTTGCAGTACCGCAGCAGCTCCTCGGGCGACTGGCCCGACTTGGGCAGGTGACGCACGTGCATCGGCTGGACCGTGAACCCGTCGCCCGTGGCGGCCAGAGCCTCGGCGACGGCCGAGCCCATCGCCGCGCCGTAGTTGTCCTCCAGCGTCAGCACCATCCCGTTGTTCTCGTTCGCCAGGTCCGCGATCGCCTCCTCGTCAAACGGCAGGCTGTAGAGGTCGACCAGCGTCGCGTCGATGCCGTTCTCGTCGAGCTGCTCCAGGGCCCGGTTGGCCTCGTGGACCATGTATCCGCTGGCGAGGATCAGCAGGTCGCGGCCTTCCATCAGGACCTGGTGCCCGCCGAGGACGAACTCGTCTTCCGGGCCGTAGAGAAACTCGGTGTCGGGCCTTAGCGTCCGCAGGTAGGCGAAGCCCTCGTACTCGGCCATCTGCTGTACCAGCGAGTAGCAGGCGTAAGCGTCCGACGGCGTGAGCACCACCATGCCCGGGTGCCCGGCGTGGGTCCGCATCGTGCTGAACGTCCGCATGAACGCGACGTCGCACAACGCCATCTGCGACGGGCCGTCGGCCCCGAGCGTCGCGCCGGCGTGGCTGCCGACGAGCTTGAACGGCTTGCCCGACAACACCGCCATCTCCAGTTGGTCGTACGCCCGCACCAGGAACTTGCCGAAGCTCGAAACGAACGGCGTCTTGCCCCCGGCCGAGAGCCCCAGCGCGACGCTGAGCATGTTCTGCTCGGCGATCTTGCACTCGACGAAACGCTCGGCCAGCGCGTCGTCTTTCTTGAACGCGTCGGCCCCGGTCGAGTTGCTGACCTCGGCGTCGAGGGCGACGAGGTTCGGCCGGACGTGGCCCGCCGCCCGCAGCGCGACGCCGTACGCCTTGCGGGTCGCCAGCTTGCCCTCCTCCAGCACGCCTTCCATCCCGAACTGCTTCAACGCCTCTTCGAACGACGGAGCGGCGGACGCCGGCGTGGCCTCGGGCTTCTCGCCCGGCAGCAGCGGCAGCTTCAGCGGGGTGTCGGCCGCGGCGCCGATGCCGCGCTCGGTGACCGACAGCTCTTCGAGTACGGCGTCGAGCGCCTCGCCGGTCGGCGCGGTGCCGTGGTGGCCGTTGCCCTGCTGCGACGGCGAGCCCCATCCCTTGACGGTGCGGGCGACGATCGCCACGGGCACGGCCTCGGGGTCGTGCTGCGACTGGGCGTGGGCGGAGAACGCCTCGACGATCGCCGCGGGCTGGTGGCCGTCGATGTCCAGCACGCGGTAGCCGGCTGCTTCCAGTTTCTTGACCAGCGTGTCGGCGGACTGCTGCGGCGAGACCTCGGACGTCTGGCCGAAGGCGTTGGCGTTGAAGATCGGGCAGACCGCCTTGAGCCCGTGGTCGCGGATGAAGTCGATGGCTTCCCAGACCTGCCCTTCGCGCGACTCGCCGTCGCCGATGACGCAGAACACCCGCTTGTCCAGTCCGTCGAGCCGGGCGGCGATGGCGAGGCCGGCGGCGACCGAGAGGCCCTGGCCGAGGCTGCCGGTGGCGGCATCGAAGAACGGCATGCCCAGCGCCGGGTTCGGGTGCCCGTCGATCGGCGAGTCGAGTTGGCGCAGCGTCATCACCAGCTCGCGGTCGATCGGCCGCAGGTCGTCGTTGGCGTCGCGGTAATGGATGCCGAGGTCCGCCATCGCGGCGTAGACGATCGGCACGGCGTGGCCCTCGGACAGCACCAGCCGGTCGGCCGAGGGGTGCCCCGGGTTCGCCGGCTCGTGCCGCAAGTGCGTGTACAACAGCGTCGCCAGCAGGTGCGCCAACGACGCCCCGGTCGAGGGGTGGCCCGACCCGGCCGCGCCGGTGATCTCATAGGTCAACTTGGCGAGGTCCACGGCTTTCTGATGCAGGGTCGATTCGAGGGACATCGCGGGTTCCTTGGACGTTTCGGATGGGCCGGACCGGCGTTCAAGACGCTAATCCGCCGTGTAGGCAATAGTTAACGCACAGCACCCACGGCGTGGCGAGGGTCATTCAGAAGTATACGGCGATCTTTCGGGGCCGTGGGACGGGCCGCCTGTGAAAATAGGCCACGCCGCGTCGGCGTAACGGTGACTCACGACGGTTGTTGTCCCCCACAACGAAAAACGCCGCTCCGGGGAGCGGCGTGGTACAGGGTGGGAGTCACGGTTGGCGGTCAGCCGTCTTTCTTCTCTTCATCGGCCGCCGGTGCATCCGCCGGGGCCTCGGGCTCTTCGGAAGCTTCCGGGGCTTCCGGAGATTCCGGGGGGGGGTCGGCGACCGCGGTGGCGGCGGCGGCTTCTTCCTCGGCCGCGGCTTCGCCGGTTTCGCCCTTGCGGAGCTTGGCGGCGAACTCCATGCGTTTGTTCGCCTTGTCGCGGCGGCGGGAGTTGCTGCCGCTGACCTGCGGGCCGGGCTCCTCGGTGCCGACGAGCTGGATCACGCAGAGGTCGCCGCCGTCGCCGAGGCGGGACAAGCCGAGCTTGATGATGCGGGTGTACCCGCCGTCGCGGTCGGCGTAGCGGGGGGCGATCTCGTCGAAGAGGTGCTTGCTTATCTTTGTACCGCCGGTGACCTCGCCGTACTTGTTGCGGCGGACGGTCTCGTCGTCCTCGTCGCGGATCATGACCGGGTCGCCGCCGAGCTTGGCGATGACGCGGCGGCGGCTGGCGAGGTCGCCTTTCTTGGCCGCGGTGATCAGCTTCTCCACGAACGGCTGCAGGGCCTTGGCCTTCGGCACGGTCGTCGTGATCTGGTTGTGGGTGAACAGGGCCACCGCCTGGTTGCGCCACATGGCGATGCGGTGGTTGGTCTTGCGGCCGAGTTTTCGGCCGTACACGCCGTGTCTCATGCTGGTGTTCCTTTCTTGACGCGACCGGCGGGGAGACGTCCGCGGGTCTGGCCACTCGCCCCCCCCGGAAGCTATCTAGAAACTTCGGGGCTAAGCCGCAAGCGGCTTAGAGGGGGCGGCAATGTGTAGGTCCGCACGCGGGACCGCGGCGTCGGGGGCCGCAAAAAACGCTCCGGCGGGTCGGCCGGGGCGTTCAAAAAATGATTCGGGTCAGACCTCGATCTCGGCCGGCAGTTCCATGCCGAGCTCCAGGCCCAAGTCGGCGAGCTTGCGTTTGACCTCACGCAGCGACGTCTTGCCGAAGCTGCGGACCTTCAGGAGGTCGGCCTCCTGCCGGCTGACGAGGTCGGCGACGCTGGTGACCTGCGCCGACTCGAGGCAGTTGTTGGCCCGCACCGACAGGTCCAGCTCGGGCAGGGTCATCTGCAGCTTGCGGATGAGTTCTTCGTCCACCCGCGCAGCGGCGGCGGCTGACTCGCTGGCAACCTCGGACCCCAGCTCGTAGTACTGCACGAACGGGTTGAGGTGCTTGCGCAGGATCTTGGCGGCCTCGACCAGCGCCATCTCCGGACCGACCGTGCCGTTGGTCCAGACCTCGAGCGTCAGCTTGTCGAAGTTGGTCTTCTGGCCGACGCGGGTGTCCTCGACCTTGTAGCGGACGCGGGTGACCGGCGAGTAGGTCGCGTCGACCGGGATCAGGCCGACGTCCTGATCCTCGTTGGCGTCGTACTGGTCCGACGCGGGGACGTAGCCCCGGCCTTTCTCGACGGTGAACTCCATATCGAAGTCCACCTGCTTGGTCAGCGTCGCGAGCACCTGGTCCTTGTTGTGGATCGTGATCGAGGTGTCGGCCTCGATCAGGTCGCAGGTGACCTCGCCCGGGCCCTCGGCCTGGAGCCGCATGGTCTTGGGCTCGTCCGACTCGGACGAAACGACCATGTTCTTCACGCTGAGGATGATGTCGGTGACGTCTTCCTGCACGCCCTCGAGCGAGGTGAACTCGTGCGGGGCACCCTTGATCTTCACGCCGGTCACGGCCGCGCCCTCCAGCGACGACAGCAGGATACGACGCAACGAGTTGCCGACGGTCGTGCCGAAGCCGCGCTCGAACGGCTCGACAGTGAATTTGCCGTAAGTCTCCGACGCGGTGTCGGCGTCGAGGTTCACGCGGTGGGGAAGTTCCAGGCCTCGCCAGCGGATGCGCATGACGTTGTCTCCAATGCTGCAGCGGTTTGAGGGGGTTCAAACGGTCCCGGCCTTCACGCTCATCCCAGCCCTGCTGCGGGGCCGGTTGGCTTCTGAGACACGCGGGAAATTCAGTTTCGATGACCGCTGGCGGCGGTCATCAAATCTCGACGCAGAGTTCGGAGTGGCTCACACCCGCCGCTTCTTCTTCGGCCGGCAGCCGTTGTGCGGGATCGGCGTGTGGTCTTCGACGGCGGTGACCTTGAGGCCCGAGTGCGCCAGGCCGGTGACGGCCGACTCCCGGCCGCTGCCCGCGCCCTTGACGCGGACCTCGACCTCGACCATGCCGTACTTCTTGGCCTGCGCCGCGCACTCCTCGGCTGCACGGGTCGCGGCGAAGGGGGTGGACTTGCGCGAGCCCTTGAACCCGACGGTCCCGGCCGAGCCCCAGCAAAGGGTTTCGCCGTTGACGTCGGTGATGGTCACGAGGGTGTTGTTGAACGTCGCCTTGACGTAGGCGATGCCGCGGGTGACGTTCTTGCGAACTTTCTTGGATTTTTTGGCCACGGGTCTTTCCTTGAAGTTGGGCGGCTCCGACTCTCCGCGACGCGCGGCGGGAACCTGGCTTCGGGGGGTGGGTGCTAAGTGAGATCGCCGGAAGCGGAGTTAAAAAATTCCGGGGGGGGTTACTTCATGCCTTTGACGGACTTCTTGCCGGCGACGGTTTTCTTGCGGCCCTTGCGGGTGCGGGCGTTGGTCTGGGTGCGTTGGCCGCGGACGGGCAGGCCGCGGCGGTGGCGGTCGCCGCGGTAGCTGCGGATGTCGCGGAGCCGGGCGATGTTCTGCTGGACCTGGCGGCGGAGGGCACCCTCGATGATGTACTTGGACTCGAGCAGGCCGGCGATCGCGGCGAGCTGGTCTTCGTCGAGGGTCTGGGCCCGGGCCTGGGGGTCGAGGTCTAGCTCCTTGCAGATGTCGAGCGAGAACTTCGGGCCGATGCCGTAGATGTAACGGAGGCTGATGTGCAGCGGCTTGTTGTCGGGGATCTCGGTGCCGGCAATACGGGGCATGGTGGGGTCCTCAAGGGATCGCGTCGTGGTCGACGCGGTTCGATGGTGTGGGTGGTTCCGAGGGGGTTAGCCCTGACGTTGCTTGCACTTGGGGTTGGATTTGCAGATGACACGCACGATGCCCTTGCGGCGGACGATCTTGCAGTCTTCGCAGATACGCTTGACGGAGGAGCGGACTTTCATGGTGGATCACTCTAGGTTCGGGGCTAAGCCGCAAGCGGCTCATTCCGGGGGTCAGTGGCGGTAGGTGATGCGGCCTTTGGACAAGTCGTAGGGGCTGATGTCGACGGTCACGCGGTCGCCGGGGAGGATGCGGATGTAGAACTTGCGCATCTTGCCGGAGATCGTGGCGATGATCTCGTGGTCGTTCTCCAGCTTGACGCGGAACATCGCGCTGGGCAGCGACTC
>JBCCRT010000011.1:0-41175 GCA_039201235.1 Planctomycetota bacterium
GGCGAGGCCCGTGACGCCGCGGCGGGCGAGGCGGGCGATGACCGAGGCCTGCAGCGCGGCGCCGATCGCGTTGGCGTGCCGGCGTTCGTAGGGCTGCCAGGTCCACTGCACGTTGTATTCGTTGAGGTAGGTCTCGACGTCGTCGAGGCCGCGGCGTTGCAGCTGCCGGGCGACGGCGTCGGCCTGCTCGGCGAAGGCCGCGGCGCGGGCGAGGACCTTGTCGTTGGGGGTCGTCGGCTCGCCGCCGGCGTAGCCGTGCCAACTCAGGAAGTCGATCCGCGAGCCGGCCGCGTCCAGCACCCCGCCGACCCACTCGGGGTTGGCCCAGGTCAGGGCCGGGCCACCGACCTTGGCCCCCGAAGCCTCGTCGCGCACGGCCTCCACCACCCGCGCGAAGAACGGCCAGAGCTCGTCGAGCCGGCCGGCCTTCGCCCAGGTGTTGTCGAACTCGTTGAACACCTCGACGTGCGTCACCGGCACGGGCGACGCTTCCCGCACCGTCCGGACCCAGTCGCGGACCAGCCGCTCGGCGTCGTCATACTTCTCGGGCGGGATCGCCTTCGACTCGCTAAACCAGCTCGGCCAGCCGCAGAACGTCACCATCAGCTTCGCGTCGGGCAGCTCCGCCAGCGGCGCGAGGCAGCGGCGGATCGTCTCGACGTCCCACGACCGGGTCTCGGCGTCGGACCACAGGTCGGCCATGCCCGCGTGGTGGACCCGCACCAGGCCGGGCCGCAGCGCGGACAGGAACGCGACGAAGCCGGGCTCGTCGGCCTTGCGGGGATCGACGAGGCTGTAAGCCGCGACGCCCCAGTGGGCCGCGGTAACCTCGCCCCGCGGCGTGGACCAGCCGATCGAGAACACCGCGTCGACCGGGTCCAGCCCGGCGCGGGGCCGCTCGGGCGGCAGCCCGCCGGACCCCGCGGCGGCTCCGCCGGTGATACCGACGTCGCCGGCGTTCTGCGGCGCATTGGCGTTCCGGGGGGCGGCGGCTTCCCGAGGGGGGGTGGCGTCCCGGGGGGCGGCGGCCGAACCGGCGTCGGCGAAGACCACGGCGTCGACGATCGGCGCGTCGGCGTTGTTGCCGCGGATGATCTCGATCCGCTCGCCGAGGTCGGCCGTGTTGTAGGTCCCGAGGCTCGCCCAGGTGAACTCGGCGGGCTTCTTCCAGTTCCATTTGAGGTCTTGGTTGGCGCCGTCGACCCGGGCTTTGAGTTGAATCGGCCCGTGCTTGCGGCGGACGTGGACGGTCACGCGCTCGGGCAGATCGCCGGGCTCAAGGGTGTAGCGGAATAACGGCCGCCACGGCTCGGGGCTGGTGACCGCCTGGCCGCCCGACGCGTCGTCGGCGTCGATCACCCGGGCGTAGACGGCGGCCTTCTCGATCGACTCGGCCTCGACGAACAGCCCCTCGGGGCGCTCGATCTCCTCGGCCGCGGCGGGGCCCGCATGTGAGATCAGGCCAAGCAGCAGGGCCGGGACGAGCGTGGCGGCGTCACCACGACAAACCAGAGGTGCGGTACGGATCATGATCAAAAGTTCCTTTGCGATGGGCACGCGGAACCGCGTCGGGTTCAGCTGGGGCGGTAGGCATAATTCTCCCACGGGTTGCCTCCCTCGGACCAGACGGGTGACGTGGTCTGCTCTAGGTTGTCTTTTTCGTTGTCGAGCCGGGCCCCGTGACCGTCGAAAAAATTGGCGTTGATCTGGTCGTTGGCGTGACGGGCGAACGGGCCGTTGGCGGCGTGGTTGGTCACGCTTTCCAGCTCGTGCCTCACCTCGACCTGATTGTCGCCTTGGTCGGTAATCAAGGCGATGTCGGTCGGGTTGTTGAACGACGTGACCTTGCGCAGCCCGAAACCCCAGGTGGCGTTGTAGCCGTAGCGAGCGCCACCGTTGTAGGCGTAGCTCAGCGACAAGTCGCCGCTGTCGGCGTCGGTCGGGAACTCGTTGGTTCTTACGGTGGGTTCGTCGTCGGTCGGGCAGACGAAAACGCCTTGGTTGAGGTCGACGTACCGGGCCAGACCGTCCTTCTGGTACCACTTCGGGGGGCCGAAAACCGGGTTGAACGGCGGAGGCAGGAACTCGTCGTAATCGTTGGCGTATACCTGGGCGGCCAGGCCTAGCTGCTTGAGGTTAGAAAGGCAGGCGCTCGCACGAGCCGCTTCCCGAGCCGAGCCCAGGGCGGGCAGAAGCAGGGCGATGAGCAGTGCGATGATGCTGATAACCACAAGCAGTTCGATCAGCGTAAAAGCGTGGAGGGGACGTTTCATGGCGGGACTCGTAGAGGGGATGCGGGAGTCGTCAGAACGTTGGGTACTCGGCGGCGACGGGGGAGTACGGGTAATACGGGACGCGGTCCGACATGGAGACGGACGGCCGGGGGACCTTGCCGGTCAACCCGAAGAGCCGGGCGGACAGGGTGTGGTGGTCTGGTAGACCTTGAGCTCTTGGGGCAGCAGCACGGGGCCCGGGGCGGCGTCGGACGCGTCCAGCAAGCGATCGACGCAGTAGCGGACCGCCGCTTGTTCCGACATGGACACCGCCGTCATGCGGGGACTGGCCAGCCGGTTGAAATTCCCGTCGTTGAAGCAGACCAGACTCAGGTCGCGCGGGAGGTGACAACCGCGACGGTTCAGGGCCCGGACGAGGTAGAACGCGTCGTGGTCGTTGTACGCCAGCAGCGCGGTCGGCCGTTCCCCGGCGGGCCGGGACGCGAAGGACTCGGCGTAAGGCTCCGGCTCCTCGATCACGGACTCGGCGTGAGCCGAGAGCCCCGCGCGGGACATCGCGGCGGCATATGCCTGCTGGCGTTCGAGGTTGCTGTAGTGCAGGCCGTGTTCTTTGGGCTTGCAGTAGAAGGTGATCCGCCGGTGACCGAGGCCCAGGAGGTGGTCCATGGCGAGGCGAGTGCCCTGGCGGTCGTCGTAGCTCACCTGGGGCACGTCGGCGTCGCTGCGGAGATTCAGCAGGACGGCCGGGACGCTGTGTTCGGCGATGAAGGTGTCCAGGCCCTCGGGCAGGGGGTGGGTGACGACGCAGCCGTCGATCCGGCCGTCGCGCAGCTTGTGGGCCCACTGATCGACCGGCCCCATCGCGGGGATCAGCAGCAGCTCGTGGTCGGCTTCGGCCAGCCGCTCGACCATGAGCGAGACGACCTCGGACTGTTCGACGTAGTCCGCCGGTCGGCCGTACACGAGGCCGACGATCTGCGACCGCTGGCGGGCGAAGCTGCGGGCCCGCCAGTTGGGCCGGTAACCCATTTTGTCGGCGGCGTTGAGGATGCGCTTGCGGGTGGTGGGGCTCACCTGGCCGGGCTTGTTGTTCAGCGCGTAGCTGACGGCCTGTTTGGAGACCCCGACCCGTTCCGCAATGTGCTGGATTGTGACGCTCATGGGAACCGTCGCGACATGAAGGAGCCTTAAGCATAACTTAACCGGTCAAGTTATCAAGCCCGTTTCCGGAAAATCCCGGCCCGCCGTCACCGCAAAGGCCACAACGCCGAGGCCCGCCGGCCCCGGGTTCTTGTGTTTTTGGTTAGCGGTGTGGGCGATGTGAGCCGGGGTGGTATTTTTGCCCCGCCCCGTCGCGTCACGCCGCGGCGGCCTCCAAGCCCCCACGCGGACCCATGCCCGATGCCCGAGCTCACGATCCTGCTGGTCGAAGACGAACGCGACCTGCTCGAACTGCTGCGGTACAACCTCGAACGCGAGGGCTACGCCGTCGCCACCGCCGAGACGGGCGAAGACGGCCTGAAGCTGGTGCGCCAGTCGCCGCCCGACCTGATCCTGCTGGACCTGATGCTGCCGGCGATGGACGGGCTGGAGGTCTGCCGCAGCCTCAAGGCCAGCCACGCCACGTCCGACATCCCGGTTGTCATGCTCACCGCCAAGGGCGAGGAGACCGACGTGGTCCGCGGCCTGGAGCTCGGGGCCGACGACTACATCACCAAGCCGTTCAGCCCGCGGATCCTGTTGGCGCGGATCAAGGCGGTTCTGCGGCGGGCGGACCTCCGCGACGACGAGCGGCGGGTCGTCGAGGCCGGCGGCGTCCGGGTCGATCTCGAAAAACACCTGGTCACCGCCGAGGGCGAGGAGGTCGAGCTGACGGCGACGGAGTTCAAGCTGCTGACCCTGCTGGTATCGCGGCCCGCCCGGGTGTTCACGCGGCAGCAGATCATCGACGCGCTGCACGAGGGCTTCGCCGCCGTGACCGACCGCAGCGTGGACGTACAGGTCGTCGCCCTGCGCCGCAAGCTCGGCCCGGCGGGCAAACGGATCGAGACGGTCCGCGGTGTGGGCTACCGTTTCAAGGACTGACCGGCCTGTAGGATGACCTCCCCCGCCGGGGCCGCCCGCGCTGGTGGACCGAGACCGATGACGAACCTGGCCCTCATCCTGGTGTCCGCGGGCTTCGTGACGGCGACCGGCGTCGCCTGGACGCAGCGCCGCGCCGCCCGCCGTGCGCAGGAAACCGCCTCGGCCGAACGCGAACGCAACCGCGAACTCCAAGCCCGGCTGGTCGCGGTCGAGCGGCGGCGCAGCGACCTTGAGGCGGTGCTGGCGTCGATGGAAGAGGGCGTGCTGGCGATCGACGGCGAGGAGCGGGTCATCAGCGTCAACCGCGCCGCGGCGCGCATGCTGTCGCTCGACCCGCAGCACGCCGCGGGCCGGACGCTGCAGGAACTGGTCCGGCACCCGGGCCTGTCGTCGCTGGTGAGCGAGGCGTTGGGCGCCCCGACGCCGCGGCCGGCCGCGGCCGAGGTCACGCTTCGGCTGAGCCCGGGCCACAGCGCCGACGACCGCTCGTTCCGGGCCCACGCCGAGCCGGTCCGCGACCCCGCCGGCGGCCGACTGGGCGCGGTCGTCGTCCTGCACGACGTCACCCGCCTCCGCCGGCTCGAGTCGGTCCGCCGCGACTTCGTCGCCAACGTCTCCCACGAGATCAAGACCCCGATCAGCGCGATCAAGGCCGCCGTCGAGACCCTCATCGAAGACCCCGCCATGCCGGCCGACCCACGCCAGAACTTCACCGGCATCATCGCCCGCCAGGCCGACCGCCTCGACGCCATCGTCGAGGACCTGCTGAGCCTCGCCCGCCTGGAACAAGAGGGTGACGCGACGCCCGAGGACCTCGCCGGCCACCCCGTCGCCCCGTCGGTCGCGCTGGCGGTCGAGACCTGCGCCGCCAAGGCGTTGGCGAAGTCCATCACCCTCGAATCCGACGCCGACGGCGTCTGGGCCCGCGTAATCCCGACCCTGCTCGAGCAGGCGATGGTGAACCTCATCGACAACGCGATTAAGTACAGCCCGGAGCGGACGACCGTGCGGATCGAGGCCGAGGCCCGCGGCGACGAGGTCGAGCTCCGCGTGATCGACCGGGGCCGGGGCATCGAGCCCGAGCACCTGCCGCGGGTCTTCGAGCGGTTCTACCGCACCGACCGCGCCCGCAGCCGGCAGCTCGGCGGCACCGGGCTGGGCCTCTCGATCGTCCGCCACATCGCCGAGAGCCTCGGCGGCCGCGTCTCGGCCCGCAGCACGCCCGGCGTGGGCAGCACCTTCCGCCTCACCTTCCGCGCCGCCGAGCCCGCCGCCGACGCCGCCTGACCCCCGGAATGCCCCCGGAATCCCACCGAAAACCCACCGGACCCCCCTCATGCCCCTCTTCCTCCAGCGACAGATCAACACCCTCAAGAAGATGCTGCTGGGCCTCGGCGCCGCGTGCGAGCAGCAGGTCCGCGACTCGATCACCGCCGTGATCCAACGCGACGTCGAGCTCGCCGACCGCGTCATCGAGGGCGACAAGAAGATCGACCTCCTGGAGATCGACGTCGAGGAGGAGTGCCTGCACACCCTGGCGTTGCACCAGCCGGTGGCGTTCGACCTGCGTTACGTCGTCGCGGTGCTGAAGATGAACAACGACCTGGAGCGCATCGGCGACCACGCCAAGTCGATCGCCGAACAGGCCAAGTACCTGGCCGGCGAGGCCGAGGTCTCCGAGCCGCCGATGGACCTGCCCGGGCTCGGTCGGCGGGTCGAGCAGATGCTGCGTCACGCGCTGGATTCCGTGGTCAACATCGACGTCGAGCTGGCGCACGAGGTCCGCGTGCTCGACGACGAGGTCGACATCATGCACGCCTCGAGCTACGGCCGGGCCGTCGAGCTGATGCGCGACGCCCCGCACCACAGCTCCCAGATGCTGCACTACATCAGCGTCTCCCGCCAGCTCGAACGCATCGCCGACCACGCGACCAACATCGCCAAGGACGTGCTCTACATCACCGAGGGCGAGATCCCCCGCCACGCCCGGCTACGCCGCGAAATCGAGGCCGCCAGCCGGGACGCGCCCGACACCGACTGAAACCCCGCATTACCGGACCTAAACATCGCCTCGGCCCACGTCGCCCGCCCGCTTCGCCGATGACAGAAACGCTCAGCGTTTCTCACGACCGCACCTCAGGCCCGAACCGCAACCCACCCCCATGCCCCACATGCTCCCGCTGGATGTGGCGATCGAAAGTATGACATTCATCACCGAATGTCAGGGCGCCGCCCCCGCCGCCCCGCCGCCCTCAGACGAGCAGGTCGCCGAGGCGCAGATGCACCTCGGCAAGCTCCTGCCGCCCAGCTACGTGTCGTTCATGCAGCGGGCCGGCGGCGTGCTGCTCGACGACTGGGACCTCTACTGGGTCGGCGGCCCCGAGCTCAGCACCCTCCGCAACATCGTCATCGCCAACGAGCTCGAACGACAGCACGACGCCTCGCCCCTGCCGCCGTTCCTCGTCGCCTTCTGCGACGACGGCAACGGCGACCAGTACTGCTTCGACACCCGCTCCCGCACCGTCGCCGGCAGCAAACAGATCGAACTCGACGGCCAGCTCGGCATCGGCGACGCCGCCGACTTCGCCACCGACCCCATGAACCTCCAGGCCCTCGAGTACCCCGTCGTCCTCTGGGACCGCGACCAGGGCCTCGCCCAGATCCGCGACGGCCTCTACGTCGTCGCCACCGACTTCGTCGACTGGCTCAAAGAACAAGTCCGAGACGCCGCCTAACCCCCCGGAACTCCCCCCGGAAGTTCCCCGGAAATTCACAAAAATCACCCAGAAGCACCCAGAAGCCCACGGTCTCCGACCGTGGGCCCCCTCCCGTTCCACCTGTAACGCCTGGGCCAACCCGCCCGCCGTTTTCCCGCACCCCCCCCCTCGCCTCACGCCGCCCTGAATCGTTCGTTATCGGCGTGACCCCGGGCCCGATCCAACCCGCCACCTACGCCCCGCCCCCGCCCCGAACCGTCGGCCACGCCACCCCGTCGGCCCCGGTGCCCACCGCTCCAGCGATTTCCGCCGCGTCCCTCGGCTCCGTCGTCGCCGCGCTACACGCCGAGGCCGCCACCCTCCGCCGCGCGGACACCGCCGCCGCCGCGGCCGAAGGCGTCCTCACCGAAGCCGCCCACCGTCTCGCCGACCCGCAGCGCCGCGGCGAGGCCCACCGCCTGACCCGCGACGCCGCCCACGCCGACGTCCCGCTGTTCGACGGCCGGTTCGCCCTCCACGTCGCCGGCTCCACCCTCCGCCTGCCGGACTTCACCACCGAGCCGCCCACCCCGCCCGGCGTCGCCGCCGCTCGCGGCCGGGTCGACACCTTCCGCACCCGCGTCGTCGCCCCCCGCCTCGGCGTGGTCGAGGCGACGTTGCACACCGCCCACGACGCCCGCCGCCTCGTCCCCGCCGACGGCCGCGGCACGCAACTCGACGTCGTCGCCTAACGCAGACCGATCCCGCTGTTTAGCGGGCGACGCGCAGCGTCCCGCGTCCGTTTTGCATCGGCACCAACACGGCCGGCTCCGCCGCTCCCGCTAAACGTCACGGCGCCGCCTCGACCCGCACCCCGCGGATCGTGAACGCGTGGTCGAGGATCGCGGTCATGTCCGTCGTCATCCGCGCCGCGTCGGGGTCGGGCGTGAAGACCAGATCGACCGTGTCGCCGTCGCTCAGCGTCGGCGGCGGGTCGTCGAAGTTCAGCCCGACCGAGTGGCCGTGGGGCACCCGGTTCACCGTCACGTTGTTGCCCGGCCACCGCCGGCCCGCGAAGTCAATCTCGACGCGGTACGCCAGGTCGTGGGGCACGCGGGCCAGGTCCAGCATGCCGCGCAGCCGGCCGTGCTCCAGCAGCAGGCCTTCGCTCACGCGGCCGGTGCGGACCGACAGGTTCTGCTCGATCTCGGCGCCAACTGTCGGGTCGCGGACCAACCGCACCGGGTCGCCCCCGGCATCCACGTAGGTGAAGCGAAGGGTCTCACGCTGGCCCCACTCGGCGAGGACCGCGCCGCCGGACCCGTCGGTGAGTGAAAAAGATTGCTCCAATTCGAACGTGTGTTCGCCCAGACCCAGGCCGCGAGGCAAACCGTAACCGGGGCGCAGGGTGGTGCCCAACCAACCGCCAGATAGCCCGCTACCGCGGATACCCGCTACGCCGCGGCGGTCCGAGATACCGAGTACGTGCCTTTCGACGTCGAAGACGGCGCCCGGTTCGTGAATTTCGAGCTGGAGGCCGACCTGGCCGAGAGAGACGAAGCCCCCCAAGGCCCGCTGACGCAATCGCACCGGCACCGGCTCGCCGACGCGGACCCTCGGCCGTACCTCCGTCCACGTCTCGACGAACGACCGACCCAGCGCCGCCCGCTGGTCGTCCGTGCCGAGGCCCGACCGCATCAGCGTGACCGCGAGCTTGTCCCACTCGTTGCCCCGCGGCACGTGGACCAACGCCGGGTCGCCCGCCGGGCCGCGCGTCAACGCCAGATCGACCAGGCCCTCGGCCGTCGACGCCGGCAGGCTCTTCTGCGTCACGCGGTCGGTCAGCTCGCCCAGCGCGATCGCGGCCCCACCGTCCCCCGCGTGTACGGCCTCCCACTTCAGCAGCCACACCGGCTTGACCGCCGCGAGCTGCGACGCGGTGTACCGGCCCGAACCCCAGACGATCACCGTGCCGACCGACGCGACGGCGATCACCGTGCCGGCGGACATCAGCCGGTACGACCGCCGGCGGTTGCCGACCCTCGGCTCGCGGCGGGTGCCGCACTCCGGGCACTTGACGGGTTTCTCCGGGTGGTCCCGCGGCGTGCCGAAGAGATCGAACTCGCAGTCTCGGCAGACCGGGTGGTCGTCGAGCCGCCGGCCGCGCCAGCCCGCCACCGCCAGCAGCAGCCCCGGCACCAGCCCGATCACCAACGCCCACAACACGAACCACGGGAACTCGGGCGCGGCGTTGACCATCCGCGGGGATCATAAGAAGAAAAACGCTCGGTGCGGTCAGCCGTGGCCCAGGACCCAGTCCACGGCGTCGGCGAAGTCGTCGCAGACGGCCTCGGGCTGCACGTCGGCGTCGTGCTCGTCGGCCGGGGTGAACTTGCCGGTGCGGACCAGCACGCCGGCGACTCCGCTGCGCTGCGCCCCGCCGACGTCGTTGGGCAGGTCGTCGCCGATCATCACCGCCGCGCCGGGGCGGACGCCCAGGTCCTGCAGCGCCGCGCGGAAGAACGCCGGCGCGGGCTTGCCCGTGACGCGGGCCTCGACCCCCGCGGCGAATTCCAACGCCGCGACGAATGGGCCCATGTCCAGCGACAACGCCCCGTCGCCGTCGCGGAAGTAGCGGTTGCTGCCCATTGACACCAGGGTCCCCCCGTCGCTGGCCAGCACCCGGAACGCGGCGTTAAGGCTGGCGTAGGTGAACCCGTCGCCGGCGTCGCCGACGACCACGGCGTTGGGCTCGCCGGTGTCGAGGCCGGCGAAGTCGGGGCGCAAATCCGGGTGGATCAGCAGGTGCGGCCGGAGGTTCTGCTGCTCGATCACCCGCCGGGCGGCGAGCGGCGCGGTGAACACCTCGTCGGGGTCGACGTCGAAGCCCTGCGACCCGAGCGATTCGACCAGGGCCGACCGCGGCCGCCGGGTCGTGTTGGTCAGGAACCGCACCGCCCGGCCCGCGTCGCGGAGCCGGCCTAGCGCCTCGACCGAGCCGGGCACCGCCCCGCCGCCGACGGTCAGCACCCCGCTGATGTCGATCAGCACGCCCTGGATCGTGGTGCCCGGCATGCGTTATCCTAGACCCGGCGGCCCGGGACACGGCCGACGAAGACGAAATCCGCCGCACCGGGTCGGTTGGCTCTTGGGATCGGGCCGCGGAACTGCTACGCTGCGGCAGATGCGGCGGGTTGGTCGTTCCGCCGCGACGCGTCAGGGACCGAGCCAAGCGAAGGGGCCGAGATGTGTGTTCGGGCGATCGGGGCGTGGTCGTGGAGCGACGTGTCTGTCGTGCTGCTGGGGGCCGTCCTGGCGGGGGTGCCGCGCTGGGCGGCCGCGGCGGACGTGACGTTGGGCCCGGGCAGTACCGGGCAGGACCTGATCGACGCGTTAGGGCAGGCGGTTGAGGGCAACACGGTCACGATGGCCGCCGTCTCCTACACGCTAGACCAGACGCTAGTGGTCCCCACCGGTGTGGCGTTGCGGGGCGCCGGCAAAGACGCGACCACACTGGTCTACCAGCAGACGGCCGGCGGCAACGACCGGGCCGTGATCGACCTCGGCGGCCAGGCCAACGTCACCCTCACCGGCTTCGCCATCGACGGCAAGAACGAGGCCAACGGCGCATCCCGCGGGATCGTCACCGCCAGCGGCGGCGGGCACGTCATCGACGATATCGCCGTCCGCAACCTCGACGGCCCCGGCTTCGGGCCGATCGGCGTGTACCTCCTCGGCGGCTCATCCAACACGGCAGTCACCAACTCTCACTTCCAGAACATCGGCGTCGACGACGCCTTCGGCTCCGGCATCCGCCTGCTCGACAAGAGCGACAACGTCCTGATCGAGGGCAACACCATCGACCGCACCGGCCGCGGCGGCATCTTCGCCAAGGGCAGCGACAACCCCACGCCCGGCGGCCAGACGATCGACGGGCTGGTGATCCGTGGAAACAAAGTCACCCATTCCGCCCTCGCCGTCGGCACCAGCGGCGCACAGGACCTGGGCATCGAGCTGCAGTTCGCCATCCGCGACGCCGTGATCGAAGGCAACACGATCGACCGCCGGGTCAGCCTCGACGGGGTCGACGGCGTCGCCGTCCGTAACAACACCGTGACCCAGACCATCAACTGGCCCGACCCGCTGCCGGACCCGCCGCCGTCCCCCGACCCCGCGAGCTTCGGGCTCGAGCTGGTCGACAGCCAGAACGTCGTCTTCCGCGGCAACACCGTCGACGCGACCGCCAACGTCGGCTTCGGGGTCTCGATCTCGGGCGACGGCGTCACCCAATACGCCGTGTTCGAGGGCAACACGATCGACGGCGCCAACGACTTCGGCGTCCAGGTCCAGGGCGACGACCCCGGCGGCAAAGCCGGCCGGGTCGAGCGGGTCTACCTCTCCCGCAACCAAGTCACCAACACGACCGCCGGCTCGACGGACACCGGCGACAGCATCCGCCTCAACGAGGCGTTCGACGACATCACCCTCGACACCAACCGCCTCGGCGTTAGCGACGGCTCCGACGTCTTCGCGGCCAACATCCCCCCCGGAGCCCAGGTCACGCTCAGCGGCAACACCGTCATCACGCCCGGGGGCGACCGGCCGCTGGCGACCGAGGGCAGCCTGGTCCCGAGCCCGGGGTTCTACGTGTTGCGGGACCCGGCGCTGACGCGGCAGCTGTTCACGTTCCGGGTGGGAGATGACGTGGCAGTCACCTTCGACGACCTGACCGATCCCGACGACAGCCCGAGTGACCTGACCCGGGTGCTCTGGGACCTGGGGACAGGCTCGCCGCTGGTCACCGGCGACGGGGATCTGCCCGACGCCGCGTTGCTTGACCTCTCGTTCGGGCGGGAGCTGCTCGCGGTCGGCTGGGCGGACGACGGCCGATCGGACAGCGTCCTGGTCCGGATCGTGCCCGAACCCGCCGCGGCGTTGGCTCTTCTCGGCGGGGCCGGTCTGGCGTTCAGCCGTCGATCGAGTCGTAGATCACGACCTTCGCCCAGCAGTCCTTGAACCGCTCGATGAAGTCGGCATGGACTTCGTCGTCGGGCGACTGGTACGCGTCGTGTTCTTCGACCGAGTCAAAGACGCAGAGCAGCTGGGCGTCGTAGGAGTTGTCGACGACGGGCCGGTCGGTGCCGGCGGGCGTGCCCACGCGGCACGTCTTCACGTTCGGGCTCTCCGCGAGGCCGCGGAGCGCGGCGAAGAAGTCGTCCCGCCGCGCGTCGCCGAGGCCGGGCTGGAGCCAGAAGTGGACGGTGTGGTGGAAATCAGCCATCGCCGGAGTGTACCGCCGCCGATCGGCGGCGCAGCGATCAGTTGAGTGCGCCGGTGCAGGAAGAACCCG
Source organism: Planctomycetota bacterium (assembly GCA_039201235.1). GTDB lineage: Bacteria > Planctomycetota > Phycisphaerae > Phycisphaerales > Phycisphaeraceae > Algisphaera. The sequence continues at coordinate 12,366 of JBCCRT010000011.1, forward strand.
CCCCCGCGGTGCAGCCGAAGCAGTGGGCCGCGGTCTGGATGTCGCGGTCGATCAGCTCGGCGGGGACGTAGTCCCAGACCTTGCGGCTGTGCTCCTCGACGAAGTGCTCGCCGCCGACCGGCCCGTCGAGCGGCATCTGCAGCATCTGGTTGAAGTCGCAGTCGTACACGCTGCCGCGCCAGCCGACGCTCACCAGCGTCGTGCACATCACGCCTTCGACGTTGCCGGGGTGGTGCGCGGCGAGCAGGCGGTTCATGTAGTTGTCGTACTGCCCCTCCTTGCGGAGGTAGGTCTCGAACCGGCGGACGGGCATGTTGGTCAGCGCCCAGAGCTTGTGGAACACGATGCCGAAGTGCTCGAGCAGGTGCTTCTTGTACGCGGCCTCGAGCGACGCCTGGCCGCCCGGCAGGCCGAAGCCCACGGGGTTGTAGACCAGGTCGAGGCGCAGGTCGGAGCCGGGCTGGCCGTAGCCCAGGGCGTTGAGCCGCTGCAGCGCCTCGATCGACTCGCGGAACACGCCGTTGCCGCGCTGCGCATCGACGTTGTCTTCGAGGTAGCAGGGCAGCGACGCGGTGACCTCGACGGCGTGCTCGGCCAGGAACTCGGCGGTGCCCTCCTGGCCTTTCTGCAGCAGGATCGTGAGGTTGCAGCGGTCGATGGTGTGGATGCCGCGGTCCCGGAAAGCGGCGACCAGCCGCCGGAAGTTCGGGTTCATCTCCGGCGCCCCGCCGGTGACGTCCGCCAGCCGCAGGTCGGCCAGGCCGTCGCCGCGGTGCGCGTCGACCCAGTCGAGGATGCGCCGCATCGTCTCCCAGGTCATGATCTCCCGCCGGTTGGGCGACGCCTCGACGTGGCAGTGCCCGCAGGCGAGGTTGCACATCTTCCCGACGTTGAGCTGCAGCGTCGTGAGCTCCCGCCGACGCAGCGACTGGCCGTCCTCGCGCAGACGCTGACCGAACGGGTCGTGGTCGGCGGCCAGCGGAAGAGAGATCGCTCGACGGATCAAGTCGGGTGCCTCGGGTGACGGAGGTCAAGGGCCTCGTGGCCTCGGCTTAGTGTACGGGTTCACCCGCCGTCCGGATGTAACGCCGAACCTGGACGGCCTATTTCCGGGACCCGCCCGTAAAAAAACCGCAAGCCGGGGAGGAAGCCGGCTCGCGGGGAGGTGAAATGCATTCGGACTGGCGAAAATAATACAACGAAAACGCCGCGGGGGAAGCGTGGTTTCCGGTTCATGCGCTTACCAGGTAGCGGGCGGACTTGTCCGCCCGATCAACCGGGGCATCAAGACTTCTTCGGCGCGTTGATGCCGGTCACCTGGACCCGCAGGTAATTCTGGCGGTGGCCCTTGACCCGCTTGTAGGTCTTCCGCCGCTTGAACTTCACGACCATCACCTTTTCGCCCCGGCCCTCCTCGAGGATGTCGGCCGTGACCGTGGCGTCCGCGACGTGGGGCGTGCCGATGCTCGGGTTACCTTCGCCGTCGCCCACCATCAGCACGCGGTCGAACGTCAGGCTGGCGGCGTCTTCGTCGAGCGGCCGGACGTCGAGGTCGATCACGTCGCCCTCGGCGACTTTGATCTGCGTGCCCGAGTCTTCGATGATGGCGTACATGGCGGGGGGTTCCGAAAAAGCGTGCAGTTGTTCGTTTCGTGGGAGCAAGCCGAACGCGGAAAGGTAACCGATCCACCGCCCCGCCGCAACGCCCGGGCCACGTGTGGACGAGACGCGACGCCGCCCGCCACACGGTGTCGCCCCGGGGCAACATCCGGCACCATCGCTCACCGGGCACATCAAGCCGGGAAGACCGCAAATGTTTTTTCTCGCTGTTGTTACGAAATATGTCGCCCGCGTCCCGCACCGGCACGGGCGTTGTAACCCCTGCCGCGTCGCCCGACGACGGGAAGTAGAGACCGACACCCGCCCCGCCGCCCTGGAGGACGGCGGGCCGATCAGGAGCCCCGGCGGAACCACAACCCGCCACCCGCAGAGGCCCGACCCAGGAACGCCGACCGTCTCACTGCTTCGGCCACAACTTGCCCCTGATCGAGTGCGGCCCGGCGGCTTCCGCCGGGTCGTGCTTTTTCTGTCCCGCCCACCGCGACCGCCGCACCGTCCAGCCCCGCCAGTCCGCCAGGTCCCGCCCCAGCTCGCGGTCCAGCCGGTTTTGCACCGCCGTCGCTTCCGCTCGTTTCGCGGATGAACCTTCGGGCCACCCTTCCACCAGCCGCGTCGCCGCGGGCAGAGCCGCCGGGCCCAGCCGTTCCAGATAAACCAGGTCGATCGGCTGCCCCCGCCCGCCGAGTTCGGCGCAGTGCGTCACGTTGAACCGCGCGATCGCCCCGTCCACGTCCACGAAACACACCGCGTACAGCACCGCCGCCGCCGCCACGGCCGACCGCCGCACCAGCCAGGCGCTGGCCCGGTCCGCCGCGATCCGCCAGACCAGCAGCACGAAACCCACCGCCACCAGCCCCATCCACACCCCCGCCGCGACCCGCCACCGGGTCAGCCCGTACGCCTCGACGTACAGCCCCAGCCGCCACGCCGCCGAGCCCATCAGCAGCACGTTCTGCGCCACCCACAACCCCACCAGCCGCCGGCACCACATGCTCCGCTGCGCCGCCCCGCCCAGCCGGAACGTCACCAACACCATCGCCCCGGCCAAGAGCACCGTCGCCACCAGCGGGTACGCCCCCCGCTGCGCGTACTCCGCGTACGTCATCCCCTCAGGCAGCGCCGCCCCGCCCACCAGGTACCAAAGGTCCAGCAGCGTCTGCCCCGCGAACACTGCGTTGAACAACACCAGGCACCGCACGACCAAGCCGGGCCCCGTCACCCGGTTGACCACGAGCTCCGCGGTGTTCGTGACCCGACTCGGCAACCGGAACCGACCCGCCCGCCGACGCTCCGCCCGCCACCGCGCCCGCAGCAACGCCCACACCGCCGCGAACGTCACGAACCACAGCAGCACCCGCGCCGGCTCGACCCACTCGCCCAACGTCGTCAACGGGTTCACCACCGCTTCCCACACCCGGCTCACCCCGCGCCGCACCACCGGGTTCGCCAGGCTGAACAACCCCACGAACCCCAGGCTCAACACCCCCGGAACCGCCCACGCCCGCAAGGACCACATCCCCGCCCCCCCGGAACCCACGCCCCCCAACCACGCCTCGGCCTCGTCCGCCCCGTGCGTCCGCCGCCACCGCCGCATCACGCCCGAGTCTCGCCACGCCTGCGTCAGCGTCTTCCGCGCAAACACCGCCAGCCGCCACACCCACAACGCCGCCCGGTTCGTCCACCCGCCCCGGTCGATCGCCGCCAGCACCAACAAACCCATCAACCCCAGCAGCACCGCCCACGCCCCCGGCTCCAACACCAACGCCACCGTTAAACCCAGCGTCGCCCCCGCCGTCCACCGCCCCGCCGCCGACCGCCAGAACCGCCCGCCCCGGCACCACACCGCTGCGAACAACGCCAGCCCGAACAGCCCCGCCGTCCACCCCACCGGCCGGCCGTAGAACAACCAGTCCGCCAACCCCGTCAGCCCCAGCGTCAACGCCACCACCGTCGACCCACGACGCCGCAACGACCACCCGCTCACCGTCATGTCCAAACCCCTGAACCCGAACCATAAGGGACCGACCCCGGCCCAATGCCGACGCCTCACTCTCCGTTACGCCACGCACCGACCCCACGTTCAACCCGGTCGATCGGTCCGCGTAGCGGGCGGACTTGTCCGCCCGACTTTTACGGCATCCAACCCCAGTCATCACCGGCCAAACCACGGGCGGACGAGTCCGCCCGCTACCCCTGCGCTGAACCCTCGCCCCGCGCCACCTTCCCGTCCAGGTGCACGTCCATCTGCGGGAACGGGATCCCGATCCCCGCCTCGTCGAGGTGACGCTTCACCGCCCGAACCAGCTCCTCCCGCTTGGCCCAGTAGTCCGCCGCCGGGAACCACACCCGCACCGCCCAGTCCACCGACGAGTCGCCCAGCCCGGTGAGGTACACCTGGAACCCCCGGCCCTCGCCGTCGATCCGGCCCTCGACCGATTCGACCGCCGCCGTCAGCACCTCCCGCGTCCGGTCCAGGTCCGCCGCGTACTCGCAGCCGATCGGCACATCGACGCGTCGCTCGGTGTGGTGCGTGATGTTCTCGATCGTGTCGCCGAAGATCGCCGAATTGGGCACGATGATCCGGCGGTTGTCCGGCGTGTTGAACGTCACCGTGAACAGCTCGATCTCGTTGACCTTCGCCGTGATGCCCGCGGCGTTGATCACGTCCCCGACCTTGAACGGCCGGAACACCAGCAGCATCACGCCGGCCGCGAAGTTCGACAGCGTCCCCTGGAACGCCAGCCCGATCGCGAACCCCGCCGCCGCGATCACCGCCGCGAAGCTCGCCACGCTCACCCCGACCTTGCCCAGCACCCCAAGCAACGCGCCGATCATCACGACATAAAACACCAGCTTGCCGGCGAACTTGCCCAGCGTCGGGTCCACCTTCTTAGTCACCGGCGCGCTCACCGCCCGCCCCAGAAACTTGCCGACGAAGTACGCCACGATCAGCACCAGCAGCATCAGCACCGCCGGCACCCCGAACTGGATCGCCAACTCGATGATCGCCCCGGTGTCGCCCTGGATCGCCCGGCCCAGCAAGCTCTTCGCCTCCTCCGCCGCCACGCCGAGGCCGTCGGCCAAACCCTCATCCGTCGGCGGTTCGGGGCTCGGCTCACCTTCGGCTTGAGCGAGCAGCGGCAACAGAAAGAGGCGATCGAGCATCGTGGTTTCTCCGGTTCGGCGGCACGTCGAAAACGAAAAATCCTTATCGACGCAACCCGCATCCCGCGATGAATCCCATAGCCGTGACTAAACCGGCAACGCCTCGACGAGCCGATCGATCTGCGCCGCGGTGTTGTAAAAATGCGGGCTCGCTCGCAGCCGGCCCTCGCGCACCGCCACCACGATGCCGTCCTTCTCCAGGTCCGCCGCCACCCGCTTCGGGTCGGTCGTGCCGCGTAACGCCGCCGGCAACTCAAACATCACGATCCCGCTGCGCTCGCCCTCGTGCTCACGCGGCGAGAAGACCGGGTAACCCTTCCCCGCCAGCCCGTCGCCCAGCCGCGCGGTCAACGCCTCGACCCGTGGCCACACCCCGTCGATCCCGACGCCGAGCAGCAGGTCCAGGCTCGCCCCGAGCGCCAGGATGCCCGGCACGTTCCACGTCCCCGGCTCGAACCGCCGCGCGTCGGGCCGCAGTTCGAACCGGTAGTCGCCGTAGTTCCCCGCGTCCACCATGTTCATCCAGCCCACCACGTTCGGGTGCAGCCGGTCGCAAAGCTCGGCCCGGCAGTAGAAAAAACCCAGCCCCTCGGGCCCGAGCATCCACTTGTGCCCGTCGGCCGAAAGAAAGTCCACGCCCAGCGCCGCCACGTCCACCGCCAGCACGCCGACGCTCTGGATCGCGTCGAGACACAGATACCCGCCGGCGGCGTGTACCGTCTCGGCGATCGGCCGGGGGTCGATCCGGAAGCCCGAGGCGTACTGCACGTGCGACACCGACACCACCCGCGTCCGGTCGTTTACCGCGTCGCAGACCCGCTGCACGTCGATCCGTCCGTCCGCTTCCTCGGGCACCTCAACCATCTCGACGCCGAAGCGCCGCAGGTCTTCCCACGGGTAGCGGTTGGCCGGGTACTCGACACCGGTGATGACCACGCGGTCGCCGGGCCGCCAGTTCAGGCCCTTGGCCACCAGCGACAGGCCGGTCGAGGTGTTCGGCACGAACGCGATCTCGTGTGGCCCGGCCGCGCCGATCAGGTCGGCTGCGCGCATCTTCACCTCGTTCGCCCGACGGTACCACCCCGAGCCGACGTAGCCGCGGCGGGCCGCGTGGTCGGCGTACTCGCGCAGCGCCGCCGCCGCCGGGCCGCTGACCGGCGCGACCCCGGCGTGGTTGAAGAAGTCCAGCTCGCGCAGCACCGGGAAGTCGCCGGCGAACTCGGGGAACTTTCGGGTTTCGGGCTGCTGCACGACGCGGGTCCCCAGCAAAACGGGTCTAGACTCTCCTCATGGACCCCACGACCTTACGGCCTCGGGCCGCCGCCGTCTGCTTGTCCCTGCTCTGCTTGGTTCTTCCCGCCCACGCCGACCCGCCGAAGACCACGCTCGAACCGCCGGCCGCGTCGCCGACGCTGACCCGTGTCCTCGACAGCCCCGCCCTGGATGACGCCGAGCGTCGCCGGCTCGAACTCTTCCACGGCCGATGGGACAACCTGGAACCGCTGACCCCCGACGAGGCCGCCGCGCTGGCGTGGGCGCAGCGGCGCGTCGACGACCCGGTGTTCGACGACGACACGGTCGATCCCATATTGCGGGCTAAGGCCGCGCGGTTCCGCGGCGACGCGAAGCGGGTGCTAGCCCTGCTCGCCGAGGACACCACCGTCCAGGGCACGCTGCTGCGGGCCCGCGCCCTCGAAGACCTGGGCCGGCTGGCCGACGCGGTCGAGCTGCTCACGCCGCTCCGCGACCGCTTCCAGCACGAGACCATCGACGACCCGGCCGAGCTGACCGCCGCGGCCGAGGCCATCGTCGCGCTCGCCGCGCTCGAGGGCCGGCCGGCGCAGGACTACCGCCTCGCGCTGCGGATGCTGGGGCGGGCGTACCAGCAGCTGGACCCGCTGTACTGGCCGGCCCGCGTCGCCGAGGGCCGGCTGCTGATGACCAAGGACAACCGGCCCGAGGCGGCCGAGGTCTTCGAAGAGGCCCTGACGCTGAACCCCCACGCCGCCGGGGCGTGGGCCGGCCTGGGTCAGCTCGCCGTCGAGAGCTTCAGCTTCGACGCCGCCGCCGAGGTCGCCGCCCGGCTGCGCGTGGTCAACCCCGGCCACGCCCTCGCCGCCGAGATCGAGGCGTATTCCCTGCTACAGCAGCGCGACGTCGCCGCGGCCCGCGCCGCCGTCGAACCCGCCCTTTTCGACCTGCCGCGGCGCCGCGAGCTGCTCGCCCTCCACGCCGCCGTCGCGGCCTGCGCCTACGACGACGAGGCCCTCACCGCCGCCCTCGACCGCTTCGACGCCGTCGCCCCCGGCTCGCCGCTGGCGCACTACACCGCCGGCCGAGCCCTCTCCAACGCACGGCAATACGAGCCCGCCCGTCGGCTACTCCAGGAGGCCGTCGACCGCGCCCCCAACTGGCCCGCGCCCCGGCTCGAACTCGCCCTGCTGCTGATGCGCTACGGCGACGTCGCCGACGCCTGCGCCCAGCTCGCCCACGCCGCCCGGCTCGACCCGTTCCACGTCCGCGTCAACAACCAGCTCCGCCTCGCCGAGGACCTGGTCAACGTCTACCAAACCATCGAGACCGAACACTTCGTCATCCGCTACCGCCCCGGCCCCGACGAGGCGCTGGCCCGCGAGATGCCCGAACACCTCGAGGCCATGTACGACGAGATCACCGCGACCTTCGGCCACCGCCCCGCCAACAAGACCCTCGTCGAGCTGATGCCCGACCAGCGCACCTTCGGCGTCCGCCTCAGCGGCCTGCCGAACCTCCCGGCCCTGGGCGCGGCGGTCGGCGACGTCATCGGCCTCACCCCGCCCCGCTCCGGGCCCGGACAGGCCGACCCCTTCAACTGGGTCAACGTCATGCGCCACGAGTTCGCCCACACCGTCAACCTCACCCAGACCGACGGCCGGGTCCCGCACTGGTTCACCGAGGCCTGCGCCGTCTCGGTCGAGACCACCGACCGCACCTACGCGACGTACCAGCTGCTGCTCGCCGCCGCGCTCAACGAAGACTTCCTCTTCGACTACGACGAAATCAACTGGGGCTTCATCCGCCCCCGCACGCCGCGCGACACACCGCTCGCCTACGCCCAGTCGGGCTGGATGCTGGAGTTCATCCGGTCCCGCTGGGGCAACGACGCCGCGGTCCGGATGCTCGACCTGTACCGCGACGGGGCGTCCGACCCCGAGGCACTACGGCAGGTCACCGGCTACGACCCCGACGCGTTCATGGACAGCTTCCGGGGGTGGGCCGCAGGGCAGGTCGAGGCGTGGGGCCTGGCCCCCGTCGAGGCGAGCGAAGAAGTCGAGGCCGTCCTCGCCTCGGCCGGCGAGGACGTGGACACCGCCGAGCTGATCGCGCTTTACGAGTCTGACGGCTCGCGGCACCCGGGCCTGCTGCGGCTGATCGCCGGGCGGGCCGTCGACCTGCCCGACGCCGAGGCCGCCCGCCACTGGCTGCACCGCTACGCCGAGGCCCGCCCCGCCGACCCGTGGCCGCACCGGCAACTGGTCAAGCTCGCGTTCGACCTCGGCGAGCCCGACGCCGCGCTCGGGTCGCTGCAGCTGCTGGAGAAGACCAACAACTACACCGCCGACTGGTCGCGGCAGCTCGCCCAGCTACACCGCGACGCCGGCCGGCTCGACCGGGCATACCACGCCACGCGGCGGGCCCTGCACTTCGAGCCCTACAACGCGTCGTTCCGCGAGCTCGCGGCGACGCTCGCCCTGCAGCGAGGCGACCTCGACGCCGCGGCGTTTCAAGTCGAGGCGTTGGAGATGCTCGAGCCCGACCGCCCGATCCACGCCCGCCGCCTCGCCGCGCTCTACGACCGCCTCGGCCGGCCCGACGACGCCGCGGCGGCGCGGGAACGATCGCGTTAGCGCGTCGCAACTCCACGTTTAGCGGGTGCGGCGTAGCCGCCCTTTCCGGGGGCCGACCGACCGCGGGACGCTGCGCGTCACCCGCTAAACGTGAGGTGGGTGCGGTCTAATCGTCTTCGTCGTCGAAGAGATCGACGGCTTTCTTCGTCGCCGTCTTCTCACGGCGTGGGGCGAGAATCGCCGCGGCGAGTTCGGCGTCGGCGGGGTGGGTGATCTTCAAGTTGGTCGGGTCGCCCTCGACGACGTGGACCGTCTCGCCGAGCGCCTCGACCACGCCGGCGTCGTCGGTCGCAGCCAGGCGCGAGAGGTCTTGGGCGTAGGCCCGCCGAAGCAGGTCGGCGGCGAAGACCTGGGGCGTCTGGATCGCGTAGAGCCCGTCGCGCGGGACGGTTTCTAAAACCGGCCGGGCGTCCGCGGTCGGCGAGCTATCGACACCGAGCAGGTCGTCCAATGGGTCGGCCGACGCCGGGGCTGCGGCTTCGCCGCCGACCCGCTTGAGCGTGCTGCTCACCGGCAGCCCCGGCACGACCGCGGGCAAACGCTCGGCGGCCGCGAACACCCGCTCGATCAGCGTCGGTGACACCAGCGGCCGGGCCGCGTCGTGGACGGCGACATGACTACATGCCGGGTCCACCGCGGCCAACGCCAGCTTCACCGTCTCCCAACGCTCCGCCCGCCCCCCGGCCACGAGTTGAACCTGCGAAAACACCAACGCGTCTTCCCAGCGGAAGCGGAACTCGTCAATCCCGTTGGGCGACACCGCGAGGATAATCTGTGTCACCTCGGCCACGGCGCGGAACGCCTCGATCGTGTGCAGAAAGACCGGCTTGCCGGCCAGCTCGAACTCGACCTTGCTGCGCGACGCGACGCTGCCGGCAGAGAAGCGTCGGCCCAAGCCGGCGGCGGGGAGGATGACGGCTACCTGCATGGACGTCGTCGCATTCAATCCGACAAGACAGATTTAGCCGCGAATGAACGCGGATAAACACGGATCAAAACAAAATGGCTCCAGCGAGAAAGCCGCGGTGATACGCCGAAGAAAATTATCCCTGTTCATCAGCGTTCATCCGTGGCTCATTCCCCGTCACCGCACCACAATGGCCGACGGCATCAGCATCAGCACCGGCTCGTCGCGCAGCAGCATCAGGCCCGACAGCGTCCGGCTCACGCTCTGCCACGCGACCGGACCCAGCAGCTGCTCGGCGGTCCGGAACACGGCCGGGGCGTCGGTGCCCAGCGGCAGCGACACGGCCGGGCCGCGGACACCGAACAGCCCGTCGAGGTAATCGCCCAGCGACATCGGGCCCGGCAAGTTCATCACGTCGTACTCCCCCTCGGCCAGGCCGAGCTGGTCGGCGAGGTCGCCCAGCGCGTCGTCGACGCCGCCGAGCTGGTCGGCCATGCCGTTTTCGACCGCCTGGCTCCCGACGAACAGCCGGCCCTCCGCGACTTCGGAGACGTCGGGCAGCCGGTCGCCCCGGCCGAGTTCCACGCGGTCGACGAACTGTTCGTAGACCAGGGTCAACGCCTCGCGGACCCGCTTGCGCTGCGGCTCGGTGAACGGCTCGACGGAGTTGAACAGCTCACCCCCCGGGCCGCGGCTGCGGCGGACCACGTCGATGCCGGCCCAGTCGTACAGCCCACCCAGCGTGATCTTGCCGCCCACCACGCCGATCGACCCCACGATCGAGTGCGGCTGGACGTAGACCTCGTCGGCCCCGCTGACGATGTAGTAGCCGCCCGACGCCGCCATCGACCCGACCACGGCGACCACCGGCTTGTCGTTACCCAGCTCGCGCAGCGCCTGCCAGATCACCTCCGAGGCGAGGGCCGAGCCGCCCGGCGAGTCGAGACGCAGCACAACGCCCTTGACCTGATCGTCCAGCAGCGCGTCTTCGAGGGCGCGGATCATCGTGGCGCTGCCGATGCTCGCGTCACTGAACAGCCCGTCGCCGATCGACGACTCGCCGGAGGTGATCGGGCCATCGGCGTGGATCACCGCCAGGGTCGGCCGGTCGGTCTGGCGGGTCGGCTCGGCGAAGAGCGTGCTGAAGACCGCGAACGGGTTGCTCATGTCCAGGTCGCTGGTCTTCCGGCCCAGCTCGGCGTCCCAGTCCCACGCGTCGCCGAACACCGGCTCGGTCGCCGAGAGCAGGTCGCGGTCCACGAGCTGATCGACCGCGCCGCGTTCGACGAGCTGCGTGTCGGTCAGCGTCCAGCCGTCGGCCATGAGCTTCTCGAGCCCGGCGCGGTCCATGCCGCGGGCCGCGGCGATGCGGTCGATCGTCTGGTCGTACAGCCCGTCGAGCAGGCCCTTGATGTTTTCGTCCCACGCCTCGCTCGGGCCGCGGCGCATCAGCGTCTCGTCCGCGCCCTTGTACTTGCCGACCTGCAGCAGGTCGGGCCGCACGCCGATCTTCTCGAGCATGCCCGCGAGGTACATCTCCTCGATCGCGAGGCCGTTTAGATAAAGCTCGCCCTTCTTCTGCAGCAGCACCTCGTCGGCCGCGCTGGCGATGAGGTAGTCGGTCAGCGTGTAGGTCTCGGCGAAAGTCATCACCGTCTTGCCCGCGGCCCGCAACTCTTCGAGCATGTCGGCGATCGCGGTGCACTGGGTCAGCGTGAGCATCGGCTGGTCGAGGAACAGCACGACGCCGCGGTACGTCGCGTCGTCGCGGACAAGCTCGAGCTGGTCGAGCAGCCCCGGCAGCGACGGGCCGGCGTCGGCCTCGGTGACCCAGGCGAACGGCGTCGGGGCCTCGCGCAGCGTGCCGCTGAGCTCGATCCAGCCGACCAGCGGGGTGGCGGCTTGTTCTTCCGCCGCTTCGTCGGCCCGGGCGGCCGGGGTCAGTAGCAGGACGGCCAGCAACAACGCCGCCAAGATTCGGGGCATGGCGGCAAAAAACATCGGCAGTCGAGGCATGGTTGGCTCCGTCGTGGGTCGTTACACGTGGTGAATCATAGTGCGGCCGGACACGGAGGCCCGCTTGGGGAGGGCGAGGCTGCCGCCGAGCCGCCGCGTTTCTGCGGCACGCGGCTCGGCGGGAGCCTCGCCCGCCCGAAACGGGGCCCGGTCATGTCGTCGACTCGCCCGCCGCTTCCAGCTTCGCCTCGATCCGCCGCAGGCCGCCGAGCACGTCCGCCGCGGAGATGAAGTGCGGGCGGTTCGGGTCACTCGGCCGCAGGATCGCCCCGGTCATCAGCTTGATCCGCTTGGCGACCTCGGACCCCGGCTCGAAGCCGATCAGCGGCCGCAGGTCCGGGTTGCTCACCGGCTTGCTGATCTGCAGCGACAGGTAAAACATGTCCACCCCTTTGTCGAGCTTGCCGTGGGCCGCGACCAGCACGTCCGACGTCAGCCGGCCCGCGTCGCGCATCCGGCCCATGGTCCGCTGGATCCGGCTGGTGTTGGCCATCTCCTCGAACAGCGAGCTGAGCAGCGGGCTCGCCGCGATGTTCTCGCCGACGCGCACCGAGCTGCCGAAGTCGATGAAGCACACCCGCCCGTCGCAGATCAGCACGTTGTCCAGCCTCAGGTCCAGGTGGATCACCCCGACCCGGTCGTGCAGCACGCTCAGCAGCTCGGCCGCCTGCTTCGCAAAATCCAGGTGCGAGACCGGGTCGACGCCCAGCCGCAGCCAGGTCATGTACAGCCGCTTGATCGTGCCGTCGGCCGCGCGTTCGAAGCCCAGCGCCTCGGGCACCCGGCCCCGATACTCGGCGGGCAGATCGCGGTTCAAGAGCTGCAGGAACCCCGCCTCGCGGGTGAGGAACACGGGGAACACCCGCTTGACCAGCTTCTCGGCCCGCTCGAGCAGCACGGTCTGCGGCGCTTCGGGGAAGCGGTTGTGCAGCCGGGCGACGACCCGGCGGTAGCGCGGCACCTGCTTCATCACGACGTAGCGGTTGCCCAGCTCGGGCCGACGCACCAGCCGGACGTCGAAGGTGAAGCGGTCGGTGTCTTCGCCGGGGCGCAGCAGCGTGACCTTGCGGAGCAGCAGGTAGCGCAGCCGCCGGCCGAAGAGCGGCAGCGGGATACCGAAGCGCTGCGGGAAGGTCGCCCGGGGCCCGGCCTCGACCTCGAAGCCGTCGTCCGCGGCGTAGGCCCGCGCCGCCCGCAGCAGCGTGTCGTCGTCCCCGTGGGTCACCAGGAGCTGCCCGCCCCACCGCAGCCGGGCGAACGCCTCGTCCGGCGGCGGCGGCGGGCCCGGCTGCCACACGAAGTCTTCGGGGCGGTCGGGCTTGACGTCCCCGAAGCGGGCGACCCGGCCGCGGTACCCCGCCTCATCGCGGAACCAGCGGTGGCACAGCCGCCGCGGCACCGCCTCGCCGCCGACGTAACGGCCCCACCACGCTTTGAACTTCTCCACCGCTCCGTCCGGCCGCGCTGCGCTCATGCATCGGGTTCCGCGGGGGCTCTCCCGTCGGCTGATCTTCCGGACGTCTCGGCCGATTACTCCAGGGCCGCTTCCGGGGGCGGGGGGGGCAGACGCAGGAACGCGGCCTGGGCCTCGGCAAACCGACGCACGGCCGGGCCGCCGTCGCGGGCCATCGCCGCCAGCGCCGCGTCGTCGGCGTCGGTCGCGTGGGTCTGCAGGTACGCCACCTGCACCAGCGGTGACCCGCTCCGCTGAGCCTGCTCCAGCAGCGTTCGCAGCGCCGGCTCGCCCGGCTCGGGCGGCAGCATCAGCACGATCCAGGCCTGCTGCGCCGCGTCGCCGCGGTCGTAGGCCCCGATCAGCGCCTCGACACACCGCCGCGCCAACGCCGAGTCGATCCCCTCCTGACGCAGGTTGGGCGCGAACCGCGTCAGTTCGGCGAGGGCGACGAACCGGTCCCGCTCATCCTCCGAGGCCGCGCGGTCCGCCATCTGCCCCAGCGTGTCCGGGCGGTAGTTAGGCGCGAACGTCTGCAGCGACCGCACGTTGTCCGTCGCGCCCAGCGGCCCGGCGACGAACGCCCCGTTAGGCAGGAAACGCGGTGCGGTCACGAACGTCGCGTTGTACGTCAGCGTCGACGGCGCCTGCGTCGCCGCGAAGAGCCCGAAGATCGAGCGGTCCAGCCGCACCGGCACCGCCCACCGCTCCCGCGGGCCCAGCGTCAGCCGACCCCCCAGATCCACCACCACCGGCGGCACGTCGCCCACCGGCCGGCCCGCCGCGAACGCCGAGACCCCGATCAGCCCCGTCGTGCCGTGACCCACCGACGCGTCCAGCGGGATCGGCAGGTTCAGCAGGTTCTGGATCACCAGGTCCACCCGGATGGGCAGCAGGTACGGCGTCCGCGTCAGCGCGAACTCGGCCCGTACGTTGGTCCACGGCGCGCGGTCGGTGTCCAGCCGCCACAAGGCCGAGGGCAGCCGGTTCATCGCGTCGATGACCGCCCGCCCTTCGCGGCCCGGCATCACGTCGCGGCGCATCTCCTGGAGCTGGCTCGCCGCGAGCAGCCCGCCGAAGGTGCCGGGGCGATCGTGCATGACCTGCCGCACGAAGCGGGCCCGCCCCGCGTCGTCGCGGCCCTGCAGCAAAGCCAGGCCGTAGGCCGCCACGTCGTCGTCGTCCGCCACCGCCTCGAACGACCGGCGAGCCCAGGTCTCGGCCCCCTCCCGCATATAGACGAACCCGGTCGCCCGCAGGTAGCGCGGGTCGCTGCGGTCCTGACCCGCCAGCAGGTCGGTCACCGCCTCGGTGTCCGGGCCGAACATCGCCATCACCCACGCCAGGTCCAGCTCCGCGCCCGGTCGGCCGGCGTCGATCGCGGCCCGCAGCGACTCGGTCACCCGCTCGTACGCGGCCGTTCCTTCTTCGGTCTCGCCGTGCAGCACCCGGCGGTGCAGGTCCAGCTCGATCGGCAGCTCGCCGACGGGGTTGCCCTGCGCGTCGGCCCGCGTGACGCCCGCCTCGATCCGGTCGATCAGCGCCGCGGCGTCGTCCGGCCGGCCCGACGCGATCAGGCTCCCGCTCCACGCCGCCCAGTAGTCCGGCGGCACCGGGCCGACCCGCGGCAGCCGCGCCGCGACCTCGAACTGCTCGGCCGCCGGTTCGAACGCCGCGACGTCCGCCAGCGCCCGGCCGAGGATCAGCCGGGCGTCGGAGTCCAGCGGGCGGGCCCGCACCAGGTTGATCGCCGCCGCCGCGCGGTTCCGCGGCGACGCGTCCCGCTCCCGCGCGAGCTGCCACGTCAGCGCCGCCGCCTCGCCGTTGGCCGGGTCCGACCGCACCGCGGTCTTGAGGTGTTTCAGGAACGCCGGCTGGTCCCCCAGCTCTCGCGCCAGCGTCGCCGCCGCCGACGCCAGCCGCGACCGCAGCGGCCCGTCCGCGTCGCCCTCCGGCAGCTCGTTCAGCCGCTGCTCCAGCACCGCGAGCCGGCCGTCGAGCGTATCGATCTCCGCAAGCTCGGCCAGCGTCAGCCGCAGCCGCCGTGCGTCCGCGTCGGGCCGCAAGTCCACCACCCGCCGCAGCGCCGCGATCGCCCCCGCCGTGTCTCCCGCCTGCTCGGCGAGGTTGACCTTCCGCTCCCACAGCTCCGCGTCGTCGGGCGACAGCTGGACCGCCAAGTCCAGCAGCACGTCGGCCCGCACCTGCTGGTCGTCCCGCAGCTCGACGTCCGGCGTCCGCTGGTCCCGCAGCGTCGCGATCGCCCGCCGCAGCAGCATGTCCGAGACCAACCGCCGGGCCTCGGCCCCCGGAACGCCCGAAACTTCCGGAGCTTTCGGGGTGTCCGGGGTGTCCTGGGTGTCCTGCGCCGCGGCCGCCGGACCCCACAGAGCCACAACCAAAAGCGGGACCCGCCACACGCCGGTCGGCGATCGCAACACGGGGCTTCGACTCGTACGCATGTCAGGTCCTGAGGCGGGCAATTCCGGGGGGGTGATACGTCGGTGGTTGAGCTTCGGGTCGGTTGGTTTCAGGCCGCGGCGGACCCGACGGGTAACCCGGTCGCCAGTTCGGCGATGAAGGACCGGGCGTGCCCCACCGCGTCTTCACCCCCGGAATAGCGGTGTACCCGCTCGACCAACGCCGAGCCCACGATTGCCGCGTCCGCCACGCTCACGACGCTCCGCACCTGCTCGGCCGTGCTGACCCCGAAGCCCACCGCCAGCGGCAGGTCGGTCACCCCCCGCAGCCGCTCCAGCCGCCGCGGGAGTTCTTCCGGCAGCGCCGACGACGCGCCGGTGATCCCGGGCCGGGACACGACGTACACGAAACCGCGGCACGCCGCCGCGATCTGCTCGGCCCGGGCGATCGGGGTGGTCGGGGCGATCAGCAGGCTCAGCGTCAGGCCGTGCGCATCCGCGGCCGCCCGGGCCGGGCCCGACGCCGCCAGCGGCAGGTCGGGGAAGATCAGCCCGTCAAACCCCGCGTCGGCCGCCTGCCCGACGAACGCGTCGAGCCCCAGCCGGTGCACGATCGAGTAGCTCACCATCGCCACCAGCCCGAGCGACAGCCGCGGCCGCGCCTCCGCCACCGCGGCGAACACGTCCGACACCTTCAGCCCCGCGTCCAACGCCCGCGCCATCGACGCCTGGATCACCGGCCCGTCCGCAATCGGGTCGCTGAACGGGATCCCCACCTCGCAGACCGACGCCCCCGCCTCCTGCGCCGCCTCCAGCAGCCGCACCGTCGTCCCCACGTCCGGATCGCCCGCGGTGACGAACGGCATCAACGCCTTACGCCCCCCGGCCCGCAACTCCGCGAACAAACTGTCGATCCGGTTCTCGGCCATGAACCGCGCAGCTTAAACCCCCCAAGACCAGGCCGCCACCCGTGACAAGCCCTCAAGACTCCACCGTCTGCAGCAGATACGCCGCCACCGGCAGGTACAGCGCCACCGGCAGCCACGCCACCAACGCCGGCCCGCCGAACGGCAGCGCCCCCGGCGCGAGCTGCAGCAACAGCAGCCCGCCCCCCCAAGCCCCGATGCACACCGCCGCGGCCCGCAGCGACGCCGACAGTGTGTTGCCCGGCAGCCGCTTCAAGAAGAACGGCAGCCCCATCACCAGCACCAGCACGTTGAGCGCCATCAGACTGAACCGCCCCGAGACGATCTGCCGGACGCGGTCCCGCTGGGCCGGGCTCACCGCCATGTTGTCCGCCAGTGCCTCGAGCGTGCGGATCGACAGCAGGCTGGCGAACAAGGCGTCCCGCCGCGCCAGCAGCACTGTCGGCGACAGCCCCGTCTCGTACGCCGACACGGGGTACAGCGTCTGCGTCGTCGCCCCGCCCGCCACCGCCTCGCCCACCGGCCGTTCGGCGAAGCCGCCCTCGAGTTGCCACGCCCGCGCCGCGTCGTCCCACGTCGCCCGCTTGGCGATGATGCTCTCGAGCGTCGTCCCCGCCGCGTCGCGGTGCAGCACCCGCAGGCCGTGCAGCACCCCCTCCTCGGCGTCGAATCGCTCGGCACTCAGCAGGTCCTGTCCCCCCGCCTGGGCGTAGAACACCTCCCGGCTCTCCAGGCCCTTCTTCGGCTTCTTCAGCTCCGACTTGGCCCGCACCAGCTCCGGGGCCAGCGGCGGCAGCACGAACTCCTGCACCGGCAGCGTCAGCGTGCTCAGCAGGAACCCCGTTACCAAAATCGGCGCCGCCACCCGGTACAGGCTCACCCCGCTGGCGATCACCGCCGTCAGCTCCCGGTGCCGCTGCAGCCCCACGATCGTGAACCCCATCGCTCCGACCACGATCAACCCGTTGAAGAACACGTACACCAGCAGCACCACCGGGACGTAGTAGTCGACCACCGCCGCCAGCGTCGCCAGCAGCGGCACGCCGTACCAAAAATCCTGGTGCGCCTCACCCGCCTGCACGAACTCGTCGAGGTCCACGATCAGGTCCAGCGACACGAACAGCAGCATCACCACCGCGAACAGCACGACGAAGTTCGTCAGAAACTGCTTCACGATGTAGCGGTCCAGCGTTTTCATTGAACGTGTAGCGGGCGGACTTGTCCGCCCATCTCTTGCATCTCAGTGCCGCGTCAGACCCCGGTACGCCAACAGCAACAACACCAACAACAACAAATTGCCCGACCACACCACCGCCATCCCCGCGGCCAGCGACGCCGGGCTCACCCCCGCGACGTTCACGCCGCTGCTGATGATGATCAGCGTCACGATCGCCAGCAGAAAGCTCCAGAAATACACCACCAGCGGCGGCCGGTCCCGCAGACGGATGCTCAGCACCGCCCCGAGCAGCAGCAGCAGCGCACACGACACGGCCGAGGCGGCGCGCTCATGACGCTGCCCCACGATGTTGCGCTTCAGGATCCGCAAGACCTGCCCCAGCCGGTCGGCCCCGACCGCCACCGTCTCGGACCCGGCGTAGGCCTGCCCGCCCGCCTCGGCCAGCAGCTCCCGCGACGGCCGATCGTCCAAATCGTCCGGCAGGAACCTCGGCCAGGTCAGCCGGCGGAACTGCAGCGACCGGTTGCCCACGATCGGCTCGCCCGCCGCGCCCGTCACCGTCACGTCCACCAATTCCAGGTCGATCGTCGGCTCGGGGCTCAGCGCGTGGGTCCGCACCTTCACGAACGCCAGCGGGGCCTCGTAGGTCCGCACCGGCGGGCCCGCGACCCGGCCGTCGGTGAACCGCTCCAGCCGGATCGGTCGGCCGCCCTCGGCCGACAGCCGCAGCAGCTCGCCCTCCTCCTCAACCCGCGGCACGGAGATCACGAACCGGTCGCCCGCCAACGCCCCCTGCAGCACCGCACGGTCCTTCACCCGCACGAACGCGCGGCGGAGGCTCTCGGTCGCCATCGCCGAGGTCAGCGCCTGCCGCTTCTCGCGGACCTCGGCGTCGAGCTCGGGCCGGCGCTCGTAGCGGTCCAGGTCACCGGCCGAGAGGAACTTGGGGTTGTCGCTGAACAGGCTGGGGATCCGCAGCGGCCCGATCTCGGTGAAGCCGCTGGACATCAGCACCCCGGTCGACGGCGCGCCGCGGGTGACATTCTCGAGCTGGAACACGCCCCAGGCGTCGGCCGAGGCGTCCCCGCCGTAGACCTGCAGCACCGCCCGCTCGGCCGTGGTGTCGTGGCCGATCCCGCCCCGCTCGTCCAGCTCGCCGACCACCACGCCCCGCAGCTCGACAAACTGCGTCATCGGCAGCACCGACCCCGGCGTCGGCGGCGGCGGGAACTCGTTGGCCGCGTCGGCGTAGATCACCAAGTCTTCCCCCGGGAACTCGAAGAACCGCTGCGCGTTGAGCCGCGACACGAGCAGGCTCACCACGTCCCGCTCCACCGTCCGCTCCGCCATCCGGTAGAAGCCCGGCACGACGTAGTTGGCCAGGTACAGCATCCCGCCGGTGAGTACCAGCCCGAGTGCCAGCACCGGCGCGAGCAGCCGGACGTAGCTGACCCCCGACGCGGAGCAAGCCAGCACCTCGTTATCGCCCGCCATGCGGATGAACACCAGCGTCGCCGCGAACGCCCCGGCGAACGGCAGCGCGAACCCCAGCACCGTCGGCATCGTGAAGGCCACGAACTTCAGCAGCAGCGCCGGCGAGAGCTTGCCGTCGCTGATCGGCTGGATCGCCGCCGCGAAACTCAGCAGCACCACCAGCACGGCCGTGCTGAGCACCAGCAGCTTCAGCAGCTCCCACAGGATGTAGCGGTACAGCGTCCAGGGCATCGGCTAGGCCGGATTTTAACTCAGCGCCGCCGCCTGGATCGCCATCAACTCTCGGATACCTTTTTCCGCGAGGTCCAACAGGGCGTCGAGCTGTCCGCGGTCGAACGTGCCCTTCTCGCCCGTGCCCTGGACCTCGATGAACCGCCCGGCCGCGTTCATCGCCACGTTCATATCGACCTCGGCGCGCACGTCCAGCGGGTAGTCGAGGTCCAGCGTCGGCGTCCCGTCGATGACCCCCACACTGACGGCCCCCACCGCCCCCGGGAGCAAAGCCGCCTTGGCACTGGTTAAGCGTCCTTGGGACTCGGCCCAGCGGAGGGCTTGCACCAGCGCGACGTAGGCGCCGGTGATCGCCGCGGTCCGCGTGCCGCCGTCGGCCGACAGGACGTCGCAGTCGCAGGTCACCGCCAGCCCGGGCATCGCGTCGAGGTCCACCGCCGCCCGCAGCGCCCGGCCGATGAGCCGCTGGATCTCCGTGCCCCGGCCGTCGGGGCCGCGCCGCTTGCGGTCCGGCGTCGAGCCCGGCAGCATCGCGTACTCGGCGCTGACCCAGCCGTGCGTCGGCTGCCCGGTCTCGGGGTCGCGCCGGATCCACTTCGGCACGTCGGGCTGCACGCTCGCGGTGCACAGCACCCGCGTGTCGCCGGCGGCGATGACCACGCTGCCCGCCGCGTTCGTGGGGAACGGCTCGATCGTCGTCGGGCGGAGCTGGTCGGCGGGGCGAGAGGTTGAGGTATCGTTCATGGCAGCGGTGTAGCCGGCTCGCTAACGCGTTGCAAACCCGCCGCCGCGTCGCTTCGATTAAAACAACCCGAACCGATGCGACGCGAAACCGCCACCCGCCACCGCCGCCGGGCCGCGCTGCTGCTGCTGGTCGGCCTGCTCGCCACCGGGGCCGGCTGCGCACGGCGGCTGATGCTCGCGCCGGCGATGTTCCACGGCACGGCCGCCGACCCCTTCGCCGAGCTGCCCGACGACCAACGCCAGACCGGCGCCACCCTGTTCTACGCCACCGACCGCAACGGCAACCTCGGCGGGCCCGGCGAGGACTACGGCGTGCAGCGCGGCGACGCCCTGCTGCTCGGCCGCGTCGGCGTCGACATCGGCGCGGACCGAAACCTCGACTGGGACGGCCTGATCCACCGCACCGTCGGGCCCCGAGGGACCGCCCGGCCCGAGTTGACCTTTGCCCCCGCCGACGAGTTCGGCCCGCTGCTGACCACCGCCCCGCCCCGCGTCGTCCGCCGCGCCACCCGCAACAGCCAAGACCCCGTGGACCTTCAGGTCCAGTTCATGCCCCGCCGCGACCCGGGCCGCGCCGCCTTCCGCTTCGCCGACGCCCTCAACGACGAGATGACCGCCACCGGCCACGCCGAGCTCTACGTCTACGTCCACGGCTACTTCAACTCCTTCACCGACGCCCTCGAGACCACCGCCTCGCTGCACCACTACAACGGCCGACGCGGCGCGGTCATCGCGTTCTCCTGGCCCTCGGCCTCCAACCTCTTCGACTACCTCGAGGACCGCGAGTCCGCTCAGTTCGCCGTCAGCGACCTCCGGCAGCTCCTGATCTTCCTCGCCGAGCACACCGACGCGCAGCGCATCAACCTCATCGCCCACTCGATGGGCTGCTTCCTCACGTCCAACGCCATGCGCGAGCTGCGCCTGCTGGGCTTCGACGAGAGCCCCGACGACATCCAGCAGCGCTTCAAGATCGACCACGTCGTCTTCGTCGCCCCCGACATCGACGCCGACGTGTTGCAGAAACGCTACTTCCGCGAGGGGTTCCACCACGTCGCCCGCCGGCTCACGCTCTACACCTCGCCCGAGGACCAGGCGCTGCGGTGGGCGACCCGGCTGCTCTACGGCATCACCCGCGCGGGCAGCATCACCGCCGACTACCTCAGCGACACCCAGCGGCTCTGGCTCCGCGCCCACCCCGAGGTCACCTTCGTCGACATCACCGGGCAGAAGACCGTCGGCCTCGGCCACGCGCACCACACCGACAACCCCGGCGTCGCGTCGGACCTGATGCTGATGCTCGCCCACGACCTCGAGCCCGCCGAACGCGGCCTCGTCCAGCTGCCCGACGTCCCGATCTGGGGCTTCCCCAAGGGCTACGAAGAGGCGGTGCAGCGTATCGCCGAACGCGAGTACCCGCTGCGCGAAGCGGCGGGCACACGTTGACGGACCGGTCACTTAAGCGACCCGTCTGAGTGCTCTCAAAACCGCGCCGCGAGCTCGGGCCGGCGCCTCACCGTGTCGTCCGGGTCTTCGACCCGCGGCTCGGCGCTCTCGTCGATGCCGCAGAGCCGGGTCACGTGGTCGTACAGCCAGCGGTTGACCGTCTTGGCGTGGCTGGCGTTGATCAGGTGCCGGCCGCGGTCGATGACCAGGTCGCAGTCGTCCTCGCGCAGCGGGATCAGCCAGTCGTGCCGGCCGTGGGCTTGGAAGACCGGCGGGGCCGGCGCGTCGCCGAGGGGGGGGCGGGGGCCGGGGTAGGTCCACTCGGCCACCGCGCCGATCGCCCATTGCAGGTGCTCGGGGTCCGACGCCTTGGCCATCTCGACCAGCCGCCGGGCCACGTCGTCGTCCGCCCCGTCGCGCACGGCGAACGGCACCGCCATCCACCGGATGATCTTCTGCAGCAGGCCCGCGGGCATCCGACCGGTGAAGACCGACCCGAGCCGGATCAGCCGCGGCAGCGCCAGCGTCGCCCGGCACGACGAAATCAAAAACACCCCCGCCGGCGGCCGGTCCAGGAACGGCAGCATCTCCAACGCGATCATGCCGCCCATCGACATCCCGCCGAGGAACCACGGCCGGTCCTTGTCAAAGCCCGCGACCGTCTCGTTGATCGACGCGGCCCAACGCTCGGCGTAGCGGCATAAATCTTCGTTCGGCGAAGCCGGGGCGATCCAGCCGGGCGTCTGCACCGCCTCGCCGAGGGCGTCACGCTGCGGGGCGAACAACCGGCCGTCCGCGCCGAGGCCCGGCAGCAGCAGCAGAGGAGCGGGCAGGGTAAGTTCACGCATACCGAATAATACGCCAAGCCGCTAGCGGCTTAGCGGGCGGTTCAATCACCCAGCGCGGGCAACTCGTCGCCCGCCGCCGCCGGCTCGGGCGACTCGACGCCGAGGACCTCGACGTCGAAGATCAGCGTCGCGTTCGGGCCGCCGGGGCCGCCCTGCATGCCGTAGGCGATGTCGCCCGGGATGAACAGCTTGCCCTTGCTCCCGACGGGCATGAGCTGCAGGCCCTCGGCGAAGCCGGGGATGACGCCGCCGACGGGGAACGTCGCCGGCTCGCCGCGGTCGTACGACGAGTCGAACACCGTGCCGTCGATCAGCGAGCCCTTGTAATGGACCGTCACGCGGTCCTCCGGCCCGGGCGTTTCGCCGTCGCCCTGTTCGCTGATGACGTACTGCAGGCCCGACTCGGTCACCTGCACGCCCTCCTTGTCCTTGTTGGCTGCGAGGAACAGCTCGGCCTCTTCGGTGTTCTTGGCCAGCGCCTCTTCCTGCTGTTTCATCATGGCCTCCATCTGCTTCATCTGCATCTGCTGCTGGAACGTCTGGATGGCGGACATCGCCTGCTCGTCGGTCATCCGGGTCTCTTCGCCGGCGTAGGACGCCCGCAGCGCCTCGACCATCACGTCGACGTTGACCTCGATGTTTTGCGACGAGAAGTTCGTGCCGATGTCCCGGCCGATGGCGTAGCTGACGCGGTCCACGTCGTTGGCGAAGCCGTCATCGGGCGTGGCCTCGGCGGCGGGCTCCACCGCCTCGGCGGTCTCGACCGCGGCCTCGGCCGGCGCCGGGGCCTCGGCGGCCTCGTGGCCGTCGGCCCACGCCGGGCTCACGCCCACCGTCACCCACCCCATCACCCCCAGCGCGGTCAGCCCGCGGCCCGTTCCGGTCAGTCGTTCGAACATCGAGTCGTCTCCGTGTCGCGTGAAATCAGCCTTCCGCCCCCGAGTCCCGGACGTGACAGCATAAACCGATCGCCATCGACCGGTCGAACGAAAGTTACGCCGCGGTCCGGTCCGCGGTGAACCGCGACGCCCCGCGGACTACACTGCGACGGAGAATCAACGGAGTTCACACCCATGCAGAAACTCGCGCTGCCGCTGCTGACCCTCGCCCTAGGCGTCGTGCTCAATGCTGTGGGCGTGCTCGCCTACGGCCTGCAGCAGGGCGACAAGAGCGCCACCGCCCTGATCCCCGCTTTCATCGGCGGCGTGTTCCTCATCCTCGGCGGGATGGCCTGCGCCGCCAAGCTCCGCAAGCACACGATCCACGCCGCCCTCGCCCTCGCCCTGCTGCTCGGGGCTTACTGCGTGTCCAAGGTCGTCAGCCTGCTTGCCAACATCGGCCACCCCGACACGACCGTCCTCAAGATGTTCTCGTTCCTCAGCACCGGCGGGGCCTGCATCGCCTACATCACGATCGGCGTCCGTTCGTTCCTCCACGCCCGATCCACACGAAAGGCCGCCGACCGCGACGCGCGGGAGGCCGCCCGCGACGCCGAGGCCGCCGCCGCCCGCGCCGAAGCCGCCGCCGAGGCCTAACCCCCACTCACCCGCCCCCACTCACCGCCATGTCCTCCCACGACGCCGCCCCGCTGCACTGCCGGCCCGAAGCCTTCGAGGCCCTGGTCCGCGAACTCGAAGGGATCGACACCACCCGCGGTCTGGTCCGCGCGGCCGTGGCGGTGGCGATGCACGGCCGGCCCGACGCCGACCCCGACCGCGTCGAGACGCAGATCGCCGCGCTGGCCGACTCGATCCGCCAGCGGTGCGCCAGCGGCCAGCCGCGCGCCCTGCTGGCGCACGCCCACGTCGCGCTCTTCGAGGAGGCCGGCTTCCGCGGCAACGCCGACGACTACTACCACCCCGACAACAGCGACCTGGGCCGGGTCCTCGCGACGCAGCGCGGCCTACCGATCTCGCTCACGCTTCTGTACAAGGCCATCCTCGAACACCTGGGCCTCCGCGTCCGCGGCGTGAACGCCCCGGGCCACTTCCTCGCCGAGGTCCTCGACACCGACGCCTACCGTGGGGACAACCAGCCGAACCCCGGATTGATCGTCGACGTGTTCGCCGCCGGCCGGGTGCTGAGCCGTGACGAGGCCTTCGCCCGCATCGAGGAGGTCGCCGGCGGGGCCGTGGCCCGCGACGAGAAGTTGCTGCGCCACGCGACCCACCCCGACTGGCTCATCCGCATGATCCAGAACCTCGTGACCGCCTACGACAGACGCGGCCGGACCGACGACCTCTCGGCCATGCTCGAACTCCGCACCCTGGTCGAGTCGGTGAAGTGATTTTTGATTTAGCGTCGGAGACGCTGTCGAAGCCGTTGGATTGAGGATTTTTGATTGACGAGCCGCCCCCGATCCGCGGCGCGTACCCGAAAATTCCAAGTCAAAAATCCTCAAATCCAAAAATCAAAAATCTCCATGTCTTTCGACACCGACTCGCTGCCCGACCTGCTTGACCACCTCTGGCACCACCTCGACGTGGCGACGCGGTCGGCGAAGCCGCCGTTCCACTTGCCGACGCTCGGCACGGTCGATGCCGAGGGGTACCCCGCCACGCGGACCGTGGTGCTGCGCGGCATCGACCGCGACACCCGGCAAGTGATCTGTCACACCGACACGCGGGCCGGCAAGGTCGGTCACCTGGCCGAACGGCCGGTGAGCTCGTGGATGTTCTACGACGCGCCGGCCAAGGTGCAGTTGCGTGTCGCCGGGCCGACGACGGTGCACACCGACGACGCGTTGGCGGACCGGCAGTGGTCGGCGTCGCGGCCGTCGAGCCGGCGGTGCTACCTCGCGCCGCGGCCGCCGGGCTCGGCCAGCGACGGGCCGAGCCCGAACCTGCCCGCGTCGGTCGTCGGCCGGGTGCCGGACGAAGACGAGACCGAGGCTGGTCGGCCGAACTTCGCGGTGGTGTGCTGCGTCGCGGCGCGGTTCGATTTTTTGTACTTGCACCACGCCGGGCACCGCCGGGCGGTGTTTACCTGGGACGGCGGGCCGGGCGCGGAGCCGGCGATGACCTGGGCCGAGCCCTGAGCCGCGGGGCTATGGTTCGGGCATGAGCGAAGCCCCCCCCAAGACGACCCACGTCGCCCTCGTCGGCCACTGCGGCTTCGACAGCGGGCCGCTGAAATCCTTCGTCCGTCGCACGCTGCCCGATGCCGAGGTGAGCCGGGTGAACGACCGCAAGTCGCTCGACGACCTGACGCACGGCGGGGCGCTGCTGCTGGTGAACCGCGTGCTCGACGGGGGGTTCGCGACCGAGATGGGCGTCGAGCTGATCGGGGATTTAGCGAAAGCCGACGACCCGCCGCGGATGCTGCTGATCTCGAATTACGAAGATGCGCAGGCCGCGGCCGAGGACGCCGGGGCGCGGCCGGGCTTCGGCAAGGGCGACCTCGGGACCGACATCGCGGCGGACCGGCTGCGTAACGCGGCTGTGGGTTAGACTCGGCCCATGCCCGCGTCGGCCCGCACGAAAACGCCGAAGACCCCCGCCGCCCTCGGCCGGCTCGACGACGACACGCTGCTGGACACCCGCTTCTGCGACCTGCCGGTGAAAATCACCGGGCCGCTGCAGACCCGGATCGACCGGCTCTACCACGAACTTGCCGACCGCGGCCTCGCCCGCTTCCGGCCGCACTGCTGGCTCTCGTCCGAGTGGTTCAGCCCCGACGGCGTGCCGGGCATCGCCGTGCCGTTCTACCTCGCGCACCCGCGGCTGAGCCGGCTCGAAAAAACGCAGATGCTCGACGTCGAGGGCGGCACCGAGGCGTCGTGCCTGCGCATCCTCCGGCACGAGGCGGGCCACTGCGTGGACACGGCCTACCGGCTGCACCGCCGCAAACGCTGGCGTGAATTGTTCGGCCGATTCAGCGAGCCGTACCCGGACGCCTACACCCCCCGGCCCAACTCGCGCCGCTTCGTGACCCACCTCGACGGCTGGTACGCCCAGGCGCACCCGGCCGAGGACTTCGCCGAGACCTTCGCCGTCTGGCTCACGCCGCGGTCGCGGTGGCGGTCGCGCTACGCGGGCTGGCCGGCGCTGCGCAAGCTCGAATATGTCGACGAGGTCATGGCCGAGATCACCGGCTCCAACGCCCCGGTCCGCAGCCGGCGGCAGGTCGAGCCGATCACCCGGGACCGCCGGACGCTGCGCGAGCACTACCGCCAGAAGAAGCTGCGCTACGCCGACGCGTTCCCCGAGTTCTACGACGAGGACCTGCGCCGCGTGTTCTCCGACGCCCCGCGTTTCGCCGGCCATCGCACCGCGGCGGGTTTCCTGCGCAGCTACCGCCCCGCGCTGCGCGAGCAGGTCGCCGACTGGACCGGGGCCTACGCCTACACCGTGGACCAGGTGCTGCGCGACATGATCGACCGCTGCCGCGAGCTGAAGCTGCGGTTGGCCGTGCCCGAGCCGCGGGCGCGGCAAGAGACGCTGATGATGGTCACGGTGCAGACCATGAACTACATGCTCTCGGGCCACCACCCGGTGGCGTTGTAAGGACCAGCGGCCGCCATGAAAAAACGCCTGCGCATCCTGCTGCTCTGCCACGAGGACCTGATCCCGCCGGACTCGGTCGAGGGGCTGAGCGACACGGAGGTCGCGCCGTTCAAGACGGAGTTCGACGTGTGCGCGACGCTGCGGGACGCGGGGCACACGGTCTGGCCGATCGGCATCGGCTCGGACCTGGCGCTGATCAAGAACGCGATCGACACGCTGCAACCCGACGTCGCGTTCAACCTGCTCGAGGAGTTCGCGGGGGTCGGGGTGTTCGACGCGCACGTCGCCTCGGCGCTCGAGATGCTGCGGCTGCCGTACACCGGGTGCAACCCGCGGGGGCTGATGCTGGCGCACAACAAGGCGGTGTCGAAGATGATCTGCCGGTACCACCGCATCCCGGTGCCGGCGTTCCACGTCTTCCCGCTGGGCCGATCGACCGCGAAGCTCCGCCGGCCCAAGCGGCTGGCGTACCCGCTGATCGTCAAGTCGCTCACCGAGGAGGGCAGCGTCGGCATCAGCCAGGCGTCGGTCGTCCACGACGACGAGAAGCTGGCCGAGCGGGTCCGGTTCGTGCACCGCCAGCTGCGCACGGATGCGCTGGTCGAGCGGTACGTCGACGGGCGGGAGCTGTACCTCGGGGTGATGGGCAACGACCGGCTGCAGACCCTGCCGGTCTGGGAGGTGTTCTTCCCCGGGCTGCGGGAGGGGGCGCCGAAGATCGCGACGGCGAAGGTCAAATGGGACGAGGACTACCAGAAAAAGATCGAGCTGCGGACGGGCCCGGCCGAGCCGCTGCCCGGCAACCTCGCCGAGGAGCTGCCCCGGCTCGCCAAGCGGGTCTACCGCGGGCTGCAGCTCTCGGGCTACGCCCGGCTGGACTTCCGGCTGAGCCCTGAGGGGAAAGTGTACCTGCTTGAAGCGAACCCGAACCCGCAGCTGATGTACGGCGAGGACTTCGCCGAGTCGGCCGAGTACGCGGGGATCGGCTACGCCGCGCTGCTGCAAAAAATCCTGCGGCTCGGGCTGCGGTACCGCCTGGTCGGGCAGGCCTGACCGGCCGGCGGGCTGGTATATTGCGGGCATGTCGGACACGGCCGCGACCGCCAACGACGCGACAGAAACGACCGAACCCTCGGCCGACCTGGGCGTCCTGTGCCCGAAGGTCGAGGCGGCGCTCTTGACCAGCGAGCGGGCGTTGTCGTCGGGCAAGATCGCCGAGGCGGTCGGGCTGGAGCACAGCCGGCCGGTGAACGCGGCGGTGGCGGAGCTCAACCGGCAGTACGAGGCGACGGGCCGGGCGTTTCGGATCGAGGCGGTCGCGGGGGGCTGGCGGGTGATGACGCTGCCGGAGCACGCCGACGTGCTGGCGGAGCTTCGGCGGAGCAAGTCGCAGGGCAAGCTCAGCGCGGCGGCGCTCGAGACGCTGGCGATCGTGGCGTACAAGCAGCCGGTGCTGCGGGCGGAGCTGGAGTCGATCCGCGGGGTGGCGTGCGGCGAGACGCTGCGGAGCCTGATGGAGCGTCACCTGGTGAAGATCGTCGGCCGGGCCGAGGAGCTGGGCCGGCCGATGCTGTACGGCACGACGAAGCAATTTTTAGAGGTGTTCGGGCTCGGCTCGTTGAAGGACCTGCCGGAGTCCGAGACGCTGCGGGAGTCGGCGGGGGGCCAGGCTTGACCGGGCCGCGCCGCGGGTGGTGCGGCGTCGCGGCGCTGCTGCTGGCGCTGTCGGGGGCGGCGGGTTGTTCGCCGTATCAGCTCCGCGGCGTGGTGATCGAGGGCGACGAACCGGGGGTCGAGCTGGTGAACCGGCGTGACCCGCGGCTGGAGCGTTTTGGGCTGCCGGGGGCGGAGCTGGAGCTGTGGCTGGACCCGGACCGGCTGCGGCCGCGGCGGGTGGGCCGGGCGGTGACGGACGCGGACGGGCGGTTCGCGATGCCGGTGGACGCCGAGGGGGCGGGGCTGCTGATGCTGGAC
>JBCCRT010000012.1:0-40093 GCA_039201235.1 Planctomycetota bacterium
CCAGGTTGTTGGCAAAGACGTCCTGACGGTAGCTGTTCGTCAGGACGCCCGAAGCGGAGAGGTACAGGCCGTAGTTCATCGCGGGGTTTCTCGGGTTTCGGGAAACGGCGAAAAACGCCCGGCGTCCGTGCCGGGCGGCTTGACCTGCGGGGCCCGTCCGTGGGCCGCCACTGCGGAGTCGTCTCTCGTCCCGTCCGTGGAGAGGGGGTTCGTGGGGCCGGCCGCGGCCCGGTGGATCGCGGCGGCGAGGGTGGCGAGGCGTCGGACGCCGCGGCCGAGGTCGGCGTGGCCCTCGCCGGCGGCGGCGAGGCGGGCCAGCTCGAGCCAGTTGACCTGGGTGTCGGCGGTTATCGCTAGCGGGTCGTTGTGAGTCACGTATTAGTCCGTCGTTGGCGAAAGACTTGCCCCCGTGCCGCGGAAACCCTTCCGGGGGGCGGGGGGACTCGGCATCAATCGCAACGGCGGTGCCGGGTGTGCCACGGGTGGGCGAAGCGGGGCGAGCCGCGCTCCATGCGCAAAGATTTCCTTATTTTTAAGGTGTTTTATCCGGAATAAAAATATCGAACCGCCCCTGCGGCGTCTTGGGGATCGGGTCGTGAACCCCTTTCGCGGCTGCGCAACATCGGCCGCCCGGCGCAAGCGGTGCGCGGGGCGGGGTGAACGGCGTCAACTCACGACGGGGTTGGTAACAGCGATTCGTGCTGCTTGAAAAGCTGGTCAAGGCGGGCGGGCAGCGGTTCGCCGGGGTCGGGGGCGTCGAGATGTCGGGCGAGGTGGACGAGCAGGCGGACGAGGCCGTGGTAGTCGTCGAGGTGGATCGATTCGGGGGCGATGCGGGCGTGGGCCTCGTCCATGTTGTGGTAGCGGGCGAGGGGGAGGCAGAGGCAGGTCGCGGTGTGGCCGAGGGCCTGGTAGGCGGTGGCCTCGCAGGTGCCGCCGGGCATGAGTCGGCGTTGCCAGCGGAAGGTGGGGTCTTTGGTTTGGAGGGCGGCGGCGGCGCGGGCGATGGCGTCGGTGAGGGCGGAGTCGAACACGCTGGTGCGGTCGCCGACGCGGACGATGGGGCCGCCGCCCAGAGGCGACTCGGCGAAGGCCTTGCTGTTTTCCAGGGCGATCAGGCGGGATCCGGCGGGGATGAGCCCGCTGCGGCAGGCGCCCATCGCGCCGATGAAGCCGATCTCCTCGGCTCGGGTGCAGAGCAGGCGAACATCACCGCAAAAATTTTTGGAACGGCGTAGCGCGTCGTATGCGCAGAACATCGCGGCGACGGCGGCGAGGTCGTCGCAGGCCGGGGCGTGCAATTTGTTACGGCGCACCCGGGGGGCGGGCAGGTCCCAGGTCAGGACGTCGCCCGGCTCGGCCCGGACCGGTTTGGCAAACCGCACGCGGACCTGCTTGAACGGCCGGTCGGGCGGCGACGCGGGTTCGAGGTGTTGGATGACGCCGCGTGGGCGGTCGGCGAGGCGGTGCAGGCGGACGGCGGTGCCGACGAAGTATTCGTCGTGGACACCGCCACGGAAGCCTGCGGTGAGCTCCCGGCCGTCGACGGCGGTGACGACGAACGCGGGGTGGTCGAGGTGGGCCGTGAAGAGGATCGGCGGGTGGGTGTCCGCCGTTTCGCGGTCGCGGCGGGCGACCAGCAGGTTACCGTAGCGGTCGTTCCGGACATGCACGTCGCGACGCCGGCCGGCCCATCGTCGGACCCAGGCGATCACGCGGTCTTCGCGGCCGGCGGCGGTGGGCAGGCCGGTGAGTTGGAGCAGGGTGCGTTCGTCGGCGTCGCGTTGGCGGGGCGGCATGGCGGGCGATGGTACCCTCCCGGCGTGAGCGATCCGGCCTCCTCAGCACGACCCGCGGCGGAGCTGGTGGGGGTGACGGTGCGGCGGGGCGTGACGACGATCCTGGATGGCGTCGACCTCACACTCCCCGCGGCCCGGTGTACCGCGCTACTCGGGGCCAACGGCTGCGGGAAGACAACGCTGAGCCGGGCGCTGCTGGGGCAGGTGGCGGTGTCGGCCGGCACGGTGCGGGTGCTGGGCGAGACGCTGGGGCGGACCGACCTGCGTCGGCTGCGGCGGCGGGTCGGGGTGGTGGCACCGGCGGTAGACCCGGGCGGCGAGATGCATCTTCCAGGGGCGGTGGTCGATGCCGAGCTGTCGGCGACCGAGGCGGTGTGCACGGGGTTTTTCGGGACGGTTGGGCGGTACGACCGGCCGAGCGACGGGCAGATCGAAACGGCACGGGCCACGCTGGATCGCGTCGGCCTGGGGCACCGGCGCGACGCGGTTTTCGGGCGGCTATCGACGGGCGAGCAGCGGCGGGCGGTGCTGGCGCGGGCGTTGGTGGCCGGGCCGGAGCTACTGATCCTCGACGAGCCGACGGCAGGGCTGGACGTTCCGGGGCGGGAGTGCTTATTGGCGACGATCGACGAGCTACTGGGCGGGCCGCGGCCGCCGGCGGTCTTGCTCATCACGCACCACGTCGAGGAGCTGCCGGCGGCGACGCACCGGGTCGCGCTGATGCGGGCGGGGCGCATTCAAGCGGTCGGTACGCCGGAGGCGGTGGTCACGCCGGAACACCTCACGGCGACGCTGGGCTGCCCGGTATACGTGCAGCGGCGGGGGTCGCGGTACTGGCTGGAGGTGCTGCCCGAGGCGCGGCTGTCGCTGCTGGGGCGGGGGTCGAGCTTCTAAGATCACGGCGTGATTCCGCTCCTCACCGAGTTCTGGGCGACGCTGGCGGCGATGGCGCCGTGGCTGCTGCTGGGGTTCCTGGCGGCGGGGGTGCTGTCGGTGTGGTTCCCGCCGGGGTGGATCGAGCGGCAACTCGGGCGGGGCGGGGTGCGGCCGGTGGTGAAGGCGGCGGTGTTCGGGGTGCCGCTGCCGCTGTGCTCGTGCGGGGTGATCCCGGTGGGGGCGGGGCTGTACCGCCGGGGGGCGAGCCGGGGGGCGTCGTCGTCGTTCCTGCTGTCGACGCCGCAGACGGGGGTGGACTCGATCGCGGCGACGTACGCGCTGATGGGGCCGGTGTTCGCGGTGGTCCGGCCGGTGGTGGCGTTGGTGACGGGGGTCGTGGGCGGGTGGTTGATCGACCTCGTGACGCGGCACGAGGCGCGTGACGAAGCCGTGGAAGCCCAGGGTTGCGGGTCGTCGTGTTGCGGTGGAAAGGCTGAGGCGGCGGGGGGGAAGTGGCGGCGGGCGGTGCGTTACGCGCTGGTGACACTGCCGGCGGACCTGGTGGGGTCGTTGACGCTGGGCCTGGTGGTTGCGGCGGCGTTGACGGCGTGGCTGCCGGCCGACGTGTTCGGCCCGTACCTCGGCGGGGGATTGGTGGCGATGCTGGCGGCGGTGGTGGTGGGCGCGCCGTTGTACGTCTGCGCGACCGCTTCGATCCCGGTGGGGCTGGGGTTGCTGGCGGTGGGCGCGTCGCCGGGGGCGGTGCTGGCGTTCCTGATCGCGGGGCCGGCGACGAACGCGGCGACGGTCGCGGTGACGTGGCGGGTCATGGGCCGGACGACCGGGCTGATCTACCTCGGCACGGTGCTGGTCGCCGCGGTCGGGTCGGGGATGCTGCTGGATGTTCTGTTCACGGCCGAGTCGCTGCGGCTGCCCGCGGCGGTGTCGCCCGGCCACGATCACGAAAGCCTGACGTGGTACGGCCACGCGGCGGCGGCGGCGCTGGCGGCGTTGCTGGGTTACGCGGGGTGGGTGCGGCTGCGGCGGCCGTGGCGTGGGCGGTCACTTGGAAGCAGCGCTAAGCCGCAAGCGGCTTTGCCGTAGACTCCGGGGATGGACGCGAGCCCCGACGAACTGCCGCTGACGTTCCGCGACTTCCAGCGACACATCCACGAGAAGTACCACGCGACCGACAGCGCCCGCGGCACGGCCGGCACGTTCATGTGGCTGGTCGAAGAGGTGGGCGAGCTGGCGACGGCGCTGCACAAGGCGGCGGGCGAGGGCGGCGAGACCTCGGGCGACGACGACCCGGCCGGCGAGTTCGCGGACGTGCTGGCGTGGCTGTGCACGCTGGCGAACATCAACGGCGTCGACCTGGAGCAGGCGATCCGGGACAAGTACTTCCGCGACGGCGGGCCGCGCGGGACGAAATGATCGGACGGACTTACTCCGGCAGGGCTTGACCGAGGGGGCCCAAGAGTGCGGCGGCGGGGAAGGGGGTGTGGGCTTCGAGGTGCCAGCCCGTGTCGTCGATCCAGGTGAAGGCGTGGGCGGGTTCGAGCAGGGGGCGGAGGCGGCCGAGGGGGGGGAAGCTGGCGTCGGCGGTCAGGAAGGTTCGGAGGCGGCGGTGGAGGCGGGGGTAGGCGCTTCCGGCGGTGGCGGGGAGGTCGGCCCAGAACAGCGCGGTGAGGCGGCGGGTGCCGATGCGTTCGCGGAGATCGATCAGGTCGTCGTGGAGCATGACCGAGCCGGGTAAGTCGGGGCGGTCGGCGGCGGCGGCGACGGCGGCGGGATGGCGGGCGACGACGAGGCGGTCGCCGGCCACGGCCCAGCAGGGCGAGCCGAGCGGGGCGAGCCGGGGGCCGGTGGGGGTGAGACGGGTCGTCTCGACGCCGGCGGGGGTGAGGGTTTGGCGTTCGGCGGCCAAGAGAGGACGCGGCGTGTCGGAGTCGGTTGCTCGGGCGTTGCGTTGAGCGGCGAGGGACAGGGCGTGGAGGCCGCGGCGGACGCCGTCGGGCTGACGGAGCGGGTTGACGAGGGTGAGGCTTTCGGGGCCGGGCCCGAGGGCGTCGGGGTCGGGGTAGAGCAGCCAGGCGGGGCCGAGGCCGCGGACGAGGTCTTCTTCGAGGTTGACCCCGAGGCGGGCCGAGGCGTCGGCGAGGCCGGCCTCGAAGCGGTCGCTGACGGCGGGGCCGGCCTCTTGGGTGGCCTCTCTGACGCGGTCGATCAGGAGGGTCGGGTCGAGGGAGACGGCGGCGAACCAAGGCGTGCCGCGGGGCGGGACGGCGAGGTCGTCGGCGGTCAGTGCGGGGGTGTCGAGCAGCCCGAGCAGGCCGCGGCGCGGCGCGGGGGCGGCGAGGTGGGCGCGGGTGCGCCAATGCCGGCCGTCGAACCCGGCGGTGACGGTGAGCGGGCCGAGCGGGTCGGGGCTGATCAGGGTGGACCAGGAAGGCGCGTCGCCCGGGGCGGTCTCGGCGTCGGCGTCGATCCAGGCGAGCAGGCGGTCGGGGTCGAGGTAGGCGACCAGCGGGCCGAGCTCGCCGAGGGAGGGCAGGGCTTCGGCGAAGGCGGGGTGGCTCGCGAGGGTGTTTTCGTCGTCGTCCTCGGCGGCGGGTGGCGTCGGGTCTGCGGGCCGCGTATCGAGGGCGACGACCGGGCCGTCGACGACGAGCCGCGGCGGCTGCGGGCCGTGAGCGGGCACGTTTTTGAGAGCGGCGATGAGCGCCTTGCGGTCGTCGGCGCTGTCGGGCCGCCAGAGCAGCACGGGACGCAGCGTGTGCGTCGGGGCCGAGGGGTCGGCGGCGAGGTAAGCAGCGAAGGCGCCGCGTCGGCTGACGTCGAGCAGGTCGTCGGCGTGGGGCCCGGCGAAGGGCTGGAGCAGGTCGCCGAACGCCGCGGCCGACGGGCTGGTGGAGGCGGCCGGGTCATCGGGCGTGGTGAAGTGTTCGACGGCCTCGCGCAGCGCCGAGGCCCGGTAGGCGTCGGTGAGGGTGGCGGTGCCGGCCCAGCCGAAGTAGGCGACGGCGTCGGCGGGGACGTGGTCGGTGAGGGGGGCGGCGGGCGCGGCGACGTCGTCGGCGGCCGGGCCGGCGAGGGCGGCGGCGAGCAGCAGTGGGGCCGTCATCCGGGGGGGCGTGATGGGCATAGGGGTCTGGCGTCCGCCGGCCTCGGCGGGTTTATCGGTCGTATCGGAGATCGGGTCGGGGCGTCACGCAGAAAACGCGGCGTGAGGCGCGACAAACCGCCGGGGCCGATCGGGCGGCGCGGGCTGCGTAAGCGGGGCAAGCCGCGGCGGGCTCAGGCGACACGGGCGCGGTCACGGCCGGCGTCTTTGGCGGCGTAGAGCCGGCGGTCGGCGTCGCGGAGGACCTCGGCGGAGGGCCGGGCGTCGTCGGTCGAGGCGAGCCCGACGGCGAGCCCGAGGCTGACGGTGACCACGGGCCCGGCGGTGTTGGCGGGGTGGGGCAGGGCGAGGCCGCGGACCGCGTCGCAGAGCCGGGGCGCCAGCGTCGCCGCGGCGTCGGGGCCGAGGTCGGGGGCGACGACGACGAACTCCTCGCCGCCGTAGCGGGCCAGGAAGTCGCTCCGCCGCACCGCCGCCCTCAGCGCCGCGGCGACCGCCTGCAGGCAGCGGTCCCCGGCCGGGTGCCCGAAGCGGTCGTTGTAGGCCTTGAAACAGTCGACGTCGATCATCATCACGGCGTAGGGCCGCGGCGTGTCGGTGTCGGCGGCGGCCCGGGACGCCGCGTGGAGGTCGCCCAGGACCACTTCGAACGCGCCGCGGTTGAGCAGCCCGGTCAGCGGGTCGTGTCGACCGGCGTGGGCCAGGCCCTGACTGAACTCCATGAGCCGAGACGAGAGGCGTTCGACCTCGGCGTTGCGGAGGCGCAGGGCGTTGTTCTCCCGGCGGAGGTCGGCCAGCTCGCGGCGCAGGGCGTGCACCTGGCCGTGCAGCCGCCGCCGGCGGTCGCCGCGGACCCGCCGGCCCAGCCACCACGCCCGCAAGGCGCGCCACGGCCCGCGGCCGAGCCCGCACCGATGTGTCCCGCCGAGCCCCCTGTGTCGCATCTCGTCTCCTCGTGTCCTCGTCGGCCCGGTCGGGCCGCACCGCCAACCGATCCATCGACCAAACCGAAGCGCCGGTTGACCCGCGGCGGCGCGGCGGCCGCCAGCGGTTAAACTCCTTCTTTACCCCGGGCCGCTCGGCCCCGCGTGGTTTGATCTGTTGTCACCCGTCGGTCTGCGTCTTGCCGGACAAGCCCCCCGCATCTTCGCCGTCGGCCGGCTCGGGCTGGCGTCCGCTCGACACGCTTTCGCCCGGCAGCTGGATCATCGTCGGCATCGCGGCGGTCTCCAGCGTTCTGGTCTTCGCCCTGCCGGTCCCGCAGCGCGACGGCCTGGAGTTCTGGACCTTCACCCGCAACCACATCGAGACCTACCGCCCGGTGGTCGAGCAATGGAACGCCGCCGCGGCCGAGGGGACGGCTGCCGCGGCCGGCGGGGTCTTGCAACCGGTCAACCTCTTCTCGCTCGACGGCGTCGCGCTCGAACGCCGCACCCTCAACGGCATCTGGTCCGGCACTCCGCTCGCCGACCTGATCGAGATCGAGGGCAGTACGTTCTACAAATACGTTTCCGGGCCGATCGAAGACGTCGGCTTTATCGACCTGACCGAGCGGCTGCACAACGAGGGGATCTACGACGCCATCAACCCGCCGTCGTTCTCGCCCTGGACCAGCCGCGGCCGGGTCTTCGGCATCCCGCATGACGTGCACCCCGTGCTGCTGGCCTACCGCGCCGACATCGTCGAGGACGAGCTGGGCGTCGACGTGACGCAGATCGAGACGTGGGACGACTTCGCCCGCCTGCTGGCCCCCGCGATCCGCGACCTCGACGGCGACGGCCGGGCCGACCGCTACCTGCTGAACTTCTGGTACAACGACGCCGACGCCCTCGAGGTGCTCATGCTCCAGGCCGGCGGGGGCACGTTCGACGCCGACGACCACCTGATCGTGGACTCGGAAGTCAACGCCCGGGTACTCAGCACCGGGTTGTCGTGGTGCTTCGGCCCGGGGCGGCTGGCGATCCACGCCCCGGACTTCGACGCCGGGGGCAACCAGCTCAAGCTCGACGGCCGGGTCGTCGCCGCCCTGATGCCCGACTGGCTCGCCGGCGTCTGGAAGCAGGACCTGCCCCAGCTCGGCGGCAAGCTCAAGCTCATGCCCCTGCCCGCGTGGGAGCCCGGCGGCCGACGCACCAGCGTCCGCGGCGGCACCATGCTCGCCGTCCCCCGCGCCACCCAAGACGCCGGCCGCTTCGACGCCGCCTGGGCCTTCGCCAAAGAACTCTACCTCTCGCCCCGCGTCGCCGAGACGTTGTTTCGGCAAAGCAGCATCATCTCCCCGGTCATCGAATTCTGGGACCAGCCGTTCTACCGCGAACCCGACCCCTACTTCTCCGGCCAGCCCAGCGGCACGCTCTACATCGAGCAGGCGCCCCACGTCCCCCGCCGCCCCAGCCACCCCTTCCGCATCATCGCCCGCACCGAGATCGGCCGCGCCGCCGAGTCGCTGCGCCAATACGCCGACCGCACCAACACCTACGACGCCGACGCCCTGATGCCCGAGGCCCGCCGCCTCCTCGCCGCCGCCGCCCAACGCGTCGAACAACAAATGCAACGCAACGCCTTCCTGGATTTCGACGACACCCCGGAACTTACCCCGGAAGACACCCCGTGAGCGCGATCCCCCCCGCCACCCCGTCCGCCACCGCGAAGCCCACGCTCGCCGAGCGTGGGCCCGTCCCCCTGACGCCCCCCGTTCCCGGCCCACCCCCCCGCCGCCGCCGCCTCCCCCTCGCCCCCTACCTCTTCCTCTTCCCCTTCCTCGCCGTCTTCGCCCTCTTCACCATCGTCCCCCTCGCCCAGTCCGTCTGGCTGGTCTTCCTCCAGACCAACGGCCCCGAGACCCGCGTCTTCGTCGGCCTCGACAACTTCCGTTGGCTCTTCACCCGGGACCCCGACTTCTACCGCAGCCTGCTCAACATCGTGCTCTACACCGCCGGCTCGATGTTCATCCAGCTCCCCGCTTCCCTCGGCCTCGCCCTGCTGCTCAACCGCCCCGACATCCGGGCCCGAGGCTTCTGGCGGCTGATCTTCTTCGCCCCCGTCCTCGTCGGGCTCGTCTTCGTCGCCATCATCTTCGGCCTGCTGTTCGCGCCCAACAACGGGCTGATCAACACCCTGCTCTACCAGTTCACGCTCATGCTCGACCGCGTCGTGCCGTTCTACCCGGGGGCGTGGGTCTTCGACCCCGAGTTCCGCTGGACCGCCGAGTTCGCCATGCCCGCGATGATCATCGCCTCGTTCTGGATGTACGTCGGCTTCAACATGATCTACTTCCTCGCGGCGCTGCAGAACGTGAGCAAGGACCTGGTCGAGGCGGCCGAGGTCGACGGGGCCGGGCCGTGGTCGCGGTTCGTGCACGTGACCGTCCCGGCCATCCGCCCGATCGCCACGTTCGTCGTGCTGCTCTCGCTGATCGGCAGCGTGCAGCTCTTCGAACTGCCGTACCTGCTGATCGGCCCCGACGGCGGGCCGGGCCAACGCGGCCTCACGCCCATCATGCACCTGTTCGCCAAGGGCTTCGACGCCGGCGACCTCGGCTACGCCAGCACCATCGGCTGGATCATCGCCGTCGTGCTCTTCGCCTTCGCCCTGATCCAGAACAAACTCTCCGACCCCGGCACCGATTAAACGGACCTATGCGTAAGCGCCGGACCACCCCGATCCTCGTCTACGGCCCGCTGACGGCCTTCGCCCTCGTCACGCTCGTGCCCTTCGCCTACCTCATCTTCTCGGCGTTCAAGGGAGGCGACACGTTCTTCACCGGCCCGTTCTGGCCCGTCGCCGACGGCGGGCCCTGGTACAACGTCGACTGGTCCGGCTTCACCGTGACCAACTTCACCCGGCTCTGGACCGACGCCCGCATCGGCGAGGCGTCGTTCCTCCGGGCCGTGCTCAACAGCTTCTTCTTCGCGTCGGTGATGAGCGTGCTGGCCACGCTGGGTGCGGCGATGGGCGGCTACGCGCTGGCGAAGTTCCGCTTCCCGGGTCGCGGCCTGCTCGAGGCCGTGGTGCTTGGGGCGATCGTGATCCCCGCCGCCCTGCTGATCGCGCCGGGCTACGTGCTGCTGCACCAGCTCGGGCTGCTGGACACCTACGCCGGGCTCATCCTGCCGGGCGTCGCCCCGGCGTTCGGGGTGTACCTGTTCCGGGCCGCGTTCCTTTCGTCGATGCCCACCGAGCTGATGGAGGCCGGCCGGATCGACGGCTGCTCCGAGGCCCGCATCTTCTTCCAGCTCGGCCTGCCCATCGTCAAGCCGATGGTCGGCGCGTTCGTGCTGATCACCTACCTCGGCACGTGGACCAACTTCATCGGGCCGCAGATCATCATCCAGACACCGGAGAAGTACCCGCTCGCCGTCGCGGTCGCCCAGCTCCGCGGGCCGTTCAGCGTCGAGTACGGCATGATCATGGCCGGCACGCTCGTGGCGATCGCCCCCGTGCTGGGCCTGTTCCTGCTGCTGCAGAAAGACTTCATCGCCGGCCTGACCAGCGGCGCGGTGAAGGGTTGAACCGAAGCCCACGGACGCCGTCCGTGGGCCGCCCAGCCATGCAATGGCTGGGCTTCTGGCTCAGGTTCCGGGGGTCAGGCGGCGGGGAGGGGCAACAGGGCGTCGCCGTCGGCGGGACCGAGGGTGTCCTGCACCGCGGCGGCGGCGGCGTAGTTGGGGTTGATGCTCAGGGCGGCGGTGAGGCTTTCGCCGGCGGCGTCGGCTTCGCCGCGGGCCAGGGCGCAGACGGCGTGGTGGTAGTGGGCGTCGGCGCGGTTGGGGTGGCGCTGCGTCGTGAGGCGGAGGACCACTTCGGCCTCGCGGAGCACGCGCTGCAGCGGCGAGTGATCGGCGGCCTCGGGCTCGGTGCGGCCCGGAGCGCCGTGGGCGTGGGGCACCAGGGCGGCGAGCCGGCGGCGGCGTTCCGTGCGGTCGGTGAGCTGTTGCAGCCGGCGGTCGGCGCGGTCGCGAAGGCGCGGCCGGTCGGCGGCGTGGGCCGCGGTGGCGAGGCCGGCCCAGGCGTCGGGGCAGGCGGCGTCGCGGCGGGCGGCGCAGAAGAAGGCCCGGCCCGCGGCGGCGTCGCGGCCGGCGTGCAGGTGCAGCCGGCCGATCCGGCACCACATCGACGCGGCCTCGGCCGGATCGGTGGCCGGGTCGGCCGCGGCCGGCATCAGGCGGTCCAGCGCGCGGTGGTTCTCGCCCATCGCCTCGGCGACGCCGCCGGCCTCGTCGTGCAGCCCGGGGTCCAGCGCCGCGTCGTGGGCGTGGGCCTCGAGCAGCTCGGCGTAGTGGGCCTCGGCCTCGGCGAGGCGTTCGCAGCGGCGGTAGAGCCGGGCGGCCCGGCGTCGGCTGCCCGCGTCGATCGGTCCGAGGGCGTCGAGCGCCGCGGCCGGGTCGCGTTCAGCCAGCAGGTCGCTGAGCGTCCGCGCGACGCCGCGGTCGTCGGGCTCGAGCTGTTGCAGGTGCGACAGGGTCCGGATCGCGTCGTCGCTCCGTCCGTCGTGGACCTGCATCCCGGCCAGGGCGCGGAGCACGCCGGCGTCGTCGGGGTGGGCGTCGGCCAGCGTGGTCATGAGGCCCAGGGCGAGTCCGATGCGGTCGGCGTCGGCGAGGGCGGCGGCGCGGAGCATGACCGCCTCGGGCCGGGCCTCGGGGTCGAGGTCGGCCTCGCCGTCGGGCCGCTGGCCGAGCGCGGTCAGCGCGAGGCGGGGCTCGTGGCGGCGGAGCCGGATGCGGGCCTCGATCAGGCGGGCCTCGGCGTGTCGGGGGTTGAGGGCCAGCGCGTGGCGGACGTGGTCGAGGGCCGGGCCCAGCAGGTTGCCGTCGAGGGCCAGGCGGGCGCGGTCGACGGCGTCGGCGGCGGTGTCCGGGGTGTGCGGGGTGGAGCGTGACATGCGGGGGGTGGGCTTGAGGGGGTTAAGCGACGCGTTGTTGGTAAGCCCGCTGGACGTCGGGGTAGTGCGGGAAGCGGAGGGCGACGCGTTTGAGGACTTCGGCGGCGGGGGGCCCGACGGCCTCGTCGTCGTCGAGCCGGCCGAGCAGCAGCGCGAGCGCGGCGTTGAACGGGTGGAGCCGCAGGCCGCGGTGGGCCCAGCGGCGGGCGTCGTCGTCGTCGCCGACGAGCTCGGCCAGCTCGGCGAGGGCCTGGGTCAGGTAGACCAGCTCGTCGCGGTCCTCGAAGTCGGCCGTGACACGGGCGACGGCGGCGCGGAGCAGGGAGATCGTGCGGGTGCGGGGCGCCTGCTTCTGGGCGTGGACCAGCGAGGGCACGACCTGGGGCGAAGCGGCGAGCTCGGCGGCGAGGCGTTCGACGGTGGCGTCGGGGACGGCCGGGAGTTCGGTGAGGCCGGGCACGTCCAGGAGGCGGACCCAGCGGGCGACGGCGGGGTCGTCGCCGCGGAGGTGGTAGAACCAGGCGGCGAGGCGGCGGGCCTCGTCGTCGCGGCCGGCGGTCAGCAGCACGGCGATGGTCAGCCGGGTTTGTGCGGGGTCCAGGTGCTGGGGAGACGTACGTTGCGGCTGGCCGAGCACTTCGAGGGCGGCGTCGTGGTCGCCGCGGCGGGCCATCAGGGCGGCGAGCAGGGTGCGGGCCTCGGTCGGTCCGCCGCGTCGGCACCAGGCGTGCAGCTCGAGCTCGGCCTCGGCGAGCCGGCCGGTGACGGCCATCTGGCGCAGCCGCTGCAGTGCCTGGATTTGCTCGTCGGTCGTCGTCGCCACGGGGCGGGCTCCAGTCGTTGGGTCCCTCGGCCGGCCGCCCCCCACCATGAGGTGCGTGCACCGGCCATCGGTCCTATCGACCGTACCGGTTGTCCGGTTTAGGTCGGCGTGAGGCGTTGCGCGGTTTTTTTGGGGATTGCGGGTCCGGGTTCCCGGTTCCGGTCGTTCTCGTTCTCGTGGCTCGTAATCGTCATCCCGAGTCGCCGCGGCAACGCCCGGAACCGCGGTCCGGGGCGATTACGATTACGAGTTACGAGAACGAAAAAGCAATGCTTCCGTGCTTACTTTGCGTCGCCCGTCAGCACGACCAGGTTGTCGCGGTGGATCACCGCCCGATAAGCCGGCTTGCCCAGGATGCCGGCGAACTGATTGGACCGCTTGCCGCGGATCAGCCGCAGCTCGTCGGCGGCGTAGTTCGACAGGCCGCGGGCGATCTCACGGCCCTGGGGGTCGCGGACCATGACAACGTCGCCCCGCTCGAACCGGCCGGTGAGGTCGGCGACGCCGGTGGCGAGCAGCGACTTCTTCTTGTCCAGCAGAGCCGCGGCCGCGCCGGGGTCGACGGTGACGATGCCCGCGGGCCGGGCGGTGAGCCCGATCCAGCGTTGCCGGCTGTCGAGCTTGCGGGTCGCCGGGGCGAAGAGGGTGCCGAGCCGCTCGCCGCTCAGCACGCGGCGGATCACGTCGGGCCGCCGGCCCGAGGCGATGACCGCCAGCTCGCCCGCTTCGACCATGACGCGGGCGGCCTCGAGCTTGCTACGCATGCCGCCGGTGCCCCAGCCGCCCTTCTGGTTCTGCCGGACCAGCGTGAGCCGGTCGATCACCTGGTCGACGCGGTCGATCAACTCGCCCCGCTCGTCGAGCAGCCCCTCGACGGTGGTCAGCAGCAGCAACGCCTCG
Organism: Planctomycetota bacterium; assembly: GCA_039201235.1. GTDB lineage: Bacteria > Planctomycetota > Phycisphaerae > Phycisphaerales > Phycisphaeraceae > Algisphaera. Next base: position 13,407 of record JBCCRT010000012.1, read on the forward strand.
GCCCGCAACGCGTGACCCATCAGCGCCGCCAGCAGATCGTTGTCGCCGAAGCGCAGTTCCTCGACCGCGACGCTGTCGTTCTCGTTGAGTACGGGGACGCAGCCCAGCTCGTGGAGCTTCGCCGCGCAGTTGCGGATGTTGAGGAACCGCAGCCGGTCGTCGAAGTCGGCCCGGGTCAGCAGCAGCTGCCCGACGCCCAACCCGTGCCCCCGGAACGCGTCGTGCCACAGTGTCATCAGCCGGCGCTGGCCGACGGCGGCGACGGCCTGCTGCTCGGCGACGTCGGTCGGGCGCTTGCTCAGGCCCAGCTCGACGCACCCCGCGCCGATCGCGCCGCTGCTGACCAGCGTGACGCGGTAGCCCCGCTCTGTCAGCTCCGCGATCTGGCGGGCGGTGTCGGCGACAAAGGCGGCGTCGATCGTCGGCGGGGCCGACCGCGGCGCGTCGCCGGTGAGCAGCTGCGTGCCGACCTTGACCACGACCCGGCGGGCGTGGGCGAGCACGGTCTGACGCAGTTCGGTGGAGGGCATGGCGGGGGTCAGGTCGGGGGCGTCGCGAGGCCCAACAAGTTACGCAGTAACGCGGCGTGACGCGGCGTCGCCCCGCGGCGCGAGCGGATCACCTCTCGCCCCGACGCGGCGACCTCGGCGGCGAGGGTCGGGTTATTCAGCAGCTCCGTCGCCGCCCCCATCGGATCGTCGCTCACGACGATGCCGCCGGCGTCGGTCAGGGCTTTCATCGTGTCGGCGAAGTCGCGGAAGTGCGGGCCGACGACCGTCGGCTTGCCCAGGGCGATCGGCTCGACCATATCCGAGCCGTAGAGCTCGCCGGTGAAACTCCGCCCGACGACGCAGACGTCCGCGAGGCTGTACGCCGCCCGCAGCTCGCCGATCGTGTCGAGCAGGAAAACATCGCCCCCGGAAGTGGGTGGTCGAGCGGCGTGATGCGTCGTGGTACGACGTACCGCGTCGGGCGCGTGCCGCGTCACGGCGTCGAACCATTCGGGCTTCCGCGGGGCGATAAGCAGTTGTACTTCCGGGGGCCGGGTGCGGATCAGCAAGTCGTCTTCGCCCGGCGCGGTCGAGCCGGCGACGACCAGCGGCCGACTGCGGTCGATCCCCATCGCCTCGGCCAGGGCGTCGGCCCCGTCGACGGCGTCCGCCAGGTCAGCGGCGTCCCACTTCATCGTGTCGAACACGTGGACCCGCTCGGCCGCCGCGCCGAGGCCGACGAATCGCTCGGCGTAGGCGTCGTCCTGCACCGCCGCCGCGGCGAGTTTGCCGAACGACGGTGCGACCAGCGGGCGAAATCTCCGGTAGCCGCGGTAGCTCCGCTCGCTCAGCCGGCCGTTGATCACGGCGACGGGGACACCTCGCCGCTCGCACGCTTCCATGAAGTTCGGCCAGACCTCGAGCTCGACCAGCGCGACCGCGTCGGGCCGAACGGCGTCGAGAAATCGGCGAACGGCAAAACTGAAATCCAGCGGGAAGCGGACGACGCGGTGGCGGTCGCCGTAGAGCGCCTCGGCCCGGGCGGTGCCGGTGTTGGTTGTGCTGCTGATCACGAGCTCGAGCGATTCGGCGGGTTCGAGCTCGGCGACGAGGCCGCGGACGAGGTTGACCTCGCCGACGGAGACGCCGTGGATCAGCAGGGTCTTGCGTTCGGTGGCCGAGGCTTTGTCGTCGGCGCAATCGGGCACATGGCCGAAGCGGCCCGGCCAGTCGGTGCGCCACTTGCCGGTGCGGAGCATCGACGTGGCCCAGAGCGGCGCGGCGGCGGCGGCCCCGAGGCCGTACGCGATGTCCCGGCCCAAGCCCATGCTCAGCGAGTATAGAAATCCCCGCCCCCGGGGATGACGGCGGCGGGTCGTGTGTCTGTCCCGGCCGGCGGCGTTGCGGTGCGGCGCAGGTCGATGAGTTTCAGCTCGGGCTGGCGGACGCCGCGCCATTCGTTGACGCCGGGCTCGAACACCGCGTCGATCGTCGCGCCGGCCGGCAGCTCCTCGGCCCGGTCGCCGAGGTTGAAGCCCACGGCCCGCACGGCGTGGCCCGCGTCGTCGCGGAGCGTGACGCGGAGGTGCTTGCCGAAGGAGCCCATCCGCTCGGCGGTGCGGGCGACGGTGGCGCCGCGGAGTCGGAGGCGCGGCCGGGGGTTGGACCGGCCGAAGGGCGCGAGGCGTTGCAAGACATCGAACAACGGCATGCCGCATTCGCCGAGCGAGACGTCGGCGTCGATCGTTACGGTGGCCGCCAGCCGCTCGATCGGCAACACGTCGTTGACCGCGGCGATCAGGTCGTCGCGATAGGCGTCGATCGCGTCGGCGGGCAGGGTGAGGCCGGCCGCCATCGCGTGGCCGCCGAACTTGGTGCAGTGGCGGCCGCAGGCGGTCATCGCGGCGTGGAGGTCGACGCCCTCGACGCTGCGGCCCGAGCCCTTGGCCACGCCGGTGGCGGGGTCGATCCCCAGCAGCACGACCGGGCGGTGATGCGTCTCGACCAGCCGGGAGGCGACGATGCCCAGCACGCCGGGGTGCCAACCTTCGTCGGCGAGCACGATCACCCGGCGGCCGTCGTCGGCGTGGCCCCCGTCTTCGATCCTCGCGCGGGCTTGCTCGAGCGTCCGGCGTTCGACGGCCCGCCGCTCGTCGTTCTGCTCGCACAGGAACCGGGCGAGTTCCGCGGCGCGGACCGGCGAGGCGTCGGTCAGCAGCGACACCGCCTCCCGGGCATGACCCATCCGGCCGCAGGCGTTGAGCCGCGGCCCGAGCCGGAAGCCCACGGCCGAGGCCCCGATCTTTTCCGTCCGCAGCTCGGCCGCGTCGATCAGCGCGTTGAGCCCGTCGAACGGCGTGTCCTTGACGCGTTGCAAGCCGAAGACGGTGATGACCCGGTTCTCGCCGACGAGCGGCACGAGGTCGGCGACGGTGCCGAGGGCAGAGTAGGCGAGCAGGTCCAGCAGCAGCTTGCGGGTCGCGTCGGGCAGGCGGTCGGATCCGCAGTGGACCCGGGCGGTCTGCCAGGCGAGCTTGTAGGCGACGCCGGCCCCGCAGAGCGGCGACCCCCGGGTTCCGGGGGAGTTGCCGAGATCGGGGTGCACGAGGGCGTGAGCGTCGGGCAGGCGGTCGCGGTCTAAGGCGTGGTGATCGGTGACGATGAGATCGAGGCCGATCGCGGCGGCGTGGGCCGCGGCGTCGATAGCGGTGATGCCACAATCCACGGTAACCACCAACGGCTTCCTGTCCTGCGCGGCAAACGTGTCGAGCGCGGCGACGTTGAGCCCGTAGCCCTCGTCGAGGCGGTGCGGGACGTAGGTGGTCACGGCTTCGTGGCCGAGCTGGCGCAGCGTGTGCCAGAGGATCGCCGAGGCGGTGATGCCGTCGACGTCGTAATCGCCGTAGACGACGACGGGCTGGCGCTGCTCGATCGCGCGGGCGAGGCGGCGGGCGGCGGCCTCGCAGCCGGGCAGCGCGGCGGGGTCGCGGAGGTGATTCAGCTTGGGCCGAAGAAAACGCTCGGCGTCCTCGGCGGTGGCGACGTCGCGGGCCGATAGCAGCCGACTCAGGAGCGGGTCGAGGCCGGGGATCGGCGGCGGTTCTATTTCGTTAGGGGTGCGGTCGAGCCAGCGGGTTCGCGTCCGTGCGATCACCATGGGGGCATGATACCGGGCCGGCGGGTTACGATTCGTCCATGCCCGGTCGCTTATCCGCCCTTTTCGTTTTGCTTATGGTCTTTGTTACGGTGCCGGCCTTCGGCGAACCTTCGCGCACCATGCTGCGGTACGACGGGCCGTACCCGGGGCCGTTGCTCACGGCGGTGACGCGGGAGCCGACGATCCGGGTGCGAATTGGCAAACGGCTGGCGTCGCTGGACGTCTCGGCGGCGGGACAAACGTCGGGTGAGGTGTCGGTGACGGGGCCGACGGGCAGCGGGGCGAAGGTGATGCGGTACCGTCTGCCGCTGCGGGTCGCGTGGCGGGGCGACGCGTGGCTGATCCGCGACGGCGCGGGGCAAGCCGTGCGCTGGCGGCTGCCGACGCTGCACCTCACGGCCGAGGGCGGCGACGGCACGTTGCGGGTCGATACCGCTCGCTACCCCGGCCGGCTGGTGCTCAGCCCGTCGCGTGGCGAGACCGCACCCGCGGACACGTTCGACGTGGTCAACCACGTCCCCCTGGAGACGTACCTACCGGGGGTCTTGGAGCGGGAGCTGTTCCCGAAGTGGCCGCTGGAGACGTACAAGGCCCAGGCGGTGGCGGCGCGGTCGTACGCGTTGTGGGAGATGACGATCGCGCGGGGCCGGGCGTTCGACCTCGAATCGACCACGGCGAGCCAGGTCTACGGCGGGAAGGCGACCAACACGACCGCCCAGGCCGCCGTCGCCGAGACGCGGGGTGTGGTGCTGGCGTACGGCGGGCGGGTGGTGCCGGCGTTCTTCGCCTCGAGCACGGGGGGGGCGGGGCAGGACGCGGTCCTGGCGTTCCCGAACCGCGTCGAGGACATCGCGCCGCTGCGCGGCCGGGCGCACGGGGCGTGGGACCAAGCGAGCCCGCGGTACCGCTGGGGCCCGGTGGTGCGGGACACCGCGGCGCTGTCGCGGCGGATCGCGGCGTGGGGGCTGCGACATCACCATCCGGTTGAACACCTCGGGACGCTGGCCCGCGTTGAGGTGAGCGGCCGCAACCGCGTCGGCCGGCCGGCGACGTTCATGCTGACCGACACGGCGGGCCGGCGGTACACGCTGGGGTGTGAGTCGTTCCGCAACGCGGGCAACTTCACCCGCGAGGGCGAGCTGCCGCTGCCCGACGGCGGGCGGCTGCTGTCGAGCCACGTCGAGGTGGCGGTGGACGGCGGGCGGGTGACCGTCAGCGGCGGGCGGGGCCACGGCCACGGCGTGGGGATGTCGCAGTGGGGCGCTTACGGCATGGCGCAGGCCGGCCACGGGCACGGGGCGATCCTGCGGTTTTACTACCCGGGGGCGACGCTGACGCGGTTGTACTAGCGTGTCACTACCCGAGGTTTAGCGGGTGCGGCGCAGCCGCCCGCGTTGACCGACCGCGGGACGCTGCGCTTCACCCGCTAAACGTTGAGTTCTTGCGGTCTAGGCATCGAGCACGCCGCCGCTCAAGCCTTCGGGCATCAGTGCCGGTTTGGTGAAGTCGCTCTCGACGGCGACGTGTTGCCCGCGGTCGGACGAGGTGAGGAAGCCCTGCATGGCTTCGAGGACGTTGAAAGCCATCCGGTGGTTGGCGCGGTGGGGCCGGCCGCGGCGGATCGCGGTGGCCATGTCGGCGACGCCGAGCGATCGGCCGTTGGGGTGGGTGTGTTTGACCTCGACGTCGCGGGGCGTCTCGTCGCCGACGGCCTGGAGTCGGATCGGACCGTCGAACCCGTTGGGGTCGGGGACCCGGAGCGTGCCTTCGGTGCCGTAGATGGTGATGGGGGTCTTGCGGTCGTGGGGCGCGTGGTGACCGGCGAAGCTGGTGATGATGGTGCCGAGGCAGCCTTCGGCGAAACGGATCGTGCCGGCGACGTGGTCGGGGGTCTCGACGTCAACCCTCTCGCCGTGTTTGGGCTGGCTGGTGATGGTGCGGGGGTTGACCTGGATGCCGGCCTCGGCGGAGACGCGGTCGATCGGCCCGAGCATGTTGATCAGCGTGGTGAGGTAGTAGGGCCCCATGTCGAACATCGGCCCGCCGCCGGGCTTGTAGTAGAACGCCGGATCGGGGTGCCAGGTCTCGTGGCCGGGGATGATCATGAACGCGGTGGCGGCGACGGGCCGGCCGATCGCGCCGGACTCAATGAGCGCCCGGCAGGCCTGGTGCGACGTGCCGAGGAACGTGTCGGGCGCGTTACCGACGCGGACGCCCTTGGCCTCGGCGGCGTCGAGGATGGCCCGGCCCTCGTCGGTGTTGACCGCCAGCGGCTTCTCGGCGTAGACGTGCTTACCCTTGGCGATCGCCGCTAACGACACCTCGGCGTGCGCCGCGGGGACCGTGAGGTTGACGATCAGCTCGATCGTGTCGTCGGCCAGCAGCTCGTCGACGGAGCAGGCCTTGGTTACTTCGTATTTTTCCGCCTGTGACTTGGCCCGCTCGACGTCGAGGTCCGACACCGCGGCGACGTCGAGGACGGGGAACTGGCGGGCTTTGTCGAGGTACTGGTCGCTGATGTTGCCGCAGCCGATGAGGCCGATCTTGACGGGTTGCATGGGGGGTCTGGGGTTCGGGGTCTGGGGTTTTACTAGAGGACGGGTTATCCGTCGACGATGGAGCTGAGCCGGGGGCCGGGGATGGTGGGGCGGACCTGGGACTTCCAGCGGTCGCGGTCGAAGCGGCCGACGACGTGGTCCATCGCCTCGTCGAGCGAGTCGGTGAGCCGCAGCAGGTCGAGGTCGGTCGGGCTGATGGTGCGGTGGGTCTCGGCCATGGTGTGGCGGACCCAGTCGATCAGGCCCCGCCAGTAATCGACGCCGACGAGGGCGACCGGGAAGTCAGCGATTTTCCGGGTCTGGATCAGGGTGAGCGACTCGAAGAGCTCGTCCATCGTGCCGAAGCCCCCCGGAAAGATGATGAAACCGGCCGCGTATTTCACGAACATGACCTTGCGGACGAAGAAGTAGCGGAAGTTCAGCTCGTGGGTCTGGTAGGGGTTGGGCTTCTGCTCGAAGGGCAGGTCGATGTTGAGCCCGACGGACTTGGCACCCGCGACGCCGGACTCGAACGCGCCGCGGTTGGCGGCCTCCATGATGCCGGGGCCGCCGCCGGTGATCACGGCCAGGTCGTGCTCGACAATGCGTCGGCCGCACGCGACGGCTTGTTGGTAGTACGGGTCTTCTGCGGAGGTGCGGGCGCTGCCGAAGACGGTGACAGCGGGCCCGACGTCGGCCATGACCTCGAAGCCGTCGACGAACTCCGAGAGGATGCGGAACAGCCGCCAGCTCTCGCGGGACAGGGCGTGGTCCTGGGCGTCGCTGGGGGGCATGGGGCGACTTCCACGGGGGTGACACGAGCGAGAGAAAGCCGCTTGCGGCTTAGCGGATCGGGAATCGCGCGCTAAGCCGCAAGCGGCTTGACGGAAACCGACGGGCGGGGTTTCACGCGGCGGCGGCGGTCGTCTCGGCGGCGGCCTTGGCCCGCTCGACCAGCGCGTCGAACGCCGCGGGGTCGTGGATGGCGACCTCGCTGAGCATCTTGCGGTTCAGGTCGATGTTGGCCGCCTTGAGCCCGGCCATGAACCGGCTGTAGTTGACCCCACGCTGCCGGCAGGCGGCGCTGATGCGGGTGATCCACAGGGCGCGGTACTCCCGCTTGAGCAGACGCCGGTGCTCGTATTGGTACACCCCGGCCCGGGTCACGGCTTCCTGGACGCGACGCCACTGCGTCCGCCGGGCGCCGCGGTTGCCCTTGGCCTGCTTGAAAACTCGGTTCTTGGCTTGGCGGCGGGCCGCCCCTTTGCGGGCACGAGGCATCGTGCGTCTCCTTTCGCGACGGCGGGGAGGGGGCGGTTACGAGTGCCCACCTGCTTTCAAAAGCCCGGCTCGCAGAATGTGGGATGTCGGGACCCGATCGGCCCCCGGTCGGGTCAGTCCTTGGCGGGGGTGATCCGCGTGTGCAGCAGCCCCTCGATCAGCTTCCGGTCGCCGGCCTTGACCACCAGCTTGTTGCGCTTCTGGCGGAGCGTGGCCCCGTCCATGTGGCTGTTGATGTGGTTCTTGCCGGGGCGGGCGAACTTGACCTTGTTGCGGCCGGTGAGCTTGATACGCTTGGCCAGGCCTTTGTGGCCCTTCATGCGGTTGGAGTTGGACATCGCGGAGTTTCCAGGGTTCCCGTCGTCGGGCCGGTTTCGGATCGGTCGAGCCCAACAGTGTAGATGCTAAGCCGTTCCCTGCAAGGCGGCCGGTCCGCGGGCAAGCAGCAGATGAATCAGACGCGTCGGGCCATCGTGGCGGGGTTCGGGCCGGTGGGCCGGCTGGTCTGCGAGGGGCTGGCGGACGCGGGCTTCGAGGTCACGGTGCTCGAGACCAACCCGCAGACGGTCGAGACCCAGCGGCGGCTGGGCCGGCGGATCCTGGCGGGCGACGCCTGCGACCCGGCGACGCTCCGCGAGGCGGGCATCGAGACGGCCGACACGCTGGTGCTCACCATGCCGAGCGAGGACGACGCGCTGCGGGCCTGCCGCGCCGCCCACGCGATCCGCCCCGAGGTGTTCATCAGCGCCCGGACGAACTACCTGAGCAAGGGCATGCTCGCCGCCAAGGCCGGGGCCGACCACGTCGTGGTCGAGGAGCTGGTCACCGCCGAGGCGATGCGCGACGCGGTGGTGGGCCACCTCTGCGACGACGGCCGGCCCAACGCCAAACGGCTTGACGACTGAGGCCGCCCCGCGTTACTCGGAAAAAACCTGGTCGAAGAACAGCCGCATGTGCGTCCACGACCGCCGGTCGGCGTCTTCGTCGTAGAGTGCTCCCTGCAGTTCGCCCGTCGCGCCGGGGTCGGTGAAAGCGTGCTGGGCGCCGCTGTAGACGACCGCGGTGACGTCGACGCCGGCTTCCTGAAGCCGTTCGTAGACGCCGAGCATCTCGTGGTTGGGGTAGAACGGGTCGTCGCCGCCGTGGGCGATCAGCACCCGGCTCGTGACGTTCGCCGCGTCGTCCGGGCTCGCGGGGGGCAGCAAATTGCCGTGGAACGGGACGATCCCGACGAGGTCCGCCCCGGCGTAGGCGAGCTCGAGCACCGTCGTGCCGCCGAAGCAGTACCCGATCGCCGCGAGGCGGTCCGGGTCGACGTCGGCCTGCTGGAGCAGCATGTCGTAGCCCGCCATCGCCCGCGCCCGGAACGCCTCGCGGTCGTTGTAAAACGCCCCGGCCAGCCCGCTCGCCACGTTCGGGTCATCGGTGTAGACGTCCCGGCCGTACATGTCGAGGACCACGGCGATGTAGCCCAGGTCCGCGAGCATCCGGGCGCGGTGGCGGGCGTACTCGCCCTGGCCCCACCAGGCGTGGGCGATCAGCACGCCGGGCGTCGGGCCGTCGACCTCGGCGGGCCGGGCGATATACGCCTCGAGCGTCACGCCGTCGTGGACGTAGGCCAGCGACGCGGCGCTGATGCCCTCGGCTTCTTCCGCCGAAGCGAGGCGGGGGCCGAGGGCGGACAGGACCAACAGGCACCCGAAGGCGGCGGGCGAGACGGACGGGCGGAGGTGCAGGGTGAAGCGCATGGGCAGGATTCCGGGGGGTGTCGCGATGTCGCGATTCTACGTCGCGCAACGCTCGGATCGCGGCCCGGGTTGCGTTACCATACATCGGCCGGTCCGCGGGGCCGCGGCCGGGATCACATCCATTGGGGCTTCTTGATGCGTCATCACGTCGGGATCGGACTAGGGCTCATCGTGTGGTTGTGGCTGGGTCTGGGCGGGGCGGTTCCCGCCGCGGCGGAGCCGGGCGAAGTGGGCGTGCTTCCGGGGGCGGGGGCCCTTCCGGGGGTGGTGCCGGCCGACGCGATGGCGGCGGTGTACTGGGCGGGGATGGACGCGGAGAACGGGGCAGAGGGCTACGGCGAGTCGAAGCTCGCGGCGATGCTCGCCGACACCGACCTGCCGGGCCGGATCGACCGGGCGGTCACCGCGTCGTTGCAAGAACAGGCCGAGTGGGACGACGAGGCGGCGACGGCCCTGCAGGTCTGGCAGGACCTCTCGCCGGTGGTGTGGCGTCGGCCGTGGGCGTTCTGGTTCTCGGGCTTCGAGAAGGCCGACGGCGACACCCGGGACAACATGACCCCGAGGCTCGGCTTCGTCGTCGAGCCGGGCGACGACGCAGCGGCCGTCGGAAAGTGGATGCTGCTGCTGCACCAGCAGATCACCAACGAGGCCGACGTCGCGGGCCCGTTCGACCTGTCGCTGATCGACGACGGGCGGCGGCTGGGCCTGCTACTGAACACCGACATGGCCGGCCCCGATGCGGACGCCCGGCTGACCACCGAGGCGGATTTCATCGCCGCGACCGAGGGCCTGTCGGTCGAGCCCGCGGCCTGGGTCTACGCCGACCTCGCCCAAGTCAACGAGATGATCTTCGCGATCGCCGACGCCGAGCCCGGCTTGGCCGACGGCGGCGGAGAAACCATGCGTAAGGCTTTTGCGGCTCTGGGCCTCGACGGGCTCGACGCCTTCGCCTGGTCCGCCGGGTTCAACGCCGGCGACTGGGAGCAGTCGCTCTTCATCGCCGCCCCCGCCCCGCGGGCCGGTGTGCTGACGCTGATGGACCAGCCGGCCGTCGAAGAGAGCCAATTCACCGTCGTGCCGCGGACCGCGACCTGGCTCCGCGTCAGCCGGCTCGACCTCGCCGAGGTATGGGACGTCACGACCCAAGCGATCTTCGAGATCGCACCCGAAGCCCGTGAAGACTTCGGTGACGGCTTGGCCGATTTCCGGGGGGAGATGGGTGTCGACCTCTACGACGATCTCATCGCCCCCTTGGGCGACGCCTGGACCGCGTACACCGACCCGTCCACCGGCGGGATGTTCGGCAGCGGCGTCACCCTCGTCGCCTCGACCCGCGACGCCGACACGCTCGAGCAGACCCTCGGCACGCTCACCGAGCGGATCAACGAAGCTTTCGAGGACAACGGCGCGGGCTTCCGCTTCCGGGCCGTGGAGCGTGACGGCTACACCGAACACAGCCTGTTCATGCCGTTCGTCGCCCCGTCGTGGGCGGTGGTCGACGATCGCTTCGTGTTCAGCCTCACCGCTCAGGGCGTCGGCGCGGCCGTGCTCCACGCCCGCGCCCCGGACAACTCGTTCCTGAACGACATGCCCGAAGGAGCGACCGCCGCCAGCACCAAGCTCGTCGGAGCGGTCGATCCCGATCCGACCAGCATCGGCTACGTCGACTACGAGAAGACCGCGGCGAACCTCTACCAGGGCTACGCCATGGGCATCAACCTGCTGGCGATGCAGGCCGGCGGCGACATGCCGTTCAACCCGACCGACCTGCTGCCGCCGCTGGAAACCATCACGCCGCATCTCTCGCCCGGGGCGTCGTTCGATGTCGTCGACGACGCGGGCTACCACCGCCGGACGATCAGCCCGTTCCCCGGGGCGTCGGTGCTGAGCCCCGACGTGGTGTTCAGCTCGCCGACGTTGACCGTGCTGCCGAACCTGATGTTTCTCTCTCGGGCCGTGCCCGCGCTCGGCGACGCCCACGAGCCTGACCGACCGCCGGCCCCGCCCCTCACCCGAGCCGATCCGTGACGAAGACGCACCCCCCGGGGCCCCGGTTCCGCTCCGCCATCGCGGCCGCGATGCTCCTGTTGACGGCGTCGCCGGCCCCGCCGCCCGCCGCGGCCGACAGCCGGTTCGCTGTCGGCGACATCGTCCGGCTTGACGCGGTGACGTTCGACAACCTCGCCCTGGGCCGCGACACGCTCGACGGCCGGCTGTCGGCGGTCGTGTTCTGGGCCTCGTGGAGCGAGCCCTGCGTCGACGCGCTGCCGACCCTCCGCCGCCTCGAAGAACAGCACCGGGACGACGGCTTCGCGCTGGTCATGGTTGCCCTGGACCGCGACCCGGCCGGGGCCAAGCGGGTCATCCGTGACCGGGACGCCCCGGGCGTGCACGTCCTCAACGCCGAGCAGCCCCGCACGCTGCACGACCGGTTCTTCGAAGGCGAGTACGGCATCCCGCACGCCCTGCTGCTCTCGCCCGCCGGCGAGGTGCTCTGGCAGGGCCACCCCGGACGCCTCTCCCCGAAATTGGACAACGCCATGGGCACTCACGCCCCGAGCGCGACCGGGCCGGTCCAGTTGCGCGGCGTCACCGAGCTGGACCGCGCCGCGATGGCCGGCGCCGAGGCGACCGCCAAGGCCGCCGCGGTCGCCGCCGCCGAAGACCCCCCCGACCTCCGCGGCCTGCTGCAGCTCGCGCAACGCCTGCCTCGCGAAGCGCTGGACCAGCCGAAGGTCAAGGCCTTCGGCCGATCCGTCAAGGGCTCGCTCGACCGGCTCCGGCCCGACCACGCCGAGGTCTTCGTCGAGTACCGCGCCCTGGACCCCGACGGCGCGGCCGCGCTGGACCGCTGGCTCGCCGCCGCCGAGAGCAGCGTCTCGGGCGTCGGCGAAGACGGCGGCGAAGCCATCGACCCCGACCGCCTCGCCGCCCGCTTCGCCCAGGCCGAGCAGGCCCGCGCCGGCGGCGACGACCCGGCCGCCTACGAGCTGTACCGCTGGATCGTCGACCGCGCCCCGGGCACCGACGAGGCGCTGCTGGCCGAGGACGCCGTGGTCGTCTACGAAGCAAACGCGGCGTTCATGGAAAAAATCGCGTCGCGGGGCCAGGAGAAAGAGGCTTACGACCTGCTGATCCTGGGCCGCAACTACCAGGCCGCCGAGATGACCGTGCGAGCCCGCGCGATCTTCCGTCGGGTGATCGACGAGTACCCCGGCACCGACGCCGCCGAGGAGGCCGCCGCGGCGCTGGGCGAATGACCGCGGCGGGCGTCCGGGGGCTACGTCGGCTCGGCGTCGTCCGCTTCGGGCACCGGCGGCGGGTCGGGGGGCGGGTCGGCCTTCGCGGCGGCCTTCTTCGCCTTGGCGTTGGGCCCGTAGATCCGCAGCGTCCGCTGGAAGAACAGGTTGTTGGGGATCTTCAGCCGGTCGCCCTCGTCGGTCCGCAGCACGGTGTGCAGCAGCGTGACGTGCAGAACGACGCCCTCGAGCTGCTCGTCGGGCGGCAGGGCGATCCGCTGGCCGATGCGGAACGGCCGGGTCCCGATGAGGATTAGGCTGCACAGCACGTTCGACAACACCGACCACACCGCGACGAACCCGATCGCCACCAGCGTGACCGCCGCAGTCAGCGCCGCCCACAGCTGATTCAGTACGCCCCAGACCTGCAGCATCGCGGCCAAGGTCAGCAGCACGAACAGCCAGCGCGCCACGACCCGCAACGCCCCGACCAGCGACTCGTCGAGGTGGCTCTGATCCCGCAGCCGCACGAGCATCCGGCGCACCAGCGTGTACACCAGCACCGCTAGCACCAGCACCACCGCCGTGGCGAACACCTGCGGCGACGAAAGCTCGATGAGTTTTTCGATCACCCACGCCACCGGCTCGGGCAGCTGATCGGCGCTGCGCTCGATCAGGTCGGCGGGGTTGGGGACGGTCCGGGCCTCGGTGCCCGGACGCGTGGTCGGCGGTACCGGGGCGTCGGCGGTGGTGGCGGCGGCGGGATCGGCCATGGCGGGTCCGAGGCGGCGGGGTGTCCGGGGCAGACACCCGTCAGATTAAGCCACGCGGCGCGACGCGGCCATCGCCCCCGGGGTCGGCGGGCCTATATTCTCTTCGCGCTGCCGTAGCCTGCGGCTTCCCGACGGAGACGAGCCGTGATCCGTGAAACCATCCATTACTCGGGCCGGGTGCAGGGCGTGGGCTTCCGTTACCGCACCGCGAGTATCGCCAAGCTCTACGCCGTGGCGGGCACGGTGCGGAACCTGCCGGACGGGCGGGTCAAGCTCGTGGCCGAGGGCGACGCCGAGGACGTCGAGGCGTTCGTCGACGCGGTGCAGGACTCGCTCGACGGCCACATCACCGCGATCGACTCCGCGCGCTCGCTCGGAACCGGCGAGATGGGTGCGCCCGGCGACGACGGCGCGTTCCGCGTGGTGATGTAGGACGGTGAGTGGTGAGTGGGGGTTGGTGAGTGGGGAACGGGGCCAGCGTTCAGGACGGGGCCGGGGCGTCCTCGGCGTTGTGCCAGCGGGACCGCAGCTCCTCGACGTGCATGTTGGCCCGGCCCTTCTTGCGGTGACGCGGGCTGGCCTCGAACGACAACGACGACGGCAGTTGCTCTTTGCCGTAGATCGCCTCGATGAAGTGGCATAGCGCCTCGTAATCGGGCCGCAGCGGGGCGTCGAGCGCGACGCCGAGGTGCTGCCGCAGGGCGGTGGCGAACGGGGCCGAGCCGTCCTCGAAGAAGCGTTCGGTGGTCGCGCCGTAGGCGGCGTAGGGGTGATACCGCGGGGCGTCGTCGGGGTGCCGGGCGGCGGCCCACGAGGCGTAGAGCCAGAACTCGCTGAACGTGCCGAACGCGTTGGCGGACCGCATCACGAGCTTGGGCCACGGCGTGTCGGGGGCGTCGTAGTAAACCCCCAGCCGCTGCCGCAGCGACGCGAGGTGCGAGCGGTTGAACCACATGTGGTGCGGCACGAAGGTCGCCACGTCGTCCGTGAGGGCCGGGACGTCGAGGACGGTCTCGATCCAACGCCGCCAGCGGTCGACGATGTCGGAGTTGCCCCGGCCGCGGTCCTGCAGCAGGGCGTAGACCGGGCGGCCGTCGGCCGGATCGACCACCGGCCAGGTCGCGACGGGTAGCAGGTCGCTGTCCCAGATCAGGAACCAGTCGGTCAGGTCGGCGATGCCGTCGTCGGCTCCGAGCTTCAAGAGTTGCTGGTAGAACCAGCCCGGCGGGTAGAGCGAGGCCTCGAGGTCCAGCTCCCCGGCGAGATCGTCCTTGGTCAGCCCGAATTTTTCGGTGAAAAAGTCTTCCTCGGGGTAGGCGGCCAGCCCCGGGACGTCCCAGCCCTCCTCGCTCACGGCATCGGTCAACGCCGCGGCCACTTTCCGGGGGGCGACGACGTGGAACTTCCGGGGGGCGTAGTGGCGGGCGACGCCCTCGTAGACGGCGCGGGTGCTCCAGGCGAGGTTGAACAGGGGGATGACGATGTCGTGTTGCATAGGGCTCATCATAAAAAAAGGACTGGTCACTTAAGTGACCAGTCCAGTAAAGACCAATTACGAGATCATTTTCAAAGCGTGTCGCCGACGGTCGACGGGTCTTCGAGGCCGACGTCTTCGCACAGCGGCTCGACGCCCCGGCCTCCGCGGTCGTAGGTCTCGCAGACCTCGCGGTAGCCGGCGAGGGTGGCGATCAGGTCGTCGCGGGTCACGTCGTTGAGGTAGCCGCACCGGCCAACCTCGCCGCGCGGGAGCGGCGCGGCCAAGTGGCCGCCGCGCTTCTCGGTCATCTTTTCCTGGGCGGCCCAGAGCAGCTCGTCCCGCTCGAGCACGTCGTGCCAGAGGCTCAGGTCGAAGAGGGCGATGACGTCGGTGATCCGCTTGCGTTCGGCGTCGGTGATCCAGCCGCGCTTCTCGGCGAGGTAGGCGCCGAAGCCCATGCCGATGGACACGGCGTGGCCATGCAGCAGGCCGGCGGGGATCTCGAAGCCCGGCGACCACGTGTGGCCGAAGGCGTGCGGCCGGCACTGGTGGGTCTCGTAGAGGTTGCCGTACTCGGCCTCGACATAGCTCTTGATCGCCCGTCCGAGGATCCGCTGGCTCAGCGTGTGGATCGGGTCGTGCGGGTCGGAGCAGGTCGCGCCGAAGTGGGTATCGACCAGGGCCGGGCCCGCCGCTTCGAGGTCTTCGAAGAGTTCGACGTCCTTGACGCTGGCCATCTTGATGATTTCCGCGACGCCGTGGCGGACCCAGCCGGTCTTGAGCGTGCGGAAGAACGTGCGGTCGGTGATCGAGAGGATCGGCGTCTGGTACGCCCCGAAAAGGTTCTTGTAGCCGAAGCCGTCGCAGCAGGTCCGCGGCGACGGGCCGGCGTCGATGCCGGCGACGATCGAGGTGCTGAGCATGACGTACGGCGTGCCGCGGTGGTACAGGGCGCAGGCCAGCCCGCCGGTGTCGGTCAGCACGCCGCCGCCGACGATCAGCACCGGCTCGTTGCGCGAAACGCCCAGCCGCTTGAAGTCGCCGAGCATCTTCTCGACGGTGCGGATGCCCTTGTCGACCTCCATCGCGCGGTAGACCAGCTTCTCGAGGCGGATGTCGTGGGCGGCAAAATACTCCTCGATCCGCTCGCCGAAGTGGGTCTCAACGTTTTCGTCGACCAGGGCGACGCAGCGGCCGTGCGGGAGGTAGACGTCACGCAGCACGTTGCGGCGGGGGTTGAGCACATCCTCGACGACGCGGATACTGGTGAAGGTCTTGAGGCTCATCACCGCCTCGACCTGCTGGTAGTCGTAGCGGGCGACCGTGTGGCCCTGCCCCTCGCGGAACGGCGAGGTCGGGTAGATCGCGTGCGGCTTGTCCGAAATGAGCTGTTCTTCGAGCTGGGCGTAGGCCTGGCCGTTTGCCCCGGCCTTGAGCCGATCGAGCAAACGCTCGGTCCGCAGGTCGGAGTCGTTCACCCGCTCGGCAAACTCCGGCCAGCCGCGGTCGCCGGCCGGGTCGAACGCGGTCACCAGGATCGACGCCTGCTGCGCGAAGCCGCCCACGGTCATGCCCAGGGCCGACCGCAGCTGACGGAACGCGGCGAGGCCCCGCAAGGCTCCCTGCTCATCGAACTGGTGCGACAGCTCGGGGTCGTACACATCCTGCACGACCAGCGAACGGATCAGCTCCAGCGTCACGTCGCTGTCACAAAAACGATCGAACACCTGTTCGAGAGACTCGGCAGACGGGTCGCTACCGGCGGGCGGGTAAGCGTCCACGAGCAACGCAACGATATCGGCGGGCGCAATGATAGACACGGCATACCTTTCGGTAAATGGTGAAACTAAGGGCCGCCAGTCATTGGCACCGGATATAAGCAGGTTCCCCGCTCAGACGATAGGAACTTGTCACAAGCCGAGCAAGCGCAGAGATTCAAAATTCATGCGGTGTTGACAACCGCCCGGGCGTCAGAGCTCTATCCGCGGGTCGAGCCAGGCGTAGGCGACGTCGACCACGAGGTTGAACAGGATCAGCATCGTCGCGTAGACCAGCACGATCCCGAGGATCAGCGACTGGTCCTTGTTGAGCACCGAGTTGACGAAGTACTCGCCGAGGCCCGGCAGGTTGAAGACTTTCTCGACGACGAACGATCCGGTCATCACCGACGCGGCGGCCGGCCCGAGGAACGACAGCACCGGCAGGTAGGCGACCTTCAACGCGTGCTTGAACAGCGCCGCCGAGTGCGATAACCCCTTGGCCCGCGCGGTGCGGAGGTAGTCGGCCGACATCACGTCCGCTAGCCCCAAGCGGATCAGCCGCGCGATGTACGCCGCCGGCGCGAGGCCCAGCGTCACCGCCGGCAGCACCACCGCCGCGGGTGACGTCCACCCGCCGATCGGGAACCAATTGAGTACGCCGGCGAACAGCACCAGCAGAACCGTGCCCGTCACGAAGTTCGGCAGGCTGATGCCCAAGAGCGCCACGCCCAGGCTCGCCGAGTCCAGCGGGCTGCCCGGCCGCAGCGCCCCCACCACCCCCGCCACGGTCCCCAGCACGAGCGCCACGACCAACGCCGCGAGCCCGAGCGACACGCTGACCCGCAGCCCTTCGCCGATGATCTGCCGCACCTCCCGCCCCGGGTACTCGAGGCTCGGCCCGAGGTCGCCCCTCACCAGCCCGCTCACGTAACTGGCAAGAAAACTTCCGGGGGAGTCGAGGTTGTAGCGCTGCTGCATCGCGCGTTCGACGGCCGGGGGCATGCGTCGCCCGTCGGGCCGGTCCAGCGGGCTGCCGGGCAGCACCCACACCAGCGTGAACGTGACCAGGAAGACGACCGCCAGCACCAGCGGAAGCTGGACCAGACGGGCGACGATCAGGCGGAGCATGTACGGATGCTAACGCCTAGCGAGTCACCTCGATCGCGTCGAGCCGGCGGATGTTCCACGGGTTTGGGTGCAGGTTCTTCACCTTCGCCGGGTCGAACAGCTCGAGGTTCGTGTAGTGGTACAGCGGCATGATCGGCTGCTCGGCAACCATCAACGCCTCGGCCTCGGCGAGCACGGCCATCCGCTCCGCGGGCTCGAGGATCGTCTCGGCCCGCGCCAGCAGCGCGTCGTACTCGGCGTTGACGTACTTCCCGTCGTTGTTGGCGTTGTTGGACCGCAGCTTGTCGTGGAACGTCGTCGGGTCGCGGTAGTCGCCGAACCACCCGGCCCGGGCGACCCGGAACCCGCCGTTGCGCAGCCGCTCGCTGAAGGCGGTTCGCTCCACCGTCTCGATCTGAACCGTGACGCCGAGGTACTGTTTCCAGGCATTGGTGATGAACTGGGCCGGCTGCTCGTGGCCGCCGCCCTCGTTGATCAGCAGGGTCAGGCCCGACAGCCCTTCGCCGTTCGGATAACCCGCTTCGGCGAGCATCGCCTTGGCCGCGTCGGGGTCGAACGTGACGCCGGCGTCGGTCGGTGGGGTGTAGCCCGCCACGGCCGGGGGCGGCACGAACGTCGTCGCCACCGGCTGATTCAACTGCGTGACGTTTTTGACCAGCGTGTCGCGGTCGACCGCCAGCGAGAACGCTTTACGCACCCGCGGGTCGGTGAAGGGATTGGGCTTGCCGTCGATCTCGAGCCGGCAGTTGAAGGTGTAAAAATACGTCCCGGCCGCGGGGCCGTAGTGGACGTCCGAGCGGTCCGACGCGACGAGCTTCGCCGCGTCGCGTAGCGCCGTCGGGAAACCGGGGTACCAGTCGGCCTCGCCGCGGTTGTAACGCAGCAGCGCCGCGGCCGGGTCGACCACGACCTGCATCACGACCCGGGCGTTGCCCATGCTGTCCTTGTTCCACCAGTGCGGGTTCTGATCGAGCACGAGCTGCTGGCGGAAGTCCCACCGCCCGAGCCGGTAGGGCCCGTTGCTCACGAGGTGGTCGGCCGACCGGAAGTAAGCCGGGTCCATGACCAACGCGCCGCTGGCCGGGTCGGGCTCGAGGAACGCCGCGGCCGAGGCCTCGTGGACCGGCGAGAACGGGGCGAAGGCGACCAGTTCGTTGAAGAACGCCGTGGGCCGGGACAGCGTGACCCGCAGCGTTTTGTCATCAACGACCTCGATGCCGACGGTCTCGGCGAAATGTTGTTTCGTCTGTTCCCAAAGCTCGTCGGCCGACGGCCCGCTGTCGGGGTCGAACGCTTCGAGCTGCTCGCCGCGCCAATCGAAAAAATCCTCGGCCCCGTCGATGCAGAAGAACAACCCCGAGTAGTCCGCCGCGAGGTCGAACAGCAGCGCCCGCATCCAGCCGTAGGCGTAGTCGGAGGCGCGCAGCGGGTCGCCGTTGGACCACTTCGCTTCGTCGCGGACCGTGAAGGTGTAGACCAGGCCGTCGTCGCTGACGGTCGGCATCGCCGCGGCGGCCGAGGGCTCGAGCCCGAGCGTCGCCGGGTCCACCCGCAGCAGCGGCTCGAACAGGCCCTCGATCACGCGGAAATCGACGAGCCAGCTCGTGCCCTGCGGGTCGAGGGTCTTGATGGCGCTGCCGCTGATGAACCGCACCTCACCGCCCGCGGCCGGGGCCTCGTCCTCGCCCTGGAACCCGCAGCCGACGGGGCCGATCAGCAAGACGCTCAGCAGACACGTCACGGCGAACGACGGGTGGTGGTTTCTCATGGCGGGCAGTTTAGCCGTGCCGGGTGCGTCAACGGGCGGCGGGTTCGGGCTACGCTGCGGCGGTGTTCACCCGCCACGTCATCCCCGACGGCACGACGGTGCTGCGGTCGTCGCTCCTCGACGACCGCGGGCTTCGCCACGCCTTCACCACGGCCGACCGCGACGTGCGCGGGCCGGGCGATCTGTTCGGCGTGATCGAACACGACCCACCAATCCGTACGGCCCGGCAGGTACACGGCCGGGCGCTCAGCGGACCGAACCACTGGTGCGACGAGGCGGACGCGCTGGTCAGCAACGACCCCGACGTCGCGGTGGCGGTACGCACGGCCGACTGCGTGGCGGTCCTGCTCGCGTCGGGCGACGGGTCGGTCGTGGCGGCGGTCCACGCCGGCTGGCGCGGGCTGGACCCGGCGGTCGGCGTCATCGCGGCGGCGGTGTCGGCGTTGCCGAGCCCGGCGTCGTGCGTCGCCGCGGCGGGCCCGTGCATCTCGGTGACGCATTACGAAGTCGGCGAGGAGGTCGCGGCGCGGTTCCGGTCGACATACCCCGCGGCGGTGCGGGACGACCTCGGACCCAAGCCGCACCTGGACCTGCGGGCCGTGGCGATCGCGCAGCTCGCCGCGGCGGGGCTGCCGCCCGCGTCGATCGACGTCTACCCCGGCTGCACCTTCGCCGAGCCCGGCCTGCACAGCTACCGGCGGCACGGCCCGGGCGTGCCGCACCTCGCCGCCGTCGTCGCGCCGGCGTAGACCGCCCGGCGGGTTGGCCTTACCCTACGCCCGTGACGCCGATCCGGATCCGCCAGCTCCGCAAGACCTTCGGCCCGACGGTCGCGGTCGATGACATCGACCTGGACATCGCGTCGGGGCAGCTGTTCTTCCTGCTCGGGCCGTCGGGCTGCGGTAAGACGACGCTGCTGCGGATGATCGCGGGCTTCACCGACCCGACGTCGGGCAGCCTGAAGTTCGGCGACGAGGACGTGACCCACCTGCCGCCGAACAAGCGGCAGACCGGCATGGTGTTCCAGGGCTACGCGCTGTGGCCGCACATGACCGTGCGGCAGAACGTGGCGTTCGGGCTGGAGGTCCGCAAGGTTGGCAAGGCGGAGATGGACCAACGCGTTGACGAGGCGCTCGCGTCCGTGCAGCTGAGCGTCCAAGCCGAGCGGAAGATCAACCAGCTCTCCGGCGGGCAGCAGCAGCGGGTCGCGCTGGCGCGGGCGCTGGTGATCAAGCCGCGGGTGCTGCTGCTCGACGAGCCGCTGTCGAACCTCGACGCGAAGCTTCGGCTGGAGATGCGCCAGAGCATCCGCGACATTTGCAAGGCGTCGGGCATCACCGGCGTGTATGTCACGCACGACCAGAAAGAAGCGCTGAGCATGGCCGACGGCGTCGCGGTGCTCAGCGCGGGCAACGTCATGCAGGTCGGCCCGCCGCGGACGCTGTACGAACGGCCCGCCAACCGCTTCGTCGCCGACTTCCTGGGCGAGACCAATTTCATCGACGCCGAGGTCGCCGGCCGCGAGCCCGACGGAGCCGGCGGGCAGCACGTCCTGCTCGACACGCCGATGGGCACGCTCCGCTCGGCGGTCTACCCCGACGCCTTGCCCGAGGCGGGGAACGTGACCTGCTCGGTCCGCCCCGAGGCGATCGCCCTGCACCCCGCCGGGTCGGCCAACGGCGACGCCAACACCTTTGCCGCCACGCGGGCCGACACCGTCTATCTCGGCGAGATGGCACAGCACCGGCTGGTCGTCGGCGACACGACCCGCGTCAAGGCGTTCGAACTCAACCCCCGCTTCGTCGACGACGCGGACACGACGCTGATCGCGCGGGTCGATCCGGGGGACGTCGTGATTCTCGCGGATTGATGTTCGGGGCCGCGAGCTTGCGCCCGCGGCTCACGGGGAGTTGGTTTCCGGGGTATCCGCTTCCGGGGGCGGGGGGTCGGTTTCGGCGAGCTCGAAGATCTTGTCGAGGCGGGCCAGCCGCAAGAGGAACGCGACGTTCTCCTGACAGTTCAGCAGCAGGATGCGGCCGCCTCGCTTCTTGACTTCCTGGTACAGCATCAGCAGCAGGGCGAGGCAGGCCGAGGGTAGGAACTCGACCGCCGCGAGGTCGAACGCCAGCGTCTCGACGTCGCCGGTCTGGACCCGGGGCTTGAGCTGTCCGACGAGTTCGCGGAGCTGGTCGGTCTCGACCTCGCGGGTGTCGATCCGCACGGTGACGCGCGGGCCGTCCTGGGTGATCTGGGCGAGGGGTGAGTCCATGACGGAGTGAGGCATACCCGGGGGATCGGCTGACGGCGAGCTCGTCTTGGCGTGGGCCGCGTGTTTCGTCGGGAAGTTAACCCAACCGCCCGACGTTGACCAGCGGCCGGGGTGGGCCTGGAGCGTCTGGCGCGGTCGCGCGGTCTGGGTGGTTCTGCCGGGCGGAACCGGCGTTTGATCTTGCCCAAGCCGGCCCCGCCGAACGCCGATAAGTCACCGTGCGGGTCGGACGCCCGCGCCCCGCCGTCTCTCCGCCGGAGCGTTTGCCATGGCCGACCACGCGTCAGAACTCGAGCAGTCCGGGGCCAACGTCACGATCCGCGTCGCCGGTCCCGAGGCGTCGCACAACGAGCTGTCCGAAGTCGTGGCCGAGTGCTGCGACCGGATGCGCTACGAGAACGCGAGCAACTTCGTGTTCGACCTCGAGGAAGTCGAGTTCCTCGCCTCGGCGTGCATCGGGGCGCTGGTCGAGCTGCTCCGCGAGGTCGAGCCGATGCGGGGCAAGATCGCGCTGGCGAGCTGCGCCGAGAACGTGGCGTTCCTGTTCAAGGTGACCAAGCTCGACGACGTGTTCGGGCTCTTCGACGACGTCGAGGAGGCGATCGAGTCGTTCAAGAAGCAGGACGCACGGTTCTAGCTCCTGTCAGGGCAGTAATGCCACCCCGCGCTCGCCGCCGACGCGGTGGACCATCATCGCGTCGCTGCCGGCGCCGGTCTCGGACTCGAAGAGCTGGTCCCAGTCGTTGGCCGGGGCGTTGCCGTACTTGGTCGCCTGGAACCGGGCGGTGGTCTCGAACGAGGTTGAGTTGTCGTTGCGCGTCATCCCGCCGCGCCAGTCGCCGGAATTGCGGTCGGTCCAGACGCTGCTGAGGCGGTCGGGCGCGACGCCGGTGTTGCGGTCGCTCAGCACGATCGCGGCGGTGTTGAGGGTCTCCTTCCACTCGTTGATTCGCCCCGCGTCGGCGGCGGGGTCGGCGATCGGGAGCATGGCGTAGCTGTGGTTGCGGTCGGTCACCGGGCCGTCCTGCCCGGGGGCTTCGACCTTCTCCGTGTCGGCGGGGTTGATGATGTAGTCGGGCGTGAAGTAGTTGCCTTTGAGCATGAGCTGGAGCCGGCCCGCGGGCGAGGCGACGACGAGGCCGCCGTCGGAGTTCAGCCCCGGGAAGTAGCCGTCGTTGCCGCCGCGTTTATTGGACTGGGCGAACGTGACGAAGCCCTGGTGGATCCCGCGGAGCTGGGTATTGTTGGCCATCTGCCGGGCGGTGCGTCGGGACGCGCCGAGGGCCGGCAGCAGCATGCCGATCAGCAGCAGGACGACGAGCAGCTCGATGAAGGTGAAGCCGGGGCGGGCGGGGGTCATGGCGGGTCTCCGGAACGCGGGTGAGAGGCAACGCCGCTTAAGCGGCGTTACCCGGAGGTCGCGGCCTACCTGCCTTCGAGCAGGCGTTGGCCCAGGAAATCGGACAGCTCGTCGATCGCGGCGATCTTGTCGATCACCGCCCGGACGTCGTACTCCAGCCGGACAAACTCGACGCGGTCGTCGTGCAGGATCGCGTAGCTGGCCCGCGGGTCGCGGTCCCGCGGCTGGCCGACGCTGCCGGGGTTGACGATGCACTTCTCGTCGTCGCGGAAGGTATAGGCCCCGCCCAAGTCGCCCGGCGGGTAGAAGTCCGGCTCGTCGGTGAACACGCCGGTGACGTGGGTGTGGCCGCAGAAGGCGCGGGTCTCGATGCGGTCGAAGATCGCGTGCATCTTGTTGGGCGCCGCCACCACGTCGTCGGGGAAGATGTACTCGTTGATCGGCCGCCGCGGCGAGGCGTGGACCCACAACGCCCCGTCGTACCACCGCCGGATCAGCAGGTTGCCGAGGAACTCGAAGCGGTCGCGGCGTTTCTCGGGGTCCGCCTCGTCCTCGAACTGCCGGCGGGTCCAGAACGACGCCTGCTCGGCCGAGGTGTTGAAGCTCGTCGGCTCGTACAGCACCGCGAAGTCGTGGTTGCCCATCATCGCGAACGCGCAGCGGTCCATCACCAGGTCCAGGCACGCCGTCGGGTCCGGGCCGTAGCCGATGATGTCGCCCAGGCAGACGATCCGGTCGAGGCCGCGGGCGTCGATGTCCGCCATCACCGCGCCGAGCGCGTCGACGTTGCCGTGGATGTCGGAGATGATCGCGGTGGGCATGGGAGAATTTTTGATTTTGGGTCGAGGATTTTGATTGATGCCCGGGGCCGGGAAGTCGAGTGTTCGAGAAGGTCTTTACGATACAGCATTGCGTCGTGGCCGATATCGCGAGTCGTCGTCGATGCAGCAACGGCCGCAGCAGTTGCCCCACCCC
Organism: Planctomycetota bacterium; assembly: GCA_039201235.1. GTDB lineage: Bacteria > Planctomycetota > Phycisphaerae > Phycisphaerales > Phycisphaeraceae > Algisphaera. The sequence continues at coordinate 37,370 of JBCCRT010000012.1, forward strand.
GTCGATCAAAAATCAAAAATCAAAAATCAAAAATCCTCATCGTCCGCCCCTCGGCCCTCGGCGACGTGGCCCGGACCGTGCCGTGCCTGGTCTCGCTGCGGAACGCCTTCCCCGAAGCAAGAATCGACTGGCTGGTCAACGCGGGCTTCGTGGATGTGGTGCGGGAGCACCCGCACCTCGACGAGGTCGTCGCGTTTGACCGGCGCCGGGGGCGATCGGTGTTGGGGCTGGTCCGAGAACTCCGCGGCCGACGCTACGACACCGTCTTCGACTTCCAGGGGCTGGCCCGTTCCGGCCTGCTCACCCGCGGCAGCGGCGCGCCCCGCCGCGTCGGCGACGCGAACGCCCGGGAGTTCGCCCCGCTGGCGTACACCGAGAAACACCCGATCGACCCCACGCGCCACGCGGCGGACCGTATGCTCGCCTTGCTTGACGCGGCGGGCGTGCCGCCGGCGGCCGACTTCAGGCTGCACGTCCCGCCCGAGCACGCCGGCTTCGCCCAAACGCTTACCCCCGGAAGGGTTGAGTCCGGGGGCGGGGGCTACCTCGCCGTCGCGCCCACGGCCCAGTGGGGTTGCAAGTGCTGGCCGGCCGAGCGCTACGCCGGGTTGGTCGAACGCGCCCTGACCGACGGCCTTGTGGCGTGGGCCGCGGTGTTGTGCGCGGCGCACGAACGCAAAACACTCCGAGACACCCTGCATGCCGCCATGCCCAACACGCTCCACGACCGCGTCGTCTTCCCCGCCACGAACGTCGGGCAACTCATGGACGTCATCCGCGGCGCCCGGCTGCTGGTCGGCAACGACTCGGCCCCGCTGCACCTGGCCGTCGGCCTCGGCACCCCCACCGTCAGCCTCTTCGGCCCGACCGACCCCGCCCTCGTCGGCCCGCCCCCCCCGGAAATTTTCAACCCGCTGCCGAGGGAGGTGAGTCATGACGTGCTCCGCGCCCCCGGTGCCGCGGGGCGGACGTTGCGTTACCGGGCCCACCGCGACGACGACACCCTCATCGCCGGGCTCACGCTCGACGACGTGTGGGCCGCCGTCGCCGACCGTCTGTAAACCCAAAACGGAAAAAGCCGTTCGTCATTCCAAAGCGACGCCGCGGATCGGTCGATGGCACGGGGGAAGGGAATCCCCCCCATGCCCGAGCGTCAACTCTTGCTGGTCATCGACGACGACCCGACGATCCTCAAGGTCTTCCGCCAGGTCACGGCCGCGTTCCCGTTCGAGGCCCGCGGCTTCGTCGGCCCGGCCGAGATGCTCGCCGAGAAACCCAAGCCCGCCGATGTCGCCTGCATCCTGCTCGACCGCGACCTGGACTACGACATCGACGGGCTCGAACTCATGCCGCTGTTCGAAACCGAGTACGCCCTGTCTCCGGTGATCGTCACGGGCGACGGGCCGTTCACCTGGCGCGACACCGTGCGCTACGTCGTCGAGGGCCGGGCCTACGCCACCTGGTCCAAAGACCGCACCGCCGCCGACCTCTGGAACCTCGTGCAGACCGCCGTCGCGGTCCACCTCCGGCGCACCGAGCGGTTCCGCCAACGCAAGTGGGGCGACATCCAGCGCGAGGAGATCGGCTACGCGATGAAGCGCAACCGCGGCGGCACGCTCGACGACGTCGCCGCCGACCTCGGGCTCACCGCCCGGCAGCTGCGCTACCAGATGCGCAAGCACGAGGTCGTCTGGCGGCGTAGCGCGTAATTTTTTTTCCGGCGCCCCCCGACATTTCTGTCACCCACTTGGGCGGCTCGACGCCGAACTGCCGGGCCGAGTTGACAACTTTGTCACAGACTTGCTCCGCGTTTCACGTCGGGGCCACGTCGGCCGATGGACGGTCCCGATCCGCGGCTTTAGGTTGTGACGTGGTGCGGGGATCGGGCCGCCGGGGGGGCGGCCCGACGCTGCATCACCAGCCCCGGAAGGCCGGCGGTGCGGGACTTGACCCCCGCCCGCCGGCTTGTTTTTGGGGCCCGATCCGGTCACGAAAAATAAAGCCCGGCGGCGGCCGCCGCCGGGCTTTGGATTTTTCGTGAATCAGACCGAATCAGTAGCGGTAGTGCGAAGGCTTGTACGGCCCCTCGACCGGCACGCCGATGTAGTCCGCCTGCTCCTGCGACAGTTCGGTGAGCTTCACGCCGAGCTTGTCGAGGTGAAGCCGAGCGACTTTCTCGTCGAGGATCTTCGGCAGGACGTAGACCTTGCCGGGCTCGTAGACCTCGCCGGAGAGCGTGGGCTTGCCGTCCATGTTCAGGGCCAGGTCGATCTGCGCGATCGTCTGGTTGGTGAATGAGGCGGACATGACGAACGACGGGTGGCCGGTCGCGCAGCCGAGGTTCAGCAGCCGGCCCTCGGCGAGGATCAGCACGCTGTGGCCGTCCTCGAACGTGAACTCGTCATACTGCGGCTTGATGTTGGTGCGGGTGGCGACCTTCTCGAGCGCGGCCATCTCCACCTCGTTGTCGAAGTGCCCGATGTTGCCGACGATCGCTTTGTCCTTCATCCGCTGCATATGGTCGACGGTGATGATGTTGAAGTTGCCCGTCGTGGTGATGAACAGGTCGGCCTCGGCGATCGCGTCGTCGAGGGTCGTGACCTCGTAGCCCTCCATGGCGGCCTGCAGGGCGCAGATCGGGTCGATCTCGGTGACGATGACGCGGGCGCCCTGGCCGCGGAGGCTCTGGCAGCAGCCCTTGCCGACGTCGCCGTAGCCGCAGAC
>JBCCRT010000013.1:0-38058 GCA_039201235.1 Planctomycetota bacterium
GCTCGGCTTCGGCTACGACATGCTCCGCCGGTTCCGCGAGACCATCCACCAGCCCAACGGCGTGTTCCTCGTCACCGGGCCCACCGGCTCGGGCAAGTCGACCTCGCTCTACGCCGCGCTCAACGAGATCAACGACGAGGCGATCAATATCTGCACCGTCGAAGACCCCGTCGAGTACAACCTGCCGGGTGTCAACCAGTTCCAGACCAACGACAAGGCCGGCTTCAGCTTCGCCTCCGCCTTGCGGTCGCTGCTGCGGCAGGACCCCGACGTGATCATGCTCGGCGAGATCCGCGACCAGGAGACCGCCCGCATCGCCACCCAGGCCGCCCTCACCGGCCACCTCGTGCTCTCGACCCTGCACACCAACGACGCGCCCTCCGCGATCACCCGGCTCTACAACGTCGGCGTCGAGCCGTACCTCGTCGCCGCCTCGCTCCGCGGCGTCCTCGCCCAGCGGCTGGTCCGCAAGGTCTGCAAGCACTGCAAGGAAGAGGCCGAGATCACCGAGAGCACCCAGCGCACCCTCGAACGCCTCACCCCCGCCGGCGAAACCCCGCCGGACGTGATCTACCGCGGCACGGGCTGCGCGAAGTGCCGCGACACCGGGTACGCCGGCCGGCTGGGCATCTACGAGCTGATGCTCCCCGACGATGAGTGCCTCGACCTCATCAGCCGCGGGGCCGGACTCCAGGAGCTCCGCCGCCACGTCGAGGCCGGCGACGGCTACCTCACCCTCCGCCGCGACGGCCTGGAAAAAGTCCGCGCCGGGCTCACCAGCCTCGACGAACTATTCAAGGCCACCGCGGCATAAAAAGATTCCGCGCGGGACACCCAAGCCCCCAGGCCCCTAAGCCCCCACCCATGCCCGACTTCGTCTACAAGGTCCGCAACGCCGCCGGCGAATTGAGCACCGGCGTCCTCGCCGCGCCCAGCGTCGGCGACGCCGGGCAGAAGCTCCGCGCGATGGGCCACTTCATCGTCGCCCTCGACCCCGCCCGCGCCGGCCGCGACGCCGCCGGCAAGAAAACCGCCTCCGCCCCCGCCGCCCGCCGCCGCGTGCCACGCCCCACCATCATCGCCTTCGCCCACCAGCTCGCCGTCATGGTCGACACCGGCGTGCCCATCAGCGAGGCGCTGGCCTGTATCGCCGAGCAGTGCGACGACGAGGCGTTCCGCGCCGTCGTCCGGGACGTCGCCGACCACGTCGAGGCCGGCGGCGAGCTCTCCACCGCCCTGAAAAAGTACCCCCGCGCCTTCCCGCCCATCATGATCAGCCTCGTCCGCGCGTCGGAGGTCTCCGGCACGATGGGCCCCATGCTCGAACGCGTCAGCCGCTACCTCGGCAAGGAGTTCCAGACTTACAAAAAAATCAAGGGCGCGCTGACCTACCCGACCGTGATGCTCTGCATGGTGCTCGGCGTGACCGTCGGCCTGCTGGTCTGGGTCCTGCCCCGCTTCGCCGGCATCTTCGCGTCAAAAGGCGCGGCCCTGCCCCTGCCGACCCGGGCGCTGATGCTGCTCAGCGACTCGCTCATGAACCACTGGTACGCCTGGGTCGGCGCCGCCGTCGCCGCGGCCCTCGCGTTCGCCTTCGGGCGGCGGACCCACGCTGGCGCCCGCCTCATCGACCGCGCCAAACTCGCGTCCCCCGTCTTCGGCCCGCTGTTCTCCAGCATGTATGTCACCCGCGCCACCCGCACCATGGGCACCATGATCGCCGCCGGCGTGCCCGTGCTCGACATGGTCGAGATCGTCCGGGCCGTCACCCGCAACCGCCTCTACGAGGACCTTTGGGCCGACGTCGACGACCGCCTCCGCCAGGGGGCGCAGCTCTCCGACGCCCTCTTCGCCTCGCCCCTGATCCCCCGCTCCGTCGCCCAGATGATCTTCGCCGGCGAAAAATCCGGCCGCCTCGGGCCCACCATGGAAAAGATCGCCCACTTCACCGAAGAAGAGTTCGACGAGCAGATCAAGACCACGACCAATCTCATCGAACCCCTGATGGTCGGCCTCATGGGCGGCATCGTCGGCTTCGTCGCCATCGCCCTGCTCCTGCCGATCTTCTCCGTCAGCACCGTCGTCGCGAGCTGACGCCCCCGGAACTCCCCCCCGGTCTCAGCGCGTAGCGGGCGGGCTTGCCCGCCCACGACCCCCTTCAACCGTCCGCCCAGTCTTCCTCCAGCCCCATCACCAACTCGCGGAACTTCTCCCGCACCGACGCATCGAGCTCTTCCGCGAACCCCGGTCTGAGCTTCAACACCCGCGCTAGCTCCTGCACGTCCGCCAGGTCACGCAGCCGCCCCGCGTTACTCATCCCCGACGCCAGTTTCAACTCGATCAGACGCGGCAATGCCAAAACCCGCAGCCCCGCGATCTCGACCGCCGCGTCCCGTGGGTCGGGAAACGACACCGGCTTCGGTTTACCGTCGCCCGGAAAGCCGCCGGTGGTCAGGAACTCGATCTTCACCCCATCCGTCGTGTCACGCAGGTGTTTGCTGCCCGTGAACGGCGGAACGTATCCCAGGCCGTCCAAGGCTTCGTGGACTTTCTGCAGCGACTCCCCGGTGACCAGCAGATCGACATCGTCGGTGGTGCGTGAATACCCGTGCAGGTTCAACGCCATCCCGCCGGCGAGGGCGTACGGGATGTCCAGGCCGTCCAGCTTTGCGGTCACCCGCCGAAGCGTCCGGTGCACCTTGCTGTCCTCTTCGAAAAACCGCCCGGTCTCCGCCATCGCAAAACCCCCGTCTCGAATCAGCCTTGACTCGTAGTTACCGGCTTCCGCCATGCCGGATTATACGTCCACTTCTTCCGCCTCCTCCGCCCGGTCCATGATGAACCGGAAGCGGGCCGACGCGTCCTTGCCCATCAGCTCGCTCATCACCCGGTCGGTCCGCAGCGCATCGTCGACCTCGACCCGCAGCAGCCGACGCGTCGCGGGGTTCAGCGTTGTCTCCCACAGGTCCTTCGGGTTCATCTCGCCCAGGCCCTTGAAACGCTGGACCTCGGCTTTGCCCTTGTGCCGCGCTAAGAACGCGTCGCGGGCGTCCTCGTCCTCGACGTAGACCTTGTCCTTGACCGTGTCGATCCGGAACAGCGGCGGCGTGGCGAGGAACACCCGGCCATCGTCGATCAGCGGCCGCAGGTGCCGGAAAAAGAACGTTAGCAGCAGCGTCGTAATGTGATGCCCGTCGCTGTCGGCGTCGGCGAGCAGGATGATCCGTTGGTATCGCAGCTTCGACGCGTCGAAGGCGCCCCCGATGCCGCAGCCCAGGGCGGTGACCAGGTCCGACAGCTCCTTGTTGTCCAGCAGCTTCTTGAGGTTCACGCTCTCGGTGTTCAGCACCTTCCCGCGCAGCGGCAGGATCGCCTGCGTCGCGCGGTCCCGGCCCTGCTTCGCGCTGCCCCCCGCCGAGTCGCCCTCGACGATGAACAGCTCGCTGTCGCCCCTTCCCCCGGAAGAACAGTCGCTGAGCTTGCCCGGCAGGGTGAGTTTGTTGGTCGCGCTCTTGCGCGAAACCGACGCCGAGGCCGCCCGGCTCGCCGCCCGCGCCCGGCTGGCCGCGACAATCCGCGCCACGACCTGCTCCGCCACCGACGCGTTGCCGTTGAGCCATTGCTCCAGGGCCGGCCGGACCGCCCCGTCCACCACCGACTGCACCTCCGGGTTGTTCAGCCGGTCCTTGGTCTGCCCCTGGAACTGCGGGTCGGCGATGAACACCGACAGGATCACCACCAGCCCCTCGCGGATGTCCTCGTGCGTGATCTTCACCCCCCGCGGCGTGAGCTTGTGCGTCTCGAAGTAGTTGCGGACCGCCTTGGTCAGCCCCGCCCGCAGCCCGTTCTCGTGCGATCCGCCGCCGGCGGTCGTGATGCCGTTGACGTAGCTGCGGACGTGCTCGTCGGTCGATTCGGTCCATTGCAGGGCGAGCTCGATCCGTTCCCCGTTGTTTTTATCGAGAGCAAAGACCGGCTCGTGGATCGGCTTCGCGCCGCGCTCGGCCAGCACCTGCTTGAGGTAATCGCTGACGCCTTCGTGGTGCTGGAAGGTTTCGCGCTTGTTGTTGACCTCATCAACGAAGTGGACCTTCACCCCGCGGTGCAGGAAGCTGACCGTTTCGAGCCGGGCCCGCAGCGTGTCGGGGTTGAACGCGGTCTTGGGGAAGATCGTCGGGTCGGCGGTGAAGGTAATCGTGGTGCCGGTGCCGCGCGATGCGCCCTTCTTTTTCAGGAGTTTCGACGTCGGCTTGCCGCGGGCGAAGGACATCTTGTACTCGCCGCCGCCGCGGCGGACCACGGCCGTGAGCGACTTCGACAGGGCGTTGACGACCGACGCCCCGACACCGTGCAGTCCCCCGGAAGTCTTGTAGTTGCCCTGCCCGTCGTTCTGGAACTTGCCCCCGGCGTGCAGCTCGGTGAGCACGAGCTCCAAGCCGGTCATCCCCGTCTTCTTGTTCTTGTCGACCGGGATGCCCCGGCCGTTGTCGGCGACGCTGACGGTATCGCCGCCCTTGTGCAGGGTCAGTGTGATCTCCGAGGCGTGGCCGTTCATCGCCTCATCGACCGCATTGTCGAGGACTTCCCAGGCCAGGTGGTGCAGCCCGGCCGCGCTGACCCCGCCGATGTACATGCCGGGCCGTTTACGCACGGCTTCGAGACCGCGTAAAACATCGAGTTGGTCCGCGGTGTAAGTCATTCAAAAACCGGCGGGGCGGGGACGTCTTCGGGGACGATGCGGGCGAGCTTGCCGTTCTTCTGAACCTCGTTGCCCTTGCCGCCGCGGGAGGTGGTGCGGTACTTGGCGGTGCTGATGGTTTTGGTCGCGCCGCGGTTGGTTTCGACGGTCAGCAGGTCGCGGTCGCCCGTGCTGGCTTTGAAGCCGAGCAAATTGTCGAGCGGGCCGAGCTTGATGAGCTGCACGCCCTTGCCGGGGCCGGAAAGGTAGTTGACGTCGCCGGCGGGACAGACCATGGCCCGGCAGTGGGCCGAGGCGGCGAGGACGGTCTCGTCGCCGTGGATTGCGGCGAAGCCGACGACGTGTTTTCCCTTAGCGGGACGGGCGAAACGGCGACCCGAGCGGGTCGAGGGCTCGACGAATCCGGCGAGGCCGAAGCGTAAGGCGTAGCCGTCGGACGTCGCGGCGAGGCCGTGGGTCCAGGGGCAGTCGTCGGGTTTTTTGGGGTTCTCGATCAACTCGTCGCCGCCGTGTTGAAAGTTCCGGGGGTCGAAGGAGAGGACGCCGACGACGGTCTCGCCGTCTTTGAGTTTGAAGAGCTTCTGGATGGGTTCGCCGTGGCCGGTCGAGGCGGGGACGTCGATGAAGCGGGCGGTGTAGCACGTCCCGGCCGAGGTGAAGAAGCCGAGGGTCGCGCGGGTCGAGCCGGCCACGCAGGCCAGGACGCGGTCGCCCTCGCGGATGCGGGACTTGGCGGGCTCGGGGATTTGCTTCTGGCGCTTAACCCAGCCGTCGGCGGTCACAAGGACGTGGCAATCTTCCGCGACGATAAAATCCTCGGCCGCATACTCGACTTCTTCGCCGACGGCTTCGATCGCGGTGCGGCGTTTACCTTCCGGTGCTTTGCCGTGGTCGGCGACGACCTGTTCGAGTTCTTCGCGGACGATGCCCCACCGGCCGGAGTTGGTGGTGTCGGCGTCGTCTTCTTTCAGGAGCCTGCGGATTGCGCGGGCGCGCTTCTGCTTCTCCTTGAGTTCGTCGCGGACGAGGTTGATCTCGAGGCGGGCGAGGCGGTAGAGCTTGAGTTCGAGGATCGCGTCGGTCTGGTCTTCGTCGAGCCCGCCTTGGCCTTTGGCGTCGGGCGGGAAGCGTTTCATGATCTTCTTGGCGGCGTCCGCTTTGCCGTCGGAGGCGCGGATGATGCGGATGATCTCGTCGAGCGCGTCGAAGATCAGCGCGAAGCCGTCGAGCAGGTGGATGCGTTTTTCCAGGCCGACCAACTCGTTTTCGAGCCGGCGGGTCACGACGTCGAGGCGGAAGCGGAGGAAGTGCCAGAGGATCTCGCGGAGGCCGAGCTTGGCCGGGGCGCCGACCTCGGGGTTCTCGGTGGGGACCAGGGCGGTGAGGTTGACGTTGAAGTTCGACTGCAGGGCGGTGTGTTTGTAGAGGTAGGCGAGGACCTTGGCCTCGTCGGCGTCTTTCTGGAGCACGAGGTCGATGCGCAGGTCCTCGGTCGAGAGGTCGCGGACGTCCTGGAGCATCGGGAGTCGGCGGTCGAGGACGACGGCGGCGATCTGCTCGACGAGGTTGGCCTTGTTGACGCCGTAGGGGATGGCGGTGACGCGGAGGACCTTGGTGGAGCGCGTCGCGGCCTTGGGGTCGGGCTCGGTGGTGCCGCGGAGCCGAATCGGGCCGGTGCCGGTTTGATAGATTTGGCGGAGCTCATCGCGGGAGTTGATGATCTGGCCGCCCGTGGGGAAGTCGGGTCCGCGGACGGCGTCGTTGGCGACGAGCTGGTAGTCCTTGATCTCGGGGTCGGCCAGGAGCTTGAGGCAGGCGTTGACAACCTCGGTGAGGTTGTGCGGGGGGATGTGGGTGGCCATGCCCACGGCGATGCCGGAGGAGCCGTTGACCAGGAGGTTGGGGAGCTTGGCGGGCAGGACGACGGGCTCGCGTTTGGTGCCGTCGTAGCTGGCGCGGAAGGGGACGGTGTCGCGGGTAATGTCGTCGAGCAGTGCGTCGGCGGGCGGGGCGAGTCGGCACTCGGTGTAGCGGTAGGCGGCGGCGGGGTCGCCGTCGAGGGAGCCGAAGTTGCCGACGCCCTCGACGAGGGGGAGGCGGAGGACCCAGGGCTGGGCGAGGCGGACGAGGGCGTCGTAGATCGCGCCGTCGCCGTGGGGGTGGTAGTTGCCCATCACGTCGCCGCAGACCTTGGCGCACTTGCGGGGCTTGGCGTCGGCGGTGAGCCGCTGCTGGCCCATGGTGTAGAGGATGCGGCGCTGGACGGGCTTGAGCCCGTCGCGGACGTCGGGCAGCGCGCGGCTGGTGATGACCGAGAGGGAGTAGTTGAGGTAGCGGGTCTGGGCGGCCTCGTGGAGCCCGATCCGCGAGACCCCCGGGAGGTCGTCTGCGTCGGACGCGGACCCGTTTCTGGCGGCGGCGGGGTCGAAGAGCGAGTCGTCGTCTTGGTGGTTGCGGCGGCGCGGCAAGCGCGAGCCCTCCGTGGCTGGGTGCTTGTGAGACGGTCAGCGACGCGTCGCGTCGCGGCTATCGGGGTTGAAGTAGATCGCTGGTGAAGCGGTAGATTATCACGCATGGGACAGGGCTTCACCCGGGTGCTGGGGATCGATCCGGGGCTGCGGCTGACGGGCTACGGCGTGGTGGACCTGGCGGACGGGGCGGTGGAGCCGACGCTGGTGGAGGGGGGGGTGATCCGGCTGGACGGCAAGCGGCCGATGGAGGAGCGGCTGGCGGAGTTGAGCGAGGAACTGGGATCGCTCATCGGTCGGCTGTCGCCGGACCGGGCGGCGGTGGAGAAGCTGTACGCGCACTACGCCCACCCGCGGACGGCGATTTTGATGGGTCACGCGCGGGGGGTGATTTTGTTGCGGGCGGCGGGGGCGGGGCTGCCGGTGGCGCACCTGGCGGCGACGGAGGTGAAGAAGTCGCTGACGGGGCACGGGCACGCGAGCAAGGAGCAGGTGCAGTTGGCGGTACAGGCGCAGTGCGGGCTGGCGGAGGTGCCGAGCCCGCCGGACGTAGCGGACGCGATCGCGATCGCGTTGTGCCACGCGCGGCGGCTGGTGACGGGGGGGTAACCCCGCGGAGCTGCTTACCGCGGGGCTTTTGGGGGCGTTCCGGGGGGCGCGGTTCGCGCGGTGCTTCCGATAAGTGGGAGGTTTGCGGGGGTTGGTCCGGCGGGGGCGACGGGTCCGATGGGTGGCGTGCCCGCGGCGGTGTCGTCGGGGCGTTGGGGGGTGATTCCTCCCCCGTGATCGACGGAGACCGTTGCGATGATGACCCAGGAACGCGAAGCGAAGTGCTGGATGCTGGCGGCGATGGTGGTGGTGGTGTGGGCGGTGGCGTTGGTGGGGTGCGGTTCGGTGCCGTCGGGCGTGGGGGCGGCGGCAGACGGGCCGGGGGTGACCGGGCCGGACCGCTCGGCGTGGGTGTGGTCGTCGGGAGCCGGGGGAGCCGAGGCGTCGGCGGTGACGCTGAGCCGGGACGCGGGGTCGACGGTGGCGGCCGGGCCGGCGGCGTCGGAGGTGGTCACGCCGGCGTCGGACGCGGTTGGGTGGTTGCGGGATTTGGCGGGGCGGACGCCGGCGACGCCGCGGTTCGAGCTGGGGCTGCGGGGTCTGTCGCTGGCCCAGCCGCTGGTGTCGGCCCAGCGGGTGTGGCACGGCGTGATGGCGGCGTTGCCGCCGATCGGGACGCCGGCGCGGGTGGCGGCGATGTCGGCGGTGGTCCACGCCCAGGGGCAGGACGACGCGTTGGCGTCGGCGGCGGCGTTGTCGCTGGCGGGATCGGACCTGCCGCGGCTTCAGCGGGAGGCGTCGGCGGGGCTGGGTGAGGCGGTGCGGTCGGCGGCGTGGCCGCGGCCGTGGGACCCGGAGCCGGGCCGTCCGGGGCTGGGGCTGGGGTGGTGGGCCGAGCACGCGAGGCTCGAGGACGCCGGGGTGCTGGGCGGGCTGGTGGGGGTGCTGCTGCTGATGTTCGGGGCCGAGTCGCTGGTGAAGCGTTGGCGTGAGCGTCGCCGGGGCGGTGTTGAGGTGGGGGCGTCGTTGGGCGCGGCGGTGGAGGCGGCGGCGTTGGCGCAGGACGAGCCGTCGATCTTCCGGTTCCCCGAGCCGATCGGGGAGGAGCCGGCCGAAGGGGACGCGGCGCCGCGTCGCGCGGCGTGAATTTTGGGGCGGGGTGGCCCACGCTCGGCGAGCGTGGGCTTCTGGGGAGTTGGAGTAGAGTGAGCCGATGCAGACCCCGCCGCGGGCGATCCTGTTCGACCTCGACGACACGATCCTGGACACGACGCGGAGCGCGACGCGGGTGTGGCGGCGGACGGCCGAGGCGTTCGCGGCGGAGATCGGCCGGCCGGCGGCGGAGATCGACACGGTGCTCGACCGGGCGCGGGTGTGGTACTGGTCCGATCCCGACCGAAACGCCGCGGGCCGGCTCGACGTGCGGCGGTCGCGGGTCGAGGTGACGCACCACGGGCTGCTGGACCTGGGGATCGACGACGCGGGGCTAGCCGAGCGGTTCGCGGGGTTTTACGGCGATCACCGGGTGGGCACGATGCGGCCGTTCGAGGGGGCGCTCGAGACGCTGCGGCACTTTTACGACGCCGGCGTGCCGATGGCGCTGCTGACCAACGGCGACGCGGCGGGCCAGCGGGAGAAGGTGGAGCACTTCGGTCTGGCGCGTTACTTCCGGGCGGTGCTGATCGAGGGGGAGCTGGGCTTCGGCAAGCCGGACGACCGGGTGTACGCGCGGGCGTTGTCGGCCTGCGGCGTGGTGCCGGATAAGGCGGTGTGGTGCGTGGGCGACAGTTTGCCGTGGGAGGTGCGGCGGCCGCAGGAGCTGGGGCTGGCCGGGGTGTGGGTCGACTGGGAAGGTGTTGGGCTGCCGGCCGATGCGGGGGTCCGGCCCGACCGGGTCGTGCGGCGGGTCGCGGAGCTGGTCGACGCCTGAAAGTGGTTCCGGCGGGCCTCTATTCCGGGGGCCTTCATCTGCCCGTCATGACCGGCGGTTTCGGCGGTTCTACGTTTTGTTATGTGACGCGGGACGGCCGCGTCCGTTGTTGTTTATCGAGAAGAAGGAGACCCGCCATGGGACTTTTTGGAAGCGAGACGTTCGACAGCCTGCGTGATTTGTTCAAGCACAACCTGGAGGACACGTACGACGCGGCGATCCGCCTGGGCCAGGCGTTGCCGAAGATGAAGGAGAAGGCGACCTCGGCGAAGCTGAAGCGGCTGTTCGAAGAGTTTGCCGAGCAGACCGAGGTGCAGAAGCTGCGGCTGGAACAGGTCTTCGAGGCGTTCGGCGACAAGCCCGAGCGGGAGACCTGCCCGGCGATGAAGGGCCTGATCCAGGAGGGCGAAGAGATGCTGAGCGCCACCGGCGACGTCGACGCGATCGACGCGGCGCTGATCATGTCGGCCCAGCGGATCGCGCACTACAAGATCGCGGCATACGGCTCGGCGCGGTGTCAGGCCGCGGCGCTGGGCCGGGAGAACGTGCCGGCGATCCTGCAGAAGTCGCTGGACGAGGTCGGCGCGCTCGACGGCAAGCTCGCCGACCTGGCGACGAGCGTGTGCAACCCGAAAGCGGCGGTGTGAGCCGGCCGTAACCAGACCTTTACCTATTAATACCGCCTCCTGATGGCCAACTGGGGGCGGTATTTTTCATGTCGTACAAACTGCGACATGCTGCATGATGAAAGACTCTTATTTGACTAAAGTTACATGCATGAACCACCCGCAGGATACGTCACTGTTTATGTGAAATTCAGACACATAACACAGATGTCTGAGTTCATAACAACAACGGCCCTAGATAAATCGCAAGTAAGATAAACCCTATCAGAGCAGCCGCGACACTCGAGATCAGGCCATAGAAAAGAACTTGGATGAAGTCGTGGCTGCTGCTTACGGGCGTGTTCGGATTGTCTTTGAATTTACGGCTAAAACAGTGGCTACCAACCGCGTAGCGGATTACTTCGAGGATTAGCGAAAGCAAGATGAAAACTCCCGACCACAAAAGCAGTTTATCTAGTGGTTTTTTATAAGGGTCATCGGGTCTGGTGTTTCCGTGGCCCTCGGGGACGCTTCCCGATCCGAAAACGATGACTACAGGTCCGATCCGAGAATATTGATTGTCGATCTGGTGATTAGGCTCCGGATCTAGACCGCTAGTGTGAAGCAACCAGATAAATGCTACACCTGCTAAGGCGAACTGCCGGATAATGCTGCCGATGTTTTTGGTGTAATGGTAAAAAAAGTCCTCGACGGTTTCTTTACTGTCTTTGCTGACGTTTCCATTTGTTACATGGAATGTGCCAGATACGGATAAAGGGGGCTGGCGGTGAGGTGTTGCCTGTGGAGGTGCAGGGGCAGTGGGGTCTTCGGACATTAATATTTCCGGAACAGCAGGATTTACGTCGGGTATCTCTATTGACTGTAAACGAATCTTTGTGAGCGTTGTTGGTTAAGATCACTGCCTATGCAGGCGATCGGACGGTGGTTGTGGCGGTTGGGGCCGGGGAACCCGATGGTGGTGCGGATCGTCGAGGGCGGGTCGCGGCGGACCCCGCACCTGTTGGTCCGGATGGGGTACCTCGGGTTGCTGGTGCTGCTGGTGGTGTTCGGGTTGCTGACGGGCAGCGGGCTCGGGGGGTCGGCGAGCATGGGGGAACTCGCGCGGTCGGGGTCGCAGGTGTTTCGGCTGATCGCGTACGGGCAGGTGGTGGGGGTGTGTCTGCTGGCGCCGCTGTTCATGGCCGGGGCGATCGCGTCGGAGCAGTCGGGCAAGACGTACAACATTTTGCTGACGACGCCGTTGTCGAATCTGCAGATCGTGCTGGGGTCGTTGGCGGGGCGGTTGTTTTTCGTGTTGGCGTTGTTGTTGTCGGGGCTGCCGTTGTTCGCGGTGGTGCTGGTGTTCGGCGGGGTGCGGGTGGGGTCGGTGCTGGTGGCGTTCGCGGTGGCGGGTTGCACGGCGGTGCTGGTGGGCAGCGTGGCGGTGTTGCTGAGCGTGTTGCGGGCGGCGGGGCGGAAGGCGGTGTTCACGTTCGTGATCGCGGTGGCGGCGTATCTGGTGGGGGTGTACGCGTTGGACGCGGGGCTGGTGCGGGTGCTGGACAACCAGCCGACGACGACGTGGCTGACGCCGCTGCACCCGCTGCTGGTGCTGGAGTCGACGCTGCTGAGCGACTACCGGCCGCCGCCCCCGGAAGTGACCGCGGCGCTGCCGGGAGCCGTTGGTTTTTATTTGGGCCGGCCGTTTCTGACGTTCGTGCTGTGGACGCTGGGGGTGAGCGTCGTGATCGTGCTGGGGTGCGCGGTGGGTTTGCGGGCGGTGGGTCAGGGGGGCAGCGCGGCGACGCGGAACCTGCGGCGGTGGCTGCGGCTGGACGGCGGGGAGCGGACGCACGCGCCGCGGGAGGTAACGGGCAACCCGATCGCGTGGCGGGAGGCGAACACGCGGGGCAAGGTCTTCGGCGGGATTTTGGCGCGGTACGGCTTCGCGGCGGCGGGGTTAGGGTTGGCGGGGCTGATGTTGTGGGCTTACCACACTGGACGCTTGCCGGCGTTACCGGCCGGGCCCACTTCCGGGGGGGGCACGATGGCGCCGCACGAGGTGCTTCACCGGTTGTTGACGGTGCTGCTGGTGCTGGAGGTGGCAGTGGTGACGCTGGTGGCGATTTACCTGAGTGCGGGGTGCGTGAGCCGGGAGCGGGAAGACGGGACGCTGGACATCATGCTGACGACGCCGGTGACGCCGCGGCAGTACATCTGGGGCAAGCTGCGAGGTCTGGTGCGGTATTTGTCGCTGCTGATTGCGGTGCCGGTGCTGACGCTGTCGATGGTGGGGCTGTACGCGTTGGTGGGCGGCTGGCGGGGTTGGAGCGGGGCGACGTTTACCGCTTACAGCTCGACCGCGTCGGGCGGGGTGAGCGTGCCGGGGGCGGCGGTGGTGCTGCCGGAAGCGGGGTTGTGGCTGGCGATGATGCTGGTGCCGTTCGTGGCGTTGTGCGTGGCGGCGGGGATGGCGTGGAGCTTGAAAGCCAAGGGGGTGTTGGGGGCGGTGGTGCCGACGGTGGGGGTGGTGGGTTCGTTGGTGTTGGTGCTGGGGTTGTGCGGCTGGTCGGAGCTGGGTCGGATCACGGTGGTGGGTCCGGTGATCAACGGGCTAAGCCCGGCGACGTGTGCGGCGTTGCTGGTCGATCCGTGGGACCGGCTGGAGGGCTTTGCGCTCGCGCCGGCGACGGGCCGGGTGTCGCTGGGGGTGGCGGCGTTGGTGGCGGCGGGGGTGTACGGGGTGATCGTGTGGACGCTCTTGACCGGGATGGTCAAGGGGTTTGACCAGACGGTGCGGAAGCTGTCGGGGACGGGGTGAGGGGGATTGTTGATTTTGGATTGATGATTTTTGATTGAACACGCCGCCGCTGAGGAGGCTCGGTGACGAAGCGGATGGTCGCGCCGTCTTCCGCTCACGCCGCGGCGGCGGGGGGCTGGAGGTCGCCGTCGAGTTCGTGGTCGGGCTCGGGGTCGGTGTCGTCGGGGACCAGGACGTCGATCGGGTCGTGGAGCAGGCCGCGGTCGGCGTGGGTCTGGAGCTGGGCGATGAGGGGTTCGGTGAGTTCGCGGCCGCGGCCGAGCAGGGGTTGGCCGTCGCAGAGGCGGACGGCGGCGGCGGTGAACATGCCGGGGCGGAGGCGGTCGATGCCGAGGCTGCGGAGCGGGGCGTCGCTGTTTTCGCACTCGGTGGTGGGCATCTCGACGAGCGCGGCGCAGGTGCGGGGGCAGGGGTCGGCGAGCTTGTCGCGGACGGCCCGCCGGGTCGCCGCTTCGGAGCCGCAGCGGTCGAAGAGGGCGTCGAACGCCAGCGCGACGCGGAGGACGCTGCCGCCCCAGGCCTCGAGGTCCGGGCCGGCGGCGTCGGCGGGGTCGGTCGGCGGCTCGGTGGCGTCGAGCTGGCGGGCGACGATCCGGCCCGGCAGGTCGAGGCGGGGGATGTGGCGGAGCATGCGGGCGGCCCGCTGCGGGTGGGAGCGCAGCAGGGCGCGGTCGTCGGGGTCCTCGAGCGATTCGGCCGACGCCTCGGTCAATTCCGGGGGGAGGCTGAAGCGTCCGATCTGGCTGAGCAGGGCGGCGACCTCGTGGGCCCACGGGTCGGGCAGTTCGAGCTGGGTGACGAGCTGGCGGGCGGCGCGGCGGACCCGGCCGTGGTGCTCGGCCAGCCCGGGCCGCGCGAGCCCGAGCATCTCGGTGAGCAGGCCGACCGAGCCGGTGAGGGTGCGGCGGAGCAGCACCTGCTCGGCGGTGGCGGTGGCGTGCTGCTTCAACGCGGCGTCGAGCGCGGGGTGGAACACTTCCGGCGGGCAGGGCTTGCGGAGGAAGCGGAAGACGTGGCCGCGGTTGACCGCGTCGGCGGCGGTGTCGAGGTCGGCGTTGCCGGTGAGCATGAGGTAGACCGCGTCGGGGCGGAGCCGGCGGGCCTGGGTGATGAACGTGATGCCGTCCATCCCGGGCATGCGCATGTCGGTGACGATCACGGCGAGGTCGGGCTCCTGGCAGAGCTCGGCCATCGCCTCGGCGGCGCCCTGCGCCATGACGCAGTCGTACCGCCCGTGCAGCGTGCGGCGGAAGCCGCGGAGCACGTTCGCCTCGTCGTCGACCAGTAGGACCTTCGGCATCAGACAAAACTCCATGGACCCGTTTAACACTCACGCCTCGGCGGCACCGCGCCGCGGGGCTTCCAACCGCTTGCTTCGCTACGCCGCCCGGGCCGGTGTTTCGTTGGCCCCGGCGGGTTCGGGCGTCAGGGGCAGCCGCAGCACGAACCGCGCGCCGCCGCCCTCGGCGTCGCCGATCTCGACCGACCCGCCGTGCTTGTTCACCACCACGTTGTGCGTGATCGCCAGCCCCTGGCCCGTGCCCAGCCCGACGTCTTTGGTCGTGAAGTACGGGTCGAAGACCCGGCCGCGGATATTCTCCGGCACGCCGCCGCCGTTGTCGCGGACCTCGACCTCGACCGTGTCGCCGCGGAGCCGGGTGGCCAGTGCGATGCGCCCCCGCGGGTCGTAACCGGCCTCCGACGGGTGACGCAGCTCCACCGCGTCCGCCGCGTTGTTGATCAGGTTGACCAACACCTGGCCCAGCTCGCCGCCGTGGCCCACCACCGGCGGCAGCGCATCGTCCAGCGCGAACGACACCGTCGCGACGTACTTCCAGCGGTTGCGGCACACCGTCGCCGACGTCCGCACCACGCGGTTGAGGTCGAACGGCTGGGCGTGCGCGTCGCCCGGGTGCGAAAACTCCCGCATCGCGTTGACGATGTCGCGGATCCGCTGCAGCCCCTCGAGCGATTCCCGGACCGCCCGCGGCGCCTCTTCGGTGATGAACGCGAAGTCCAGGTCTTCCTTGAGCCGGTACAGCTCCTCGGCCCGCTCCTCCCAGCCGCGGGGGAAGCCGTCTTCGTCGAGCAGTTGGCCCTGGCGGTCGAGTACCCGCTGCATCTTGGCGACCGCCTCTTCGAGGAAGCGGACGTTTTCGGAGACGAACTGGGCCGGGGTGTTGATCTCGTGCGCGATGCCGGCCGAGAGCTGGCCGATCGACTCCATGCGGTGGGCGTGGACGAGCTGCCGCTCCAGCTGCTTGGCTTCGGTGATATCGACCACGACGCCCAGCACGCCGACGACCCGCCCCGCCTCGTCGCGCAGGGGCACCCGGCCGGCGGAGACCTCGACGACCCCGCCGTCGGCCCGGGTGAGTTGTTCCTCCGCGTCGAGCCGGGGCCGGCCGTCCGCCATCACGGCGTGTTCGGACGCGAGCTGGGCCTCGTCCTGCGTCACGCCCCCGGGGGCCGGCCGGTCGCCGCCCGTGCCGATCAGCACCGCCGCCCGCGGCAGCCCCAGCAGCCGACCCATCGCGTCGTTGCACCCCAGCACCACGCCCGCCCGGTCCTTCCAGTACACCCCCATCGGCACGGTCGACAGCACCTGACGCAGCATCGACCGCTCGCGGTCCAGGCTCTGGCTGAGCTCGACGCTCTGCAGGTGCAGCGTCTCGAACTCCAGGTTCTGCCGGTGCGTCTCCGCCCGCCGTCGCTCCGACGCCGCGAGCCGTCGGCCGACGTCGGCGCTCAGCGCCACGCCCAGCCCGACCTGCAGCACCGCCCACACCGGCCAGTACGCCGTCACCGCTCCGGCACCCGAGCCCAGCACCGCGGTCGACGCCGCCCCCGCCGTCGCGAACACCAGCACCCCACGCGGCCCCATCCGGCGCGACCGCCCGGCGAAGCCACTCAAAATTGCCAAGAACATGCGAACCATGAAGCCGGGCCCAACGGCCCCCCGGCATGGGGTATCGGGGAACCGCCCGCTCCGGATTAACGCCGCGGATGACCGTCCGGTCGACCGATAAATCCGCCCCGACGCCCGCGGCTGCGACGCCGGACCGCGGTTTTCCCGGCCCCGCGACCCGCACTAAGCTAGAATCCATGCTGCTCTGGTCCGCTTGAAAACGAACCCCCGGCCATGCAGCTCTGGCAACCCACCATCCCCGACCGCTACCTCACGCTGCGCGACGACGCGCTCGACGCGGCCATCGCGCAGCGAAGGGAGGAGTTGGGCCGCGACCTCGTGATCCTCGGCCACCACTACCAGGCCGACGAGGTCATCGCCTTCGCCGACTTCACCGGCGACAGCTTCAAGCTCAGCCAGCTCGCCGCCGAAAAAGTCACCGAAGTCGGCGCGAAGTACGTCGTGTTCTGCGGCGTCCACTTCATGGCCGAGACCGCCGACATCCTCACGCCGGATCACACCGCCGTGATCCTCCCGGACCTCGGCGCCGGCTGCTCCATGGCGGACATGGCCGACTACGACCAAACCGTCGACGCCTGGGAAGCGATCCACGAAACCCTCGGCCAGCCCGTGCCCGCGGCCGACGAGTCCACCGGCCCCACCCGCGTCATCCCCGTCTGCTACATGAACTCCACCGCCGCCATCAAGGCCTTCTGCGGCCAGCACGGCGGCGTCGTCTGCACCAGCAGCAACTGCGACAAAATCTTCGACTGGGCCCTCGCCGGCGGCGACACCACCCTCGCACCGGGCGAGCAAGTCAAGATCCTCTTCCTGCCCGACCAGCACCTGGGCCGCAACACCGGCGCCGACGCCGGCTTCGACCCCGCCGCCGACATGTGCCTCTGGGACCCCAAGGACCCCGACGGCCTCGGCGGCTGCACCGAAGACCAGCTCCGCGACAGCACCTTCATCCTCTGGAAGGGCCACTGCTCGGTCCACAAACTCTTCCGCCCCGAACACATCGATCAGGTCCGCGAGGAGTGGCCCGACGTCACCGTCATCGCCCACCCCGAGTGCGCCCACGAGGTCTGCCAGAAGGCCGACGCCACCGGCAGCACCGAAGGCATCATCCGGGCCATCGAACATGCGGAGCCTGGGAGCCGCTGGGCCATCGCGACGGAGGTGCACCTCGTCAACCGCCTGTGCAACGCCGCCGCCGAGCGCGGCGTCCACGCCCGCATCCTGAGTTCCTGCCAGTGCCTCTGCACCACGATGTACCGCATCGACCGCCCCCACCTGCTCTGGGTCCTCGACCACTTGGCAGAGGGCAAAGTGGTCAACCAGATCAAGGTCCACCCCGAGGCCCAGCGTCAGGCCCTGCTGGCGTTGAACCGCATGCTCAACATCACCGCCGCCCCGGCCCGCCGCCCCGAACCGGCCGTCGCCCTCGCCGGCTGACCCTAACCCGCAGGGCGAACATCCCGAGCCGTGCTGCCTTCTTGTGCGCACGGATCGGGGTGGATTTGCCACAAAGATTCACAAAACGCACAAAATTTTTCAAACGCTTGTGTCGTCGGAAGCTGTGCCGTTTCGTCGCGGCCGATTCCGGGGGGTTTCGCGCACAAATCGTGCGCGGCGTCCCTTAGTATCGGGCCTCGGTTGACGGCGGACCCCCGGTACAGGCAAGGCCGGGGCCGCGACCGCTTCCGAGGGCCGGGTCGAGTGTTCGCGTGTCGGCGGCGATGCCACGGGTACCACCTTGTCGGGAACCCCGCGGGTCCAGACACCAGCGGCTCGGCCGGGGGCGCACGCCCGGGTCGTTCCGATCCGTTGAACCGCCAAGGACGCCAAGTGCGCCAAGGAAGACCGCAAGGCAGTTGAAAGTTTGGCTTGTGCCTTCCTTGGCGACCTCCGCGTCCTTGGCGGTTCAATGGATCGGAAGACCACCACCCCGCCGCGGCGGCCGCGAAGCGGGTGGGGTGGGGGCGTGGGGTGCCCGCTCTTTGGCAACCTGTGGAGATGAAGTGGGGGTATTTTTCGGCCGATAAACCTCGCGGGTCGTGCCGTCTGGGTGACGGTCGGCCAGCCGAGGGGGGGCGTGGGGGCGAAAGGTTTTCGCCGTGCTTCGAGTCGACGTGATGCAGGCCCGGCCGGGGATGACGCTGGCGCTGCCGGTGCACAATCCCTCTGCGCTGTCGCGGGTGTTGCTGAAGTCGGGTTACGCGCTCACCGAGGCGTCGATCGAGCGGGCGCGGGAGCTGGGTGTGCGGTCGCTGTGGGTGGCGTACCCGAGTCTGGCGGCGGTGGAGCAGTACCTAACGCTGGAGTCGCTGCGGGTGCAGCAGGGGTTGGCGACGACGATCGCCGAGACGTTCGAGCAGACGCAGGGCGAGGCGGTCGCGAAGCTCGACTACGAGAAGTACTCGACGTCGGTGCGGTCGATGGTCGACCACGTGGTGACCAACCCCAAGACGGCGGTGTTCATCGGCGAGCTGGCGGAGTCGGACAACGACTCGATGCGCCACGCCTCGACGGTGACGTACCTGTCGGTGCTGATGGGGATGAAGCTCGAGGCGTACATGGTGCGGCAGCGGAAGCACGTGAACCCGGCGCGGGCCAAGGAGATCGTGAGCCTCGGGGTCGGGGCGATGCTGCACGACTTCGGGATGGGCCGGCTGGACGAGGACGTGCGGGAGCGGTTCGAGGAGACGGGCGACGAGTCGGACCCGGCGTACCGGGAACACGCGTCGCTGGGGTTCCGGGCGGTGCGGGGGCAGATCGAGCCGTCGGCGGCGACGGTGCTGCTGCACCACCACCAGCGGTTCGACGGCTCGGGTTTCACGGGCAAGGACTTCGCGGTGCAGGCGGGGCCGAGTATCCACGTGTTCGCGCGGATCGTGGGGACGGCGGACCAGTTCGACCGGCTGCGGCGGCCACCGAACCTGCCGGAGCAGCCGACGGTGGCGGTGCTAGGCGCGATGCTGAGCGAGTCGATGCGGCCAAAGTTCGACCCGGTGGTGCTGCGGGCGTTGCTGGACGTGGTGCCGCCCTACGCCCCGGGGTGTCCGCTGCGGTTGAGCGACGGGCGGCCGGCGGTGTGTGTCGATCACCAGCCGGCCGAGCCGTGCCGGCCGGTGGTGCAGACGATCGAGGAGGACGGCGGCGACGCCGAGGGCCAGACGCTGGACCTGACGGCCGACGAGCACCGCGGGCTGAGCGTCGTCGAGTGCGACGGGCAGCCGACGGGCGAGTTCAATTTCGCCGGCGAATCGCTGCCCGCCGCGGCGTGAGGCGGGAGCGTCAGGCCCCGACCCCCAAGGCCTCGGGGGTGACGTCAACGGTCAGGCCCGCCGCCTTGTTGAAGGTGTTGTACGCCGACATCATCGCCGCGATCTCGACGGCGGCGGTGACCTGCTCTTCGGTGCAGCCGGCCTTGAGCGCGATCGCGCGGTGGGCGGTCAGGCAGTAGCCGCAGCCGTTGGCGGCGCTGACCGCCACCGCGATGAGCTGACGGGTCGGTTCGTCGAGGTTGGCCCCGGCCGCCTGGTCCAGCTTCAGCACCGCGTCGAGGAACGCGCCGCTGCGGCCCATCGCCTGATAGGTCTCGGGCAGCAGGCCGCCCATCGAGTCGCGGACTTTTCCCTGCGTCTTGGTCGCCTGTTCGTCGCCGTCGCCGTCGTAGAGTTTCACGTTCGCCATCGAGCAGTCTCCGGTGGGGGGGCAGCGGGCCACGCGTCAGATTACCGTCTCCGGCCCGGCGGATGCTAGACTCTTGCCGCGCTTCGGCATCGGTATAACGGGTCCCCGACCGGCCCGTGTTTTTTGACGAGACGGAACCCATGGCGACGACCCCAACGGCGAACGGCCGCAAGATCCAGTACCGAGAAGCCCTCCGAGAAGCGATGCAGGAGGAGATGCGGACCGACGACCGCATCTTCCTGATGGGCGAGGAAGTCGCGGAGTACAACGGGGCGTACAAGGTCAGCGAGGGCATGCTCGCCGAGTTCGGCCCGCGGCGGATCGTGGACACGCCGATCAGCGAGACGGGCTTCGCGGGCCTGGGGATCGGGGCGGCGATGTACGGGCTGCGGCCGATCATCGAGTTCATGTCGTGGTCGTTCTGCCTGGTCTCGGCGGACCAGATCATCAACAACGCGCCGAAGATGCTGTACATGTCCGGCGGGCAGTTCGGCTGTCCGATCGTGTTCCGCGGCAACAACGGCGCGGGCGGGCAGCTCGGCTCGACCCACTCGTGGTCGGTCGAGAGCATGTTCTCCAGCGTGCCGGGGCTGAAGCTGGCGGTGCCCAGCACGCCCCGCGACGCCAAGGGCCTGCTCAAGGCCGGCATCCGCGACGAGGACCCGTTCTTCAACCTCGAGTCCGAGCGCATGCTCGGCATGGGCGCCCGCGGCGACAAGGACTTCTCGAAGTATCTGCACGGCGGCAAGTGGGCCCCCCCGGAAAACGATGACGAGTTCGTCATCCCGCTGGGCCAGGCGAACGTGATCAAGGAAGGGGCCGACTGCACGGTGGTCGCCGCCGGCCGGCCCGTGCATTTCGCCCTCGAAGCGGCCGAGGCTTTAGAGAAGGACGGCATCGACCTGGAGGTCGTCGACGTCCGCACCTACCGCCCGCTGGACATCGAGACGATCGCCGCGTCGGTCCGCAAGACCAACTACTGCGTCGTGGTCGATCAGAGCTGGCCGTTCGCGTCGGTCGGCAGCGAGGTCGCGTCGCAGGTCTACGAGCACTGCTTCGACGACCTGGACAACACGGTCGCCCGCGTCCACAACGACGACGTGCCGGCCCCGTACAACCGGTCGCTGGAGCAGGAGATGCTGCCCAACGCCCGCAAGATCGTCGAGGCGGTGCGGCAGACGACGTACAAGTCTTGAAACCGTGATGAACACGATCCCGGTCCCAACATGGGCGGTGTTTCGGGAAAGACTACTCGTGTTTGCGGGACTGCCACGCCACGACAGGAACAGCTGGTGGTTTCGCGGTGAATGTTCCGATCAGAACCCTCTGCAGCCGACGATTGATCGCGACAGGTCTTTCAAATCAGACTCAGATAGAGAACGTAAGATCAAAGACCTGCTCAGTGAGTTTCGTCGCGAGGTGGTGAATCTCGGCTTGGGTGGCTCGGTCAAGCTCGATGATGCTTTCGAGTTACTGGCGCGTCACCACGGACTGCCATCTCCGCATCTTGACTGGACCCGTTCCCCATGGGTCGCATCCTTTTTCGCATTTGACCGCGTGAGTAGTCATGGGTCGAATGTCGTTATCTATGCTTTAGACCGACGGCAGATTCCGGTGCAGACACTGCAACCTTCCGGACCTCAAGCCAGGCCTGGTCTGGAATTGGTTGACAACCCGGAACTGGTTCTACGGAACCACCGGGCAGCGCGTCAAAGAGGGGTTTTCCTTCGAAGGTCCACGATGCAGGATTCGGTTGAAACGCTACTGGATTTAAGCCTGACTCAATTCATCCTCCCGGCCGCCGAAGCCGACACTGCACTTCGCGACTTAGATCAAATGCTTCTGAATTCTAGCATGTTGATGTACGATCTTGATGGTGCGGCCAGGACGGCAGATCGGCGAACCGCCTAAAATGGACGTGTCATGACGATCGAAGAATTTAACTGGGAAAGTCCACCTCTGGGCCAGCAAGATCAGGCGTTGGTAGAAGCGTACCAGCGGATTGGTGTCCCCTTGGACAGCCTGGCATATACAGAAAAATTTCTCGAATTGGTTCGAGAAGCAGAACTTAACCCCAACGAAATGGAAGATCTACGGCATACATATAGACGCTTGCTAGGCTTACGCAAAAGAGGCCTGCTCCCTCGCCTGTACGCCGGTGCATCGCTGTCTGATGAAACTGATTAGGATAGAACGCATCAACAGGTTCCGGATCCGCAGACGCTGGAGTGGAACGAAACATTGTCTGCGTAATCTGAGCAGCGAAGGTAGAGGAATCCTCAGCCATTCAAACGATCAGATTGGTGTTCCGATCTAAGCAACGATTCTGTGCGATCTGCCACACTGGCCTCCGCCTGCAAGTTTTTTGAGACGCTGTACTAAGAAGCCAAACCCCTGCTGGAGGCACGCTACGGCCGGTGGCTGCGGCAGACGCCGTGGCGGTCCGGCGCGGGCAGCGAAGCCCTGCCACGGAGGCCGATCTGGCCGACGTGGCGGGACCTGATTCCTTTGGGGCTGCTGACCTTGTTGGCCTGGGCGGTGGAGGGGCTGGGCTGGTGGCTGATCCCGGGCGTCGCGGGGGCGACGCTGCTGGTGTTGCAACTGGCCACCCTGCTGGGAGACAGCCGGGTGATGGCGGCGGCGCTCCTGCTGCTGCCGGGGTTATGGTTTCCGCGGGTACATCCGCTACAGATGCTGGCGGTGATCGGGACGGGCTGTCGGCCGTCCTCCGCGGCGCGTCCCCGGCTCGGGCCGCCGAGTTGTGGTTGTGGTGGGCCGTCGGCGTGGCGGTCGCACGGTTCGCCGTCTACGCCTACGCCGGCCGGCCGGCCCTGAACTGGTGGGGGCGGTGGCACAGCGGCCGTTGGCGGATCGCCGGCTACGACTCGATCTACCTCGGCCCCGCGGCGGTGATCGCGGTGGGGCTGCTGTTCTGGCTGCTGCTGCGGGTCGGCCTGGACCCGATGTGGATGTTCAGCGCCGGCACGGCCGCGGTCACGGCGGCGGCCCTCAACACCGCCCCCAGCCTCGCCCGGTGGCGGACGACCGGCCGCTGTCGGCTGCCGCTCCGCCGGGCCAAGCCCGCCAAGTCTCGAAGCGAGACGCACCAGATCAACATCAACCTCTGGGGCGGTCGTCGCGGAAGCTAGGGCTTCCCGCAAAACCGGTGGCGTCCGGCTTTGCCCAGCTTCTCTAACCCGCACCGCTCACCGCACCTGAGCGGTTCCCCGGGGTATTCCCGCAAAATTTCGGTCGGTCGGTTGCATCTCGCGCTGGTTGTGGCTTGCTTGCGGTGAGTCGGCATCCCCCGGTGTTCGGGGCCGATCCCGCGGGCCACGGCCGGCCCGCCGCCGCACTCGGATGATGATCCCGGTCGCCACGACCACCACGGATTCGCGGCCCGGACCACCGTTCTATCAAGGAACTCCGATGACCCACTTCCCCCGCCTCAAGACCCTGACCGTGACCGCTTTGGCCCTTGGTGTGTGCTTCGTCGCCGCGTCCGCCTCGGCCGGCACCCAGATGCCCCCGTGGAAGAAGGCGCAGCTCAAGGCCCAGGCCGATGCGTACAAGGCCCCGCCCGTGACCGTCATCGAGATCGACGACGACCCGTACGACGGCGGCGACAACGGCGACACGACCGGCGGCAGCACCCCGGTCTACGTGCCCGACGCCGGGAGCAACGGCGGCTCGGCGGCCGCGGCCCCCACGCCCTCGGCCGTCGCCGGCGGCCTCGCCCTGATGGGCCTGCTCGCCGGACGTCGCCGCAAGGCCACCGCCTAAGCCCCTTCACTCCCGACCGAATCCGAAACCCCCGGCCGCCTTGGCCGGGGGTTTTTCGTGTGTCCTTGCTTCACGCGACAGCTCCCCCGCCCCGCGATACGATGCCCCGCCGCGCCGCGACGCCCGTCAACGCTCGCCCCCGGAAGGTATCGTTCCACGATCGGAACGGTTGGCCGATTCGGACATGGTGCGGTTTTCGCTTCACCCCGCCGGAGCCCCGCCATGCCGATCGAGATCACGATGCCCCGTTTGTCCGACACGATGGAGGAGGGCACGCTCATCAAGTGGCGGGTCAAGGAGGGCGACGCCGTCGCGTCGGGCGACCACTTGGCCGACGTCGAGACGGACAAGGCCACGATGGAGCTGCAGGCGTTCGACGACGGGACGGTGGCGCAGGTGCCCGTGGCCGAGGGCGCGACCGTGCCGGTGGGTGAGCGGATTTTGTTGCTAGCCGAGGAGGGCGAGTCGGTCGAGGACGCGGTGAAGAACGCCGGCTCGGCCGCCGCGACGCCGCCCGCCGCCGCCGGGCCCGACGACGGGGTGATGAACGGCGAGAAGAAGCCCGACGGTTCGTCCGAAGCCGTCAACGCCGACGCCGGGACCGCCCCCCCCGCCTCGGACAAAAAGATCCGCGTCTCGCCGCTGGCCCGTAAGCTGGCGGAAGAACACAAGCTCGACCTCGCCACGATCACCGGCACCGGGCCCGACGGGCGGATCATCAAGCGTGACGTCCTCGCCGCGGCGCGGGGCGAGAAGGCCGCGGCCCCGCCCCCGGAAGCCGAGGCACCAACGCCCGCTAAGCCGCAAGCGGCCGCGCCGCCGCCCATGCCGTCCACGCTCGAAGCGAAAACCATCCCCGTCAGCGGGATGCGTAAGACCATCGCCAAGCGGCTGGTCGAGTCCAAGACCACCGTCCCGCACTTCCAGGTCAGCGTGGCCGTAAACATGGACCCGCTTATGGGCCTGCGCAAGACCATCAACGGCCAGCTCGAGTCGCAAGGCATAAAGCTGAGCATCAACGACTTCGTCACCCGGGCGGTGGCGCTGGCGTGTGTCGAACACCCGGCCGTGAACAGCTCGTGGAACGGGGACAGCATCGTCCAGCACGGCAGCGTCCACGTCGGCGTCGCCGTCTCCCTGCCCCCGGAAAAAGGGGGGGGGCTGCTGGTGGCGACCGTCCGCGACACCCACGCCAAAGGCCTGCGGCAGATCAGCAGCGACGTGAAGCAGCTGGCCAAGAACGCCCGCAGCGAGAAGGGCCTGACCGTTCAGGAGATGTCCGACTCGACGATCACGATCTCGAACCTCGGCATGCCGCAGTACGGCGTGACCCAGTTCACCGCGATCATCAACCCGCCCAACGCCGCGATCGTCGCCGTGGGCGCCGCGATCGAGAAACCCGTCGTCCGCGGCGGCGAGATCGTCGTCGGCCACGAGATGAACGTCACGCTGTCGGGCGACCACCGCGCCATCGACGGCGCGGTCGGGGCGGAGTACCTCGCGACGCTCAAGCGGCTGCTGGAGAACCCCGCGGCGCTGCTGGTGTAACCACGCCGCAGTTACGGTGTGTAGCGGGCGGACTTGTCCGCCCGACGGTCGGGACTTAACCGATGCACGTCTGCGAAACGGTTGACGAGCTGCGGGCGGCGCGGGCGGAGCTGCGTGGTCGGGTCGCGCTGATCCCGACGATGGGGGCGCTGCACGCCGGGCACCTCGCACACTTCGGGGCGGCGCGGAAGGTGTGCGACGCGGTGGCGGTCAGCATTTTCGTTAACCCGACGCAGTTCGGACCCGGCGAGGACTTCCGCCGCTATCCCCGGCCGACCGACGTGGATTTGGCGAAGTGCGAGACGGCCGGGGCGGACCTGGTCTTCGTGCCGCAAGACGCGGCGGTGTACCCGCCGGGGGTGCCGCTGGTGTCGGTCGACGTGCCGACGCTGACCGACACGCTGGAGGGGGCGCAGCGGCCCGGGCACTTCGCGGGGGTGTGCCGGGTGATGCTGAAGCTGCTCAACTTGTTTCGCCCCGACGCGGTGACGTTCGGGCAGAAGGACTACCAGCAGCTCTGCGTGGTACGTGCGATGGTCGCGGACCTGATGCTGGACGTTGAGATCATCGAGGTGCCGACGATGCGGGAGGACGGCCAGCTGGCGATGAGCAGCCGCAACGCCTACCTGGACGACACGGCCCGGCGGGACGCGCTGGGGCTGAGCAAGGCGCTGCGGCAGGCGCTGCGTGCCGTGAGCGACGGCGAGACGGACCCCGAGGCGGTCGAGGCGATGATGCGGTCGGCGATGACCGCGCACCGCGTCGCGGTGGACTACGCCGCGGTCCGGCGTCGGCGGACGCTGGCCGAGGTCGACACGATCGTCCCGGGCGAGGCGGTGGCCCTGGTCGCGGGGCGGGTGGGCGAGCCGGCGGTGCGGTTGATCGACAACGCGCCGCTGAACGGGGTGTAGCGGGCGGACTCGTCCGCCCGTGGGTCAGTCTTCGGGGTCGGGGACCGTGAGCGTGTCCGGGTCGATGAGGTCGAGGGGGTCGGCGGCGAACGCCGGCAGGTCGGCGACGAAGATGCCGGTGGTGGGGGTGGGTATCGGAAGCGTTTCCTCGTCGTCCGGTTCGGGGCGGGAGGCGAAGCGCAGGTCGCGGAAGTTGGGGTGGGTCGGCCGGAGGTCGTCGGGCGGGGCGGCGTCGGCCCGGGGCAGGGTCAGGAGGTAGACGGTGTCGGCCGGCACGCCGAGGGCGGGCCCGCGGGCGGTGTCGACGAGGTCGGGTCGGCCGGTGCGGGCGCGGACGCCGGGGGCGCGGTACTCGAAGGATTGGCCGAAGGTCAGCCCGGTGGCGGGGTCGGTGGCGAGGGGGGTGGCGGGGTCGAAGGGCGACCAGCCGGCGCGGAAGTCGGCGACGGTGAGGCGGGCCTCGAAGGAGTGGACCGCGTTGCCGGGGTCAACGCGGCGGAGCGGCGCGGCGAGCGGGCCGAGGTCGGTGGCGGTGGGGTCGACAGCCAGTCCGGGGGCCAGTCCGGGGGTAAGACCTGTCGGAGCATCCTGTGCTCGGACGCCGGCCGTTAAAGACATGAGTCCGAGCGACAGTCCCGCGGCGATGATGAATCGGCGGTGGGGCGGTGTCGGAGGCATCGCGGGTGGGCCGGCTTACGGCGAGGCGGTGACCTGGGGGTCGAGGATGTCGACGTTGATGATGAAGTGTTCGCCGGTGAGGCGTTCGCTGCCGCTTTCGAGGCGTCGTCCGCCCTTCATCTCGTTGCCGTAGCGGTTGATGGACTCGTTGGTGTAGAAGGCGAAGTTGACGCGGTCGGCCGGGACGTCGGGGCTGGACCACTCTTCGCCGCCGCGTCCGCCGCGGCTGAAGTCGAGGACCAGCTGTTGGCCGACGGGAACGTTCCAGGTCTTGAGGGTGTTGCCGGTCTCGCTGGAGACGAGCGAGACGGCCTTGGGGGCGACCGCGGTGGAGCGGTAGACGTGGCGGTCCTTGGAGCAGCCGGTGAGCCCGAGGGCGAGCAGCAGGCCGGCGACGGCGAGGGCGGCGGGCGTGATACGGAACGTGCGGCGGGTCATGGTCGGCGGTTCCTGGTCGTGGGAATCGGTTACGTCGGTGTATCGGTCAGATCACCGGCAGACAGTTTAACAGGCGGCGAGAACCGCGCGGCCGCGTCGCCGCCGCGGGCTTTCGGAGCAGGCCGGGGTGCTTCAGAAGCTCTGTTCGAGCCGCCAGGTGAACGGATCGGCGTTGCAGTCGATGTGGGCGGCGAAGAACCGGCCGCGGTGGGCCCAGAACTGCGGCCAGATCACGTCACGGTCGGTCTGCGGCAGGGGGAGTTGCGCGACGTCTTCGGGCCGGTACCAGTCGAGGGTGCCCTCGTCGAAGCTGCGGCGGTCGTCGGCGAGGGCGACGGGGCGGGTGAGTTCGTAGAGGAACATGAGCCAGTGGGTCTGGCCCTGGTAGGCGGTCTCGGAGACGATCCCGGTGAGGTGCAGGTCGGCTTCGGTGATCGTCAGGCCGGTCTCTTCGTGGACCTCGCGGACGGCGCAGGCGGTGGGGGATTCGCCGGCGTCGCGTTCGAGCTTGCCACCGACGGGCGAGTAGAGGTCGCGGTTGGGCGGCTTGCGGCGGTGAAGCAGCAGCACCCGGCCCTCGGCGTCGAAGAGGTAGCAGAGGACGGCGATCTGGTGTGGCAGCGGGGCGGCGGGGGGGCGGGGCACGGGGCGAGTGTAGTGAGATTCCGGAAGGGTGAAGCCGGAAGTCGGAAGTTCAAACCCTCGTATCGCCCGTCCGCATGGATTGGCGGATCGGCCACTTCCGCTTTCCGATTTCCTACTTCCGGATTCCGGTCAAGCCGCCTCGGCCTCGGCCTCGGGTTCGGGCGCGGGGAACGCCGGGGCGTCGGCGGGCTCGGTCCAGTCCTCGGCCCCGGGGATGTCGAGGGACATGTCGGCGGTCTTGCGGTAGCCGAGCTTGCGGATGACCTCGAGGACCTCGGTCCAGGTCGGGAAGGGGCGTTGGTTGACGCGCTTGTAGGCGTCGATGGCTTTGATGAACAGGAACTGCTCGGGGGTCATCTCGCCCTCTTCGGCGGACTTCATGAAGTCCGATCGCCGCCGACCCGGGCCCCGGCGGCGTTCCAACCCCGTCTCTTCACCCGCGGCTCCCGACCGCGCCGCGGAAGCTTCCGGGGGGGGAGTGCGGGTGTCGAGGATGTTTTGTCGGCGGTCGGGGCCGGTGTAGTCGTCGGAGGCGGGACGGGTCATGGGCGTTCTCCCGGCGGGTGGGTCCGCCGGGGGGTCGCCACGGCGGTTCATTCGTCGTCGTCGAGGAAGTCGTCGTCGTCATCTTCGTCGTCGTCGAGGAAGTCGTCGTCCTCGTCGTCGTCGAAGTAGTCGTCGTCTTCGTCTTCGTCGTCGTCGTTGAGTAGTTCGTCTTCGTCGTCTTCATCGTCGAAAACGTCGTCGTCCTCCAGTTCGTCTTCGTCGTCGGCCAACCGGGTATGGGGGGCCGGTTCGTCGTTGAAGCGGGAATGCCAGGAAGATTCGCTGCTGCCCCACGGCCGGTCGAGCTCGCCCATCGCGTGTGTCCTCCGGCGCGAAAACGCCGTGTTTGTAGAGGTTCCCGCGGGGCGTGGCGCCGTCCGCGCGGCGTTGCCCGTCGGGCTTCCGCGGTTAAACTAGCCCGGCGGGTTGCTTTGTCAATCCCCGGGCCGGCACAATTCATACGACCGACGTGACCGCTGCCGCCGGCCCGGTCGGCGAGGCACCCGCCCATGGACGAACCCGAACCCGCTGCTGTTGTCCGCCCCACGTCGCCCCGCCCGCGGTGGAACCTCGCCGCGGCGTTCCTGGCCTGGCTGCTGCCGGGGCTGGGGCACTTCCTGCTGGGCCAGCCCCGGCGGGCGGTCGTGCTGGGCGTGACCATCGGGACGCTCTGGCTCGGCGGGCTGCTGATCGGCGGCGTGTCGGTCGTCGACCGCCGGGACCACCCCGCCTGGTTCCTCGGGCAGATGCTCGTCGCCCCGTCGTTCGCCGCCAACGCCTACCGCCAGCGCCTCGTCGCCGAGCACCGCGGCACGTTCGCCCCGGACGACGACCCGCCGTTCGAGCCCGCCTACGCCCGGGCTCACGAGCAGGGCACGCTGTTCACCGGTGTCGCCGGGCTGCTGAACCTGCTGGCGATCCTGGACGTGGTGTACCGGGAGAAGCGGTGATTTTTGATTTTTGATTGAGGATTTTTGATTGGGCCCGCCCCGCTCAGTCGCCCCGAGTGCGAGTTTTTCAATCAAAAATCCTCAATCCAAAATCAAAAATGCTCCCCCTCCTCGCCTACCGCCCGTTCCTCGACCCGCTGCCGATCGGCAACAGCCCGCTGTGGTACTGGCTGCTGGTGCCGCTGGTGGTGCTGGTGTCGGTGGCGTACAAGACGATCAAGCTCGACGACCTGCGGGCGTTGCCGCGTCAGGCGGGCCGATTGACGGTACAGATCCTGGTGTTCATGGCGTTGGCGGCGGCGCTGATCTGGGTTCTCACCCGCGTGGCCTAGGATCGCCCCCGATTTTCCGGTTTCAG
The DNA here is from genome assembly GCA_039201235.1 of Planctomycetota bacterium. Taxonomy (GTDB): domain Bacteria; phylum Planctomycetota; class Phycisphaerae; order Phycisphaerales; family Phycisphaeraceae; genus Algisphaera. The sequence continues at coordinate 29,537 of JBCCRT010000013.1, forward strand.
GGCCGTGGCCCCCGACATCGGCTCAAGTTTTTCGGCACGGCGGCCGAACGTTGAATCCGGAAAATACGGCATGGGATTCTCCCCATCGCTTCCGCCCGGTCACGGGGTCCTGACCGACGCGGTCCCGCCGGCGTTGTGGTTCGCCGGCGGTCGTGTGTCCTCAGACAGAACCCGTCGTCATGTCTCTCCGCTTATCCCTCGGCCGACGCAAACGCTCCGCCCCCCGCCGCGCGGCCCAGCCCGGCGGCAACACCGCGGTCACTGCGCTGGTCGCCGCGGCCGTGCTCGCGCTCACCGCCGCGTCGATGGTGGCCATCCACCGCGGCAACGCCGGGTTCATCACCTTGCTCAACGCGCTGAAGCGGCCCGCCGACGCCGAGATTGTCGCCGAGCGTTTGCTCGACGCGTTGGCCGAGCCCTACGACCTGGACCGGCGGGTTCGGTCGACGGTGAGTTCCGGCGTGTTCGGCGGCGACGCGGGCCACGCCACCGCGGCGGACCTGATCCGCGACGCCGGCACCGCGATGTACGAGGCCAAGTCCGCCGGCCGGGGCGGCTACGCCGCCTTCGAATCGGCCATGCGGGCCCGGGTCGAGCGACGGGAACTAACGCCGGTCGAGGCGTCGCCGTGGCCGCGGCTGGCCGCGTGACGACCGGGGGCGGCGTTACACTTGGCCGGATGAAGGACCTGCTCGCGCAACTGCTCACCGGTGCGGCCCTGGACGTGGACCAGGCGGTCGCCGCGTTCGGCGCCGTGATGGCCGGCGAGGCCGAGCCGGCGCAGACCGCGGCGCTGCTGACCCTGATCGCGCAGCGTGGGCCGACCGCCGACGAGCTGGTCGGCGCAGCCACGGCCATGCGCCGGGTCGCGGTGCCCGTCGATGTGCCGGCCGGGCTCACGGCGGTCGACACCTGCGGGGCCGGCGGCACGGGCTCGTCGGTGTTCAACATCTCGACCGCCGCCGCCCTGGTCGCCGCCGCCGCGGGCCGGCCCCGCGGCGTGGCGGTCGCGAAGCACGGCAACCGCTCGGTCACCTCCCGCAGCGGCTCGTCCAACGTGCTCGAGACCCTGGGCGTGAACCTCGACGCGAAACCCGAGACGCTGACCCGCTGCCTCGACGAGGCGGGCATGTGCTTCTGTTACGCGATGACCCACCACCCGGCGATGCGGTTCGCCGGGCCGGTCCGCGCGGCGCTGGGATTCCGCACGATCTTCAACCTCGTCGGGCCGCTGACCAACCCGGCCGGGGCGCGGCGGCAGCTCATCGGCGTGCCGTCGCCCGAGGTCGCCGGGCTGATGGCCGAGGCACTCCAACGCCTCGGCGCCGAGCGAGCGATGCTGGTCCACACCGTCCTGCCCGGCGGCGCCAGCCTCGGCGAGCTCACGACCTTCGGCCCCGCCACGGCCACCGAACTGCGACACGGCATGGTCCAGACCTACCCCGTCGACCCCGCCGCGCTGGGCCTGCCCTTCGCCCTGCCCGACTCGGTCACCATCGAAGACCCCGCCGACAGCGCCCGACTGGTCATGCGGGTGCTCGACAATCAGCCGGGCCCGGCCCGCGACATCACGATCCTTAACGCCGCCGCCGCCCTGCTCGTCGCCGACGCGGTCGACACGCTGGAGTACGGCCTCGAGCTCGCCGCCGCCGCCGTCGCCGACGGCGCGGCGAAACGCGTGCTGGAAACCTTAGTCACCCTCACCAACGCGGCGTGACCGAGCCCCACCAACTCGCTATCGAAACTTCCTCCCGCCGCGGCGCGGTCGCGCTGGGTTGTGGCGACCGCATCGTCGACGTCGCCCACCTGCCCGACCGACCCCGGGCCAGCCTCGACCTGATGGCCGTGATCGACACGCTCACCCGCACCCACGGCGTCGCCCCCCGCGACCTCGACGAGCTCTACCTCAGCCTCGGCCCCGGCTCCTTCACCGGCCTGCGTATCGCGGTCAGCACGGCGAAGGTGCTGGCCCGCAGCCTCGGCGTGAAACTCGTCGGCGTGCCCACGCTCGACGTGCTGTGTCAGCAACACCCCGACGCCGTCGTCGCACTCAACGTCAAACGCAACACGGCCTGGTCCGCCGGCCCCGGCCTGCCCCCGGGCTTGCGGGCCGTAGAAGAAATCAAAACGTTGGGTTTCCCGATGATCGCCGACACGATCGACGGCGCGACCCCCGCCGAGCCGGACGTCCGGGTCGTCTACGAATTGGGTCGGGCCGCCGCGGCCGAGGACCGATACGATGACCCGCTGTCCCTGACGCCGCTCTATGTCCGCCAGCCCGAGGCGGTCACCCTTTGGGACCAACGCCACGGCCCCCCGGAAAATTCAACGCCCTGAACGCCAAGACGCCATGCGTGACGCAAGCATAAGGAGGACTCGGTTGTGACAGGATGACAGGATTTGCAGGATCGACAGGATTCGAACCCATTTCTTTCGGATCGAATCCCGTCAATCCCTGTTTTCATCCTGTCAAAATGTCTTGTTGTCTTCCTCGGCGTTTTGGCGTTCATGCCTGAATCGAACCATGACTGCTCTCCCCAAGATCGTGATCGTCGGCCGGCCCAACGTGGGCAAGTCGAGCCTGCTCAACCGCCTCGCGGGCCGGCGGGTGTCGATCGTCGACCCGACCGCCGGCGTGACCCGCGACCGCGTCGGCACCACGGTCTCGCTGCCCGCTTCGCCCGAAGAGCCGGCGTCCGAGGATCGTGCGGCCGAGCTGATCGACACCGGCGGCTATGGCATCGAGGACAGCCAGAACCTCACCGCCGAGGTCGAGCGTCAGATCGCCGAGGGGTTGGCCGAGGCGGACCTGGTGTTGTTCGTGGTGGACGCGCAGGCGGGCGTCGTCCCGCTGGACCGCACCGTCGCGCGGGTGCTCCGCGGCGGCGGGGCGCAGGCCAAGCCGATCCTGTTGGTGGCCAACAAGGTCGACGCCGAGAACCTCGAGTCGGCGGTTTACGAGTTCATGTCGCTGGGCTTCGGCGAACCGGTCGCGGTCTCGGCCGAGACGAAGTACCGGCTCAACCGCTTGATGCAGGCGATCCGCGACCGGCTGCCCGAAACCGCCGGGCAACGCGATACGGTCGATCCGGGGGTGCGCTTGGCGCTGGTCGGCAAGCGCAACGCCGGCAAATCCACACTGGTCAACGCCTTGGCCGGCGGCGAGCGGGTGATCGTCTCCGAACGGGCCGGCACCACACGCGACAGCGTCGACGTCCGCATGGAATTGGAGACCGCCGACGGCCCGCGGGTCGTGACCTGCATCGACACTGCCGGCGTCCGCAAGACCAAGTCGCTCGACGGCGACATCGAGTTCTACGCCCAGCACCGCTCGCTGCGCAGCGTCCGGCGGGCGGACGTGTGCTTGCTGCTGATCGACGCGGCCGTGCCGGTGAGCCAGGTCGATCACCAGCTCGTGGGCGAGATCAACAAGCACCACCGCCCGACGGTGATCGTGGTGAACAAGTGGGACCTCGCCGAGGCCGAGCACACCCGCGAGTCGTACGCCGAGTACCTCGACCGGACGCTGCGGGGTTTGTCGTTCGCCCCGATCGTGTTCGTCAGCGCGAAAAAAGAAGAGGGCATGCGGGAGGTGGTGGCCATGGCGCTGAACCTTCACGAGCAGGCGACGCACCGGGTGAGCACGGCCAAGCTCAACCAGTTCATCGAACTCGTCACCGCCGAGCGTGGCCCCGCGGCGAGCAAGGGCGGCAAGGCCCCGAAGGTGTACTACGCCACGCAGCTGAGCACGGACCCGCCGACGGTCGCGTTGTTCGTCAACGCCCCGGAGCTGTTCGACGCGAACTACCAGCGGTTTCTGTTGAACCGGATGCGGGACGAGCTGCCGTTCGCCGAAGTGCCGATCCGGCTGTTGGTGCGCAAGCGGCCGCGGGCCGACGCCGAGCGGCGGGCGACGCGGCACGAGACTTCCGGGGGCGGAAGGGCAGAGAGTTGACGCATCGGCTCCGGCTGGCGGCGTGGGGCCTGTCGGCACTGGCGGTCTCGGCGTCGGCGGAGTTCGTGTGGTGGGAGGGCGAGTCGCCGAGCCGTTCGACCTTCCCCGCGTCGTCGTGGTTCTCGCCCGACCCGGACGACCCCGCGGCGTGGTCGGCGTTGTCCGGGGGCGACTGGCTGACCAGCACCGGGCCGGCCGGGCCGGAGCCGCCGGCCGCGGGTTACGACCTGCAGATACCGGCGGCGGGGCGGTACCACCTCTGGGTCCGGCAGTTCTGGCGGCACGGCCGGTTCCACTGGCGCTTCGCTGACGAGCCTTGGCGGACCGTCCCGCCGGACGCCGCCCTGACCGACCGCCACCGCCTGCCCAAGAACGCGGAGGCGAGCTGGACGTACCTGGGTGAGGTCGAGCTGGACGCCGGGCCGACGACGTTCGACCTGCGACTCGCGGTCGAGCCGGGGCGGGACACCGTCAGCGGGTTCGACTGCTTCGTGTTGTCGCGTGGGCCGTTCGTGCCACGGGGCAAGCTCAAGCCCGAGGCCCCCGGGCCCGACGCCGAGCCGGGCTGGGTGGTGCTCGACCCGCAGCCCGACCTGATCGCGTCGCTGGACCTGCGCGGCCTCAATGAAGACGCCGCCGGCCAGCACGGCCCGCTGCGGCTGTCGGCCGACGGCAACGACTTCGTCCGCGGCGACGGCGAACCGGCCCGCTTCTGGGGCGTCAACGTCTCGAGCCAGGAGTCCGGTCAGCCCGATGACCTGCACAACGCGATCGCGGCCCGGCTCGCGTCGCTGGGCGTCAACCTCGTGCGGCACCACAGCCCCGTCTGGCGCGACGGCGGCGACTACAGCGTCGACGCCTTCCGGCTCGAACGGCTGCACCACCTCGTCGCCACACTCAAGGCCGAGGGCATCTACACCAACCTGAGCCTGTTCTTCCCGCTGTGGGTCGGCGACGCGAGCACGATCGGGCTGTCCGGTTACGGGAAGAAAAATTCCGGGGGGCGGCCGTTCGCGGCGATCTTCTTCAACCCGACCTTCCAAGCGTGGTACCGCGACTACCTGCGGCAAGTGCTCACCGCGCCGAACCCCCACACCGGGCTGACGCTGGCCGAGGACCCGGCCGTGGGGTTCGTCGAGCTGGTGAACGAGGACAGCCTGTTCTTCTGGACGTTCAACGAAGACGCCGTGCCGCCGGCGCAGTGGGCGATCCTGGAGCGGCGGTTCGGCGCACACCTGACGGAAAAGTACGGCTCACTGGCCGCCGCGCTGCGGCGCTGGCCGCGGGCCAAGCACGACCGCGACGACGCGAGCGCGGGCACGGCCGGGGTGTTCGGCATCTGGCACATGACTTCCGAAGCGGTCGAGGACATGTCGCCCGACCAGCGCAAGCGCATCGCCGAGCAGGTCGAATTTCTCGCCGGGCTGCAGCGCGACTTCTACGCCGAGACCCACGCGTTCCTACGCGACGAACTCGGCTTCCGCGGGCTGGTGATCGCGTCGAACTGGCACGCCGCCGACAACCGCCTCCTCGACGCCGTCGAGCGGTGGACCTACGCCGCCGCCGACGTGATCGACCACCACGGCTACTTCAACGCGCCGCACGACGGCGAGGCGGCGAGCTACTCGGTCCGCGTCGGGCAGACGTTCAACCACCGCCCGGCCGTGCGCTTCCCGACCAAGCCGCCGCTGCGGGTCCCGCAGGTCGTGGGCCGGCCGTCGATGATCTCCGAGCTCGGCTGGACCGGCCCGAACCGTCGGCACGCCGACGCGACCCTGCTCACCGCCGCCGCCTTGTCGGTCCAGGGCGTGGACGCCGCGGCGTGGTTCATCTGGAACGCGCCCGGGGCGTACGACGCCGCGACACCCAAGTTCGCCCTCGCCACGCCGATGCTCGCCGGCACGTTCCCCGCCACTGCCCTCGCCTACCGCCGCGGCGACCTCGGGCCGGCGCCGGCCGCGGTGCACGAAGCGCTACGCACCGACGAGCTGTTCAACCTCGAGGGCACGGCCGTCGCGACCGAGGCCGCCCTCGACGACTTCCGCCGAGCCGACATCCCACCCGGCGCGGTGTCCCGCCGCGACGTGACCCGGTTCGACCCGCTGACCGCCTACGTCGGCCCGGTCACCCGGTCCTACGACACGCCCGGCGACCGCGACCGCGTGGTCAACTTGAGCCGGGCGATCGACCGCGACGCGGGGACGCTGACCAGCCTGGGCGGCGGCTTCCGCTGGGACTTCCGCCGCGGCGTGGCGGTGATCGACACGCCCCGCACCCAGGCCGCCGCGGGCTTCCTGCGCGACGCCGGTCCGGTCCGCCTCGGCGATGTGACGTTCGTTTGCGACAACGAACACGCCCACGTGGCGGTCACGTCGCTCGACGGCGAGCCGATCGCGTCGTCGCGTCGCCTGCTGATCCAGGCCGTGAGCGAGGCGAAGCTCCACGGCGAGGCCGACGTCCCGAACCCCAGCGACGAACGCCACCCCCGCCGCCTCACCGCGGTCGGTTCCCCGCCGTGGCAGATCCGGCCGATCGCGGCGGCGGTGACGCTGCATCGGGCGGACGGGGACCGGACGGTCGAGCTGCCGGCGGACCGGCTCTACACGGTGGTGGCGGATTGATGCGGCGGGAAGCCCACGTTCGGCGAACGTGGGCTTCTTGAGCAGGAGTGTTTGGATGGGTGATCATCCTCGTTTGCGTCCGGGCTGGTGCCACTGCGTGGCCGGCACCTACGGGTCGTGGCTGCCGGGTGATCCACGGGGCTTCCGCACCCGGGGGCACCGTGAGCACGTCGAGGGTGATTACAAGTCACCGCCGGAGGAGGATTATTCGGTCCGGCACGCGGTGGCGCGAGAGAAGATGAGTGGAAACGCCGTGGTCTTATCGACCGCAGCTAGGCAGGTGGTGCGCCTGGAGGTTGTTGACTCATTGTTGCGGCGCGATGTTGAGCTGCTGGCGGTGGCCGTCGCGGCGACGCATCTACACGTCTTGGGACGCTTCCCCTGTGGCAAGAAGCCCACGTTCGGCGAACGTGGGCTTCCGGCAACTTCAGCGGTCAAAGATCCGGTCCGACACTTCATGGGGCAGGCGAAGCAGTGGTCCGCCAAGCGGCTCAAACACGAGGGGCTGATTTCGGCCCCGCACGTCTGGGCGAAGCGCGGCAAGATCGTCCGGGTGCGTGACCGGCCGCACCAGCTCAACGTGCTGCGTTACATCCTGCGGCACGCCGACGAGGGGGCGGCGGTGTGGTCGTGGCGTGGTTCCGACATCACAAAGAAGCCCACGGATTGAATCCGTGGGCTTCGGGGGATGGTGAAAATCTGTCGGGTCAGGCCCCCGCGGCGGCGGCCATCTTCTCGGCCTTGGCTTTCGCGTCGTCGAGGGTGCCGACGTACATGAACGCCGACTCGGGGATGTCGTCGCCCTCGCCGTCGCAGAGGCGCCGGAAGCTGTCGATCGTGTCCTTGAGCGGGGTGTAGATGCCGGGGAAGCCGGTGAAGACCTCGGCGACGAAGAACGGCTGACTCAAGAAGCGTTCGATCTTGCGGGCCCGGCTGACGGTGAGCTTGTCTTCTTCCGACAGCTCGTCGACGCCGAGGATGGCGATGATGTCCTGTAGCGACTTGTAGCGTTGGAGGATGGACTGCACTTGGCGGGCGACGGCGTAGTGCTCGTCGCCGAGGACGCCGGGGTCGAGGATGGTGGAGGTCGAGGCGAGCGGGTCGACGGCGGGGAAGATGCCTTTTTCCGCGATGCCACGGGCCAGGACGACGAAGGCGTCGAGGTGGGAGAACGCGGTGGCGGGCGCGGGGTCGGTCAGGTCGTCGGCCGGGACGTAGATCGCCTGCACCGAGGTGATCGCGCCCTTGTCGGTCGAGGTGATGCGTTCCTGCAGCTCGCCCATCTCGGTCGAGAGGGTGGGCTGGTACCCCACCGCGGACGGCATCCGGCCGAGCAGGGCGGAGACCTCCGAGCCGGCCTGCGTGAAGCGGAAGACGTTGTCGACGAAGATCAGGGTCTCTTTGCCGGAGGCGTCGCGGAACTCCTCGGCCATGGTGAGCCCGGAGAGGGCGACGCGGAGCCGGGCGCCGGGCGGCTCGTTCATCTGGCCGAACACCATGGCGACCTTGTCGAGGACGTGGCCGGTGTTGCCCTCGGCGTCGGTGAACTGGGCCTCGGCCATCTCGCGCCACAGGTCGTTGCCCTCGCGGGTACGCTCGCCGACGCCGCAGAACACGGAGTAGCCGCCGAACTCGCGGGCCACGCGGGCGATCATCTCCTGGATGATGACGGTCTTGCCCACACCGGCCCCGCCGAATAGGCCGATCTTGCCGCCGCGGACGAACGGGCACAAGAGGTCCACGACCTTGATGCCCGTCTCCAAGACCTCGGTCTTCGGGTTTAGGGCCGTAAATTCCGGGGGCTCGCGGTGGATGGGCGCGGTCTTGCCGGTGTTGACGGGCCCGGCCTCGTCGATCGGCTCGCCGAGCAGGTTGAACACCCGACCCAGCACGCCCTCGCCCACGGGCACGGCCACGGGCTCGCCGGTGTCGACGCAGTCCATGCC
>JBCCRT010000014.1:0-37494 GCA_039201235.1 Planctomycetota bacterium
ATAGGCTACGGGTCGGCGGGGTTCAGCCTCCACAATGACGATGCACACCAAGCACATGCCGAGAAATGTCGGCCACCAGACAACACGCGCGAATCGCCGGAGCGGTGGAAGGGCCATGGCTACTTCTTGCGACCTAACAGTTATTAGACAGAAATAGTTCTGGAATGCGTCCGCTCAATGCATCACATCATCTTTTCGTAAGTCATTTTGTCAAGGGTCTCTGGTGATCGGATGCGGTGCGGTGGGCGGCGAGCGTGGGTGGGGATTACAGACTTTCGGGCGAGGGCGCACGGATCGTTTCTGGCGGTGGCACGGGCGTCTCGCCCGTGGTTTGGCGGAGGCCAGCAATCGGGGAACCGAGGCCCATGGTTCTGCGAACCATCCACGGGCGAGACGCCCGTGCCACCGGAAACCGAGTTACGGATCACTCCAAGAGGTGCGGTCGGGCGGGTCGAGTTCCGGGGGCCGGGGCGGGTGCGACGGATGGGTGCGCACGGTTCGAACGTGATCCGCGACAAAAATCGCGAGACCCGTAACTTTTTTCAAACCCCGCCGCCCCCGGAAGCTGCGCCGTTTTCCGGGGGGTGACGGGAGCGGTTTCCGCGCACAAACGTTGCGCTGCGGCCCCTGGTGTCGGCCCCCGTTGGCCGGCGGGACCCCGGGACCCGACAAGGCCGGGCCCGCCCGCGGCGGACGGCCGGGCTGAGTGTTTGCGTGTCGGCGGCGATGCCACGGGTACCACCTTGTCGGAAACCCCGTGGGTCCAGACACCAGCGGCTCGGCCGGGGGCGCACGCCTGTGAGGCGGCTGCGACTCGTTTTGATTCACCACGGAGAACACGGAGGTCACGGAGAACCGAGGCACGGAAAAGAAGCTGAAATTTGGTTTTTCAGACCCTTGCTTCCGGCCTTGCTCCGTTACCTCCGTGTTCTCCGTGGTGAATCAAAACGAGAACCAGCGACCTCACCACCCCGCCGCGGCGGCCGCGAAGCGGAAGGGTGGGGGCGTGGGGTGCCCGCTCATTGACAAGTTTGGTGAGATGAGGCGGGTCGGTCGAACAGGCCCACAGGGATTTGAACCCCGACTAACTGGACCAGAACCAGTCGTGCTACCGTTACACCATGGGCCTTCGGTGCGGGTTTTTCTTAGTCATCGGATGCTAAGCCGGCTACGGATCATCGTCAATCTTCGGCCGCGGCCTTGATCGCGGCGATCGCGGCGGCGCGGTCGGGGGCGTTGAAGACGGCCGAGCCGGCGACGACGGTGTCGATCCCGGCGGCGAGCACCGCGGCGGCGTTGCCCGGGCTGACGCCGCCGTCGATCTCCAGCCGCGTGGTCGCCACCGCCTCGGCGGACTTGCCCGACTCGGTGTACTCGTCGGCGTTGGCCGCGGCGGCCCGCTTGATCTTGCTTGCGAGTTTGCGGATTTTCGTGAGCACCTCGGGCAGGAACGACTGGCCGCCGAAGCCGGGGTGGACCGACATCGCCAGCACGAGGTCGACCTCGTCGAGCAGGTGCTCGACGGACGCGGCGGTGGTGGGGGGGTTGTAGCAGACCCCGGCGGTGCAGCCGGCGGCCTTGATCTGCCGGATCAGGTCGTACTCGTGGTGGGTCTTTCGGCCCGCGGTCGCCTCGATGTGGAAGGTGACGTGGTCGGCCCCGGCGTCGGCGAACGGGGCGACGAAGTGTTCGGGGTTGGTGACCATCAGGTGGACGTCGAAGAACACGTCGGGGAAGCGTTGCCGCAGCGACTTCATGACGGGCGGTCCCATGGACAGGTTCGGGACGAAGTGGCCGTCCATGACGTCGACGTGGATGCCGTCGGCCCCGCGGTCCAGGACGTCGGCCACGTCGTCACCGAGCCGGGTGAAGTCGGCGGCGAGGATCGAGGGCAGCACGAGCGGGCGGTCGGGCTTCTGCGCGAGGTCGGGTTTGGGCATGCGGCGCATGGTAACGCCGCGGTCTCGGGGCCACGCCGCTTGAGCGGCGTGGCCTAGAACGAGAGGTTGAGCCCGATGCGGAAGAACGCGGCGTCGTCGAGGTCGCGGACGTTGTCGTCGTCGCGGGTGTCGAAGCCGCGGGTGAACTCCTGGGCGAACGCCCAGCCGCCGGCGAAGGTCCAGGTCCAGCCGTCGGCCGGCGCGTAGCGGGTGCCGAGCTCGAGGCGGTCCTGGCGGAAAAACAGTCGGCGGTTCTCGTTGTCGCCGTCGAGGTGGTAGCCGCGCTGGGTCGAGGAGTAGCGGCCGAAGGCGGTCCAGCGGTCGTCGATCGCGTAATCGACCTGGGCCTCGCCGCCGAGCGGGATGAAGTAGGTCACGTCGATCGTCCAGCGGTCGTCGGGGGTGTAGACGACGTTAGCGAAAGGCAGGCCGACGGTGTAACGCAGCGACGGCGACTCGACGACGGTGTACTGGAAGCCGGGCAGGACCCAGTCGGGCAGGAAGGCGCGGCTGCCGTCGTAGTCCAGCAGCAGGGTGAGGAAGCGTCGCTCGTCGAGGCGGCGGGTCGCGTAGACGCTGGCGAGGCCGAACCAGGCGTCCTCGTCGGTGAAGGGGGTGTCGCCGGCGAAGCCGCCGCCGGCGGAGAAGCCGACGTCCCAGCCGTCGATGATTTCGCCCAGGCCCATGCCGCCGGCCACGGCGGTGCTGACCAGCCGCTCGGGCAACGCGGGGTCGTCGGTCCGCAGGTCGAGCTGGTCGTAGAGCCAGCCGACGCTCACGGCCCGGGGGTCGTCGGTGTCGAGGCGGAACCGGCCGAAGCTCACCGCGCGGTTGAGGTCGAGGTCTTCGCCGGCGTTGTCGGTTTCGGTGCTCTGGCCGAGGAAGAAGTTGGTGGCCCCGACCGCCCGGCCGGGCTGCCAGGGCACGACGACCAGGGCGCTGCCGACCTGGGCCGCGGCTGGCGTGGCGGGCAAGAGCAGCGTCGCGGCGAGGCCGGCGATCCACCACGGGACAGATCGGACGCGGCGGGCGGGGCGGCGGTGATTCATCCCCACACGATACGGCAAGGCCCGTGGATTCGGATGCACGGCGCGGTGAAGTTCGCGGCGGTTTTGTCTTGCGGCTCCGGCCGACGGGGTTATCTTGACCGACAGCCGGTTGTCCGATGGGAACCACGAAAGGGTCAGCGATGCGGCGGAGAAAGTTCGGGCGGTCGGCGGGGTGGGGTGCGGTGTTGAGCGTGTCGGCGGTGGTGGGGGGCTGCGGCGAGTCGGACGCGCCGACGGCGGCGGGCGACGCGATCGGGTCACGGGTGGCCGAGCGGGTGGCGGCGATGGTCGAGGCCGGGGTGAGCGAGCAGGAGATCGAGCGGGTGGTGTCCGAGATGCTCGCGGAGGCCGAGGCTGTGCCCTCATCCCCGCCGGCTGCCGCGTCGCCCGAGCCGCCGCCGCACGAGACCAGCGGGGTCGCGGAAGCGGCCCGGGCCGACAGTTGGTCCGAGACGCCGATGGTCGAGCGGGCAGCGCCGTCGCCGGCCCCCGCCGCGTCGGCCCCCGCGGCCAACGCCCCGGCCGAAGTATCGCGTCCGCCGTCCACCGCGGTCGACCCCGACGCGCCGTTCCCGACTTTTGACCGCGGCTCCAGTTTGGCCCCCGCTGCGGCCGAGCGCCAAACCACCCCCGCCGCGGCGTCGGCCGGCACCCCGACGGTCTTCAAGAAGCACGCGGTCACGGACCCGGGCATGCACAATCAGCCCGCCTTCACGATGCTCGTGCCCGAGGACTGGGCCATCGAGGGCGGGATGATCCGGCCCGGGAACCAGTACTTCGCCAACACCGTCTTCATGAACCTGAAGCTCGCGGCCCCCGACGGCCGGGCCGTCCAGTTCCTGCCCACGATGTCCTTCGAGTTCTCCGCCCGGCAGCCGGCCCCGAACTTCTCGCCCACCCGCAGCGGCAATTTCTACTACCCGCTGCCCGAGTCGCCCGGCACGTGGCTCATGGAAGTGGCCAACGCCCAGCCCGACCCCGACGTGACCCACCTCCGGCTGGTCTCCGAAGAGCCCGAGCCCACGATGACGAAGCAGCTCCGGCAGCAGTCCGCGGCGATGTACCAGATCGCGCAGCAGCAGAACCAGACGGGCGCACAGCTCGGCATGCAGACCGCCTTCGACACCCAGGCGACCGTGGTCAAGCTCCGCTACGCCGAGAAGGGCGTCGAGCTCGAGGAGCAGGTGCTCGTCGGCTGGCAGTACTACATCCGGTCCGTCAACGGGCAGCTCGACGGCGGGAACTGGGCCATCACGACCATGATCAGCCTGCGCGGCCCGGTCGGCAGCGACTACATGAACGACCCCGAGATGGCGACCGTGTTCCGGACGCTGCGGCCCGACCCGAAATGGCAGGCCGAGATGAACCGCCACTACGCGGAGATGGCCCGCATCCAGCGCCGCGGCCAAGAGCAGCGGCAGCGCGACTGGCAAAGGCACAACGCCAAGATGCAGCAGATCCGCCAGGAGACCAGCGACATCATCGCCACCGGGCACGCCAACCGCGAGGCCATCCGCGACGCCGGCCACCAACGGCAGGTTGATGCCGTCCGCGAGGTCACGCCGTTCGACGTTGGCGACGGCACGCAGGTCGAGATCCCGAACCACTACGAGAACGTCTACACCGACGGCGCCGGGCGGTTCGTGCTGACCAACGACCTGAACTACAACCCCAATCGCGACCTGAACCTCTCGGGCAGCTGGGACCCGATCCAGCCGGCGCGGTGACCCCCGGAAGTGTCAGGTCGCGGGCGGACTTGTCCGCCCGGCCTCACTCGCCGCCCACGGCCCCGAGCTTGAAGTCCAGGAACAGCGTGTCGATCCGCCCGGCGGCGGCGATGCCCAGGCCGCCGGAGCCTGCGCCCGGGCCGTCGATCGTGCCGACGGTGGTGTCGTTGACGACGACCGAGGCGGTCGCGCCCTTCTCGACGAGGCGGAGGGTGATCGGTACCGGCCCGGCCGGGCCTTGGCCCGGGTTGTCGGGGTTTTCGATCTTCGCGCCGAAGACGCGGTTGAGCCCGCCTTCCGGGGGTCGGTGGAAGACGGTGACCTGCCCGCCGCCGTCGACGGTGACGAGGTGGTACTGCTTGGGCTGTTCGGTGTAGCCGTAGAACAGCCCGGCCAGGCCGTCGCCCTGGAGCACGACCGCGGTGACCTCGACGGTGCGTTTGCCGTCGTCGGCCGGGGGCGGCTGGAGGAAGAAGTAGGTGATCGCGCCCTCGTCGTCGGGGTTGAGCAGGCGGTAGCCGTTGCCGTCGGTCTGGCCGATCCACGGCCCGTCGGGGTCCTCGCCGTAGAGCAGGAACTCGGCGAGCGGCCCGAGGGACTTGGCCTGCTGCGGCGTGTTTTGCGCCGGGGCGGGTGCCACCCAGCCCAGGGCCAGGCAGACGGCGGCGAGCGGTTTCCATCGGCCGAGGCGTCGATCCGTCATGGCGTGTCTCCCGTGTGCATGGGCCCGTTGGAACAGCAACTTTATTTGTCGTCCAGCAGTTCGACGCTGGCGAAGCTCTTGCCTTCGAGCATTTCGAGCGACGCGCCGCCGCCGGTGCTCACGTGGCTGACGCGGTCGGCGAAGCCCAACTGCTCGATCGCCGCGGCCGAGTCGCCGCCGCCGATGATACTCGTCCCGCCCCCGGAAGCGACCTCCGCGATCGCCTCGGCCACGGCCCGGGTCCCGGCGTCGAACGGCGGCATCTCGAAGACGCCCATCGGCCCGTTCCACACCACCGTCGCGGCGTCGCGGACGATCCCGGCGTAGAGCGCCGCCGTCTCGGGCCCGATGTCCAGGCCCTCGTAGCCGTCCGGAATCTCGCCCGCCTTCACGACCTTCTTGTCGCAGTCGCCCGAGAAGCCGTCGCCGGCGTGCGTGTCGACCGGCAGCACGAGCTTGTCCCCACCCTTTTCGATCAGCGATTTGGCGAGGTCCACCTTGTCCGGCTCGACCAGCGACCCGCCCACCTTGCCGCCCTCGGCCAAGCTGAACGTGTACGCCATCGCCCCGCCGATCAGCACCTGGTCGCAAATCCCCAGCAGGTTGTCGATCACGTTGATCTTGTCGCTGACCTTCGCCCCGCCGAGGATCGCGACGAACGGCCGCTTCGGGTCCGCCAGCGTGTCGGCGAGGTATTTGATCTCCTTCTCGACGAGAAAGCCCACGACGGCCGGCTTGCCGTCGTCTTTCATCTTCCGGGGCACGGCGTACATCGACGCCTGCGTGCGGTGGCAGGTGCCGAAGGCGTTGTTGCAGTACACGTCGCCGAAGCCGGCGAGCGCGGCGTTGTAGTCCGGGTCGTCGCCCTTCTTCTCGCCGGCGTTGAAGCGGACGTTTTCGAGGCACAGCACCTGGCCCGCGCCCAGGGCGCCGGCCCTGGCGGTTGCGTCCGGCCCGGCGGTGTCGATCGCGAACTGCACGGGCTGGCCCAACAACTCGCCGAGCTTGTCGGCCGCGGGCTTGAGGCTGTATTCGGGGTCCGGCGACCCGCTCGGCCGGCCGAGGTGCGACATCACGATGACCGACCCGCCGGCGTCGAGCACGTGCCGGATCGTCGGCAACGCCATCCGCACCCGCCGGTCGTCCGTGACGTTCTTGTCGTCGTCCAGCGGCACGTTGAAGTCGCAGCGCATCAGCACCTTCTTGCCGGCGAGGTCGAGGTCGGCGACGGTCTGCTTGGCCATGGCAAAAGCTCCAGGGTGGGGTCACATCACGGGGCCGCGGTGTTGTAAAACAAATGCCGCGTGTCGGCCAATCGTGGCGACACGGCACGCTAGAACCCGAGACGCCATGCTGCCGACGCTCGAACAACTCCACGGCCTGGTCCACGACGCCGTCGGCCGGCTCGAGGCGGCCGGTCGCGACACGGCCGGGGTCGAAGACCGGCTGGCGGGCCTGCCGGCGAGCTACGACGCCCTACTCGGCTTCGCCGAATCGCTTGCCGACCTGCCGATGCGGGCGGGCTGGCCGTACGCCGAGCCGCTCGCCTGGGCCGACGTGGCGGCGTCGCTGCCCCCGCCCCCGGAAACGAGCGACGGCTGGCCGCGGCCGGTTGATCCGCAGCATGCCGCCGATCGCATCCGCCAGGGCTGGCTCGCGTCGGTCTGCGGCTGCCAGCTCGGCAAGCCGTTAGAAGTGCAAGCCACCTCGGCCGAACTCCGCGAAGCCTTCGGCCGCGTCGGGCAGTGGCCGATCGACGACTATGTGACCCCCGAAGCGTTGCGGGCTCTCGGTCGGGAACACCCCACCGGCCCACGCCGCGGCGACGTCGGGCCCGCCCACGCCGACGACGACTTGAACTACACCGTCCTCGGCATGCTGGTCCTCGAACAGCACGGCCCCGGGTTCACGCAAGCCGACCTGCGGGCTCTGTGGGAAAACCACCTGCCGATCCGCATGACCTGGGGCCCCGAGCGCCGCGGCCTCGCCGCCTGGGCCGTCGCCGCCAACGTGGTGCCGCGGGGCGAGACCCACCCGCTGCACGACTTGCTGGTGATGGGCGACACCTGGTGCGGTGCGCAGATCCGGGCCGACGCCTACGGCTACGCCTGCCCGGGCGACCCGCTCCGCGCCGCCGAGCTGGCGTACCGCGACGCCACGCTCAACCACCGCGGCACCGGGGCCTTTGCCGCAGCGTGGACCGCCGCGGCGATCGCCGCCGCCTTCGCGGTGGACGAGCCGCTCGATACGTTCCGCGTGGCGAACCGTTTCGTCCCGCCGCGGAGCCGCTTCGCCGAGGCGATGGCCGAGGGTCTGCGCATCGTCGAACGGGCGGCCGACTGGGACGCGGGGATCGTCGCGCTACACAACGCTTTCCGGGGGTACGACCACTGCCGGGTCTTGCAGGAGTCGGCGACGCTGATGCTCACCGCCCGCTTCGCCGAATCGGTCGGCCACGGGCTGTGCCTGCAGGTCATGGCCGGCCACGACACCGACAGCTACGCCGCCACCGCCGGCGCGCTGCTGGGCGTCCTCCACGACCCCGCCGGCCCGGCCCGCCTCGAAGCCCGTTGGCTCGCCCCCTTTTGCGGGAAGATCGACGTCGCCCTCGCCCAGTTCCACGAAGCCCGCCTCGACGCGATCGCCGACCGGCTGGCGGCGTTGCCGGGGCGGGTCAGAACCAGCCGCGGCTGACCCGCAGCGTGCCGAGTGATCCGACCAGCGCCGACGTGTGGCGATCGAGTTGTTCGATCGGCCCCCACGCCTCGACGAGGTAGACGTAGTCGTCGTTCGACGTGAGCCCGACGAAGTAGCCGAGCGCCTCGTTGCCCGCGGGTCGGCGGCCGGTGAGCGTGAAGCCCGGGTCGCCGTCGAGGTCGACCGCCACGGGCTCGCCGACGGGGACGCCGAGCTCGCGGGTCAGGCGGTCGCGGATCTGCTCGGCCCAGAAGTCGGCAGGGGCCTCGTCGAAGTTCGATTGTCGGCTGACCTTGACCACGACCTGGCCGCGGTCGATGGCGTAGATGCGGTGGTCCTGCTGGTAAAAGCGGACGAAGCCGTCGGGCAGCTCGAGCCGCGGGGCCCGGCCGAGCTTGGGCTGCGCCTGCGGCAGCCGGCGGGCGCCGAACGCTTCGGCCCCGACCGCACTGACCCAACCGAACGGCTGGACCCGGCCGGCCAGCCCGCTGGCGGTTCCGACGGGTGTGTTGAACGTCACGGTGATCGTGCTGAGTGCGACCCGGTCGTTGAGCAGGCGGAGCCGGCCCTTGATCGACTCGATCTCGCCGGTCAGCCGGCCGAGCTCGGTCTCGATTTTCAACGCGTCTTCGACCGACTCGGCCCGCTCCAACAGGGCCTGAAGTCTTTGCCGGAGTGCTTCGAGGTTGTCCAGGCGGATGCGCAGGTCGGTGAGCTGTTCGGTGACGTCGTTGGCGTCCAGGCTGCGGTCGGTCACGAGCCCGAGCTCTCCGAGGGCTTGCATCGTGTCGTCGAAGGCCTCGGCCGGGACGCGGAGGACGACGGTCTGCCCGCGGGCCGAGCTGACGTAGCCGTCGGCCTCTTCCGCGATGCGCCGGGCCGCGGCCGCCGCGCCGTCGGGGTCGGGGCTGAGCACAACGAGCCCGCCGGTGTAGATGACCTGCCGGGCGATCGACGCCGGCGTGGGCGTCGGGTCAGGCGCGGCGAGGAAGCCCATCGCCGGAGTGATCCCGGACGCGACGCCCATAGCTTTTTCCGTGTGACCCGCTGCCTGGGCCCGCTCCGACGCCATAAGTTCCTGCGCTGCGGCGGTCTCCATCGAGCGCTGCACCTGAGGCGTACAGCCAAAAGATGCAGCGATCATCAATACAATCAGTCCGCCAACCCATCGTCCTGTCAGTATCAGCATGATCCGGTCCCGGGAGAGCAAGCAATCTCTTATCCATTCCATCCAATGGACTTATTCAATTCTACCGAAATTACTGTTTTTCAGTAACCCTGATAACTTTGGTCAATTTGAGGAACAATCGAGAAATGAGTTTCGCAGATATCTATGACCGCCTCGACGCGGTGACGATGGTGTACGGGCCGCCGCTTCCGGACGGGTCGGTGGTCGAGGTGGCCGAGTCGTTCGGGGAGCCGAGCTTCGGCGGGGGGTACGAGGCGGAGTACGCCGCGGTCCGGCAGCGGGTCGGGGTGATGCACCTGCCGCAGCGCGGCGTGCTGCGGCTGACCGGGGCGGACGTGAAGGACTACCTGCACCGGCTGTGCACGCAGGAGATCAACGGGCTGGCCGGTGGGCAGAGCGTGCGGGCGTTTCAGCTCGACGAGAAGGGAAAGATCGCGGCCGACCTGATCGTGCATCATGGCGATGAGGACACCTGGCTCGAAGGCGACGTGTTCGACCTTCCGTGGGTGGCCGATTTGATCGAGAAGCGGCTTTTTACCGAGGACGTGACGCTGGAAGACCTCAGCGACGGGAAGCAGGTGTTCTGGCTGTTGGGGCCGGCGGCGGTACGGCTGCTAGGTGAGGTGGCGGGTGAGTCGCAGGCGGATCGCGGCGCGGCGGTTGGGGCTCTCGGGGGCACGCACCACGTGTTGGACCTGCCGCTCAACGGCGGGCGCAGCGTCCACGCCACGGCGTACCGGTGGGACCTCGGCGGGGTGCTGGGGGTGCGGCTGGTCGTGCCGAGCGAAGACGCGATCGAGGTGTACGGCTCGTTGTTGACGCGGTCGGGTTATGAGGTCGGCGGCGACGAGGCGGCGGACGCCGAGTACGCCGCGCGGCGGCGGGCGTCGATGCGGGGCCGGCCGGTGGGTTGGTCGGCGTTCAACACCGTGCGGATCGAGGAGGGCGTGCCGTGGTACCACGTCGACTTCGGCCGCGACTCGCTGCCGGCGGAGGTGCCGGGGCCGTACGGCTACGAGTCGGCGGTGAGCTTCACCAAGGGCTGCTACCTCGGGCAGGAGGTGGTCGCACGGATGAAGTCGCTGGGCCACCCGAAAAAGCGGCTGGTGGGTTTGAAACTTGAGGATGAAGACCTACCCGTCGCGGGGTCCCATGTGGTTGAGCCGAAAGATCCGGCCAAGGTGATCGGCGGGGTGACGAGCTCGACGGCCGCGCCGCTGCGGGGTCAGGCGGCGGTGGCGTTCGCGGTGGTGCGGTGGGGGCGGCACCGGCCGGGCACGGCGGTGGCGGTGCTGGTCGAGGGGCGGCCGATGGCGGCGGAGGTGGTGCGGGTGGACGGGCTGCTGTCGGGGGCGGGCTGAGGCGGGCCTTGGGTTCCGGAGCGGCGGCGGGTAAAATCGTGTTTCGTGAGCCATGCGTCCGCGATGTCTGCGCCATTGAATTCCGAAGCCGGGTCGTGGTGGCTCTCGGCGGCGACCGCTCCGGGGTCGCTGGTTTATCTCGGGTTGGCGCTGGGCGGGGTGTTGGCGGGCCTGTTGTTGCTGCGGGCGGGTTGGCGGCTGCGTCGACCGGCCGTTGTCGGGCCGCGGGAAACGCTCCGCCGCGCCGCGGCCCGGCTGCACGGCGAGTCGGGCACGGCGACGGTCGAGTTCGTGCTGGTGTTCCTGCCCGGGCTGCTGATCTGCCTGCTGGTGTTGCAGTGCATGCTGCTGTTCAGCGGGAACCTGTTCGTGCACTACGCCGCGTTCGCCGCGACGCGGTCGGCGATCGTGAACGTGCCGGCGACGGGGCAGGTGACGCGTAACCCGGTGGCGTACGCCATGCGGGCGGGCGACGCGGCGCATCAACGGGCCGAGCGGGCCGCGGCGTTCGCCGTCGCGCCGGTGTCGGGCCCGGCCGGCTCGTCCGGCGCGGACGCCGGGGCGTTCACCGATGGGCTCGGGTCGCTTTACGCCGCCTACGACCAAGACGCCCCCCGCTGGGTCGGCACGCTCGCCGGGGCCCGGGTGACCTACGCGCTGCGGCACACGGACGTCGGGGTGTACCGCACGGCCGTGGACCCCGACGGCCGGGTCGCGCTAACCGACCTGGGCGACGACCCGCTGGCCCTGGGGCCGAAGGACCCGCTGACCCTGGGCGTCACCCACCGGCTGCACCTGTCGATCCCGGTGGTCTCGGCCCTGTTCGCCGACGGCACCCACGCCACGCTCGACGGCGACACGCCCTACGCCCGGGTCACCGCGACCTGCACGCTGTCGCTCGAGGGCGTCGACCGTCTCCTGCCGCCCGAGCCGGCGCTGCCGCGGGACCCGTGACGGGAAGGCGGAAGTGGGAAGGCCGAAGTTCAGGGCATCCTCCCGCTCCGCCGTAAGTTTGTTCCGACTTCGGACTTCCGACTTCCGACTTCCGACTTCATCATGCATCTGCACCCCACGCATGCCGCACACCCGACCTCCGCCGCCCGCTGCCGCGGCGTGGTCATGGTCATCACCCTGCTCGGGGTCGTGCTGCTGGCGGCGATCGTGTTCTACGTCTTCAACGTCGGCGACCACGTCGCCAAACGGGTCGAGACGCAGAACGCCGCGGACAACGCCGCGATCTCCGGGGCGCGGTGGATGGCGCGGTCGTTCAACACCGTGGCGATGAACAACGTCGAGATGGCGCGGATGATCGCCCTGGCCAACGTGCTGGACGCCGTGCCGCAGACGGTGGACTACACGCTGCAGGACCAGCTGGCGTTTATCGCGGCGATCGACCGCCAGTCGGCGGCGGGCACCGGGGCCGACAGCGCCTGGGTCGACGGCGGGCTTCGGGAGGCGCGCGAGACGTTCCTGCGTCACGTCGAGCTGCTTCGGCCGATGCACGAGCTGTTCAACGAGTCGGGCTACGACGTGGCGGCGATGACGCACTACCAAGACGGCAGCGGCAACCGCGGCGACCTGTGGGAGGCGGTCGAGTCGCTGGCGGCGCTCAACGACGCGACGATGCAGAACCTCGCGCTGCTGACGCAGTACAGCGGTCACCGCGGCGCGGTGATCAGCCAGCGGGAGGCGAACCTCGGCGACGCCGGGGGGCTGGTCCTGCCCTGGGCGGCGGACGTGCCGTGGGAGGTCGGGGCGTTCGACGACTTCGAAAACCCGGTGACGCGGGGTCTGCTGCCGGACGAGCTGGACGACAAGGTCACCAACCGCGGGCCGTTCGATTCGGTCTTCGGGTTCTGGCAGATCCGCTCGGTCGCGACGACCCGGCCGGTGGAGGTGAACGTCGAGCAGGACTTCGGGCTGCAGAGCTGGGCCCCGCAGCCGCCGACGGAGGAGGTCGTCGGGCGGACGCCGCAGAGCTACTCGACCTGGGGCGCGTACGATGACATGCGCGCCAACGCGATGAGCATCGGGGTGAGCGCGGGCGGGATCTTCAGCCGTTATCAGGAAGCGCTCGCCGACCCGCTGGACGCCGAGCGTCACCCGCTGGTGCCCAGCCTGTGGGCCCGCCGGCTGATGTTCATCGCCGACCGCAAGATCAACGGCGCGTTCCCCGGGGCCGAGACCAACCGCGTGGTCCGCGAGCCCGAGTGGGTCACCGACTACGACGGCGCGGTGGCGATCCAGGACGCCGGCGAGCCGACGATCGCCTACGGCATGTACCTGCTGCTGACCTACACCCGCGACGAGACCGAGGGCGTCATCCCGGGCGAGCCGCTGCTGGACACCTGGGGCCTGGTCCGGCCGACGAGCAACGTGCTGAACCCGCCGGGGCTGGCCAAGGTCGCCGACCACATCTGGCGCGACGACCGCGTCGAACGCATCGGCCCGGCGACGCAGCGCCGCTTCATCCGCTACTACGTCTTCCTCGGCGTCAACGTCGGGCCCGAGGCCGAGGTCCGCAACCCCAACAACTTCACCACGCTGCAGCGCGGCGAGATGCCCGGGCCGACGAGCTTCCCGGACGAGGGCTTCGACGACAGCGAGGCGATCCGGCGTGACCGGCTCACGCTGCTGGGCGTCGCGCACCAGCCGCGGCGGGCGTCGTTCTGGCCCGAGGGCTTCGACGCCGACCGGCCCGACGCGTACCACGTCGGCGTCGCCCAGGCCGAGGTGTTCAACAACCACTCCTGGGACCTGTGGACCCAGATGTGGCACGCCCAGCTCACCCCCGTCACCGAGCTCGGTGGCTGGCTCGACACGCTCGAAGACCCCGAAGACTTGGACCAGATGCGTTGGATGGACGAGGACGAGCTCGCTGAAGTCACGACGTACCTGCGGGCCGTGCAGCCGCTGATGGAACTGATGGCGGACGAGTGATCATGAAACGAACCGCTATGCCAATCAGCCGACGGGCACGCTTTCCCTTCTCCCTCCGGGAGAAGGTGGCTCGCGGAGCGAGCCGGATGAGGGCGAGCGACAGGTATCTCGGGCAGTGCCATACGACCCGCCCTCACCCCGACCCTCTCCCGGGGGGAGAGGGAGACGCCGCGGCCGACGTTGACGTTAATCGCCCGTCCCGCCGCCGCGGCGCGGCGATGATCGAGGCGGTGCTCGTGCTGCCGATGATCATCCTCGTGCTCGCGCTGATCGGGTACTTCGGGGTGTCGATGAAGCACCTGCAGCGGCAGACGATGATGGACCGCTACGAGGCGTGGCGCGGCTCGGCTCGGGCGCCGGGGCCGTCGACCCAGAGCCTCACCGGCAGCAGCTCGTCGCAGGTGCGTCAGACGTTTTTCGGCGGCAGCAACGCGTCGGTGAGCCTCGAGGCCAGCGACTACTTCCCGATCGAGCCGAGCGACCGGCTGCAGGTCGAGGCCGAGCGGCTCGACGCCGGGGCGGGCCGGCTGTTCAGCCAGTACTTCAGCGACTTCCCGCGCGGCCGATCGATCCGCTTCGGCGTCCGCGACCGGACCGACATCCCGCTCTGGGACGCCCTGTTCCCCGGTTCGTCGCGGCACCGACATACCGTGATGGACACCGACTGGCGGTTCTTCAACTTCGTGGTCAACGGCAACCAGTGGCACGACGACCGCCTCGGCGTCGACGACCTGGTGCTCGACACGGCCGACGACGACCGCGACCTGAACCTGCCGACCCTCGGCCCGGCCGAGTCGGTCCGCGAGGTGTTCTACAGCGACTTCGACCGCCGGCTCGACCCCTTCGTCGGGACCAACCCCCTCGCCGAGCGGGTGCAGGAGTTCTACACCTACTACCCGACTTACCGCGGCCCGGAGCTGCCGCTGAACTGGGTGCCGACCGACCGCGGCCGGTGGCAGCGCTGATCAATTTATATCGGGTTGGGCATCTCGCCGAGCAGCGCCCGCACCACCGCGCCCGGGTCGTCGGCGGCGCAGACGCACGCGCTGACCGCCACGCCGCGGGCCCCGGCCGTGACGAGTCGACCGACGTTCTCGGGGGTGACCCCGCCGATCGCCAGGTGCGGCACGTCGCGCAGCGCCGGGTCGGCCGCGACTCGCTCGACGTAGCCCGGCCCGGCGAGGTCGGGCTTGTGCTTCGTGGTGGTCGGGAACATCGGGCCCAGCCCGACGTAGTCCGCGCCACCGCGCACGGCCGCCCGCGCCTCGTTGAGGTTGGCGGTGCTCACCCCGACGAGCAGCCGCGTGCCGGCCAGCCGGCGGACCGCTTCCGGGGGCAGGTCGGTCTGGCCGACGTGGACGCCGTCGGCCCCGGCGTGCAGCGCGAGGTCGGGCCGGTCGTTGACGACGCAGGTTGCCCCGGCGTCGCGGCATCGCTGCGCGACGTACGCGGCGCGGTCCAGCCATTCGCCGTCGGGCACGGATTTTTCGCGCAGCTGCACGCAGTCCGCCCCCGCGTCGAGCACGGCGTCCAGCACGTCACGCCACGGCCGATCGCACAGCGACTCGGTCAGCAGGACGCAGACTCGCCACTGCCGCGCGGTTCCGCTCGCCAGCGTGAGGTTCAGCCGACGTTCCAGTTCGTAGCCGCGGTAGCGGAGCTGTTCGACGCCGCGGGCCACGGCCGGGCCGCTGTCGCGGTCGCCCAGCGTCTTGGTGTACTCCTCGATCGAGCGCAGGGCTTCGCTCAGGCGCTTGCCGGCGGCACGGGCGACGTCGGCCGCGCCGCGGCGGTTCGCCTCGGCGGGCGTCGAGATCGCGGTGCCCACGTCGCCCGGCGTATCGCGGTTCGCTTCCGGGCCGGCGACGGGCCGCATGGCCGCGGCCAGATCGTGGCGCAGCGTCTTGATCGCCCCGGCCAGCTCGGCGTCGTCGCGGAGGAAGCGCGCCGCGTCTTCCATGACCCGCAGCGCTTCGCGGGCCCGGTTGGCGTTCGCGTCGACCAGGCGGAGCACGGACGACACCGTTACGCACCCTCCACCGCGGCGTCGCCGGCCGGAGTGACAACTTCCGGGGGGTCTTGTTCCGGGGGGGGGCGGCGGATCAGGGCGACGTTGCGGGCGTAGATGAACCAGCCGGTGGACTGGCCCAGCACGCCGACGATGTCCTTGCGCCAGACGAAGTAGACCAGCAGCATGCTCGCCCCGGCGAGGCTGAGGTACCAGAACAGCGGCGGGACGACGGAGCGTTTTTCTTTCTCGCTGGCGAGCCACTGCAGCAGCATCCGGCCGGTGAAGAGCACCTGCCCGCCGAGGCCCAGCGTGACCCAGAGCACGCCGACCCATGACGTGATGTTGAACAGGGTGAAGAGCGGCCCGCCGGCGTCGCGGACGGCTTGCCGCTGCGCGATCAGGCCGAGGTACTGGTCGGCGGACAGCGTGTGGCCGTTGTGGGTGACGACCCAGGCGTCGGCGTCGGGGTCGCGGGCCAGCTCGAGGTCACCGATCCGGTCGTCGAGGTTCATCGCCGCGGCGTCGCCGGGCTGGGGGCCGGGCTCGGCGGTTGCCGAGAAGATCACCAGCAGCATCCCGGCGGCGATGAGCGGCAGAGCGGGGCGGGGCTGCGTCATGCCGAGGCCGGGGTGGGGTTGACGTCGGCCCGGCGGGCCGCGCGGATCATGGCGCGGACGGCGAAGCAGTCGCGCAGGCCGGGCAGGCCGCGTTTGAGCAGGCCCGTGCCGTACTTGGTCCGGCCTTCGCGGCGGGGTCGGTGGTTGACGGGCACCTCGATGATGCGGCCGCCGAAGCCCGCGACGCAGGCGGGCACGAAGCGGTGCATGCCGGGACGGTGCAGGGGCAGGCGGCGGGCGAACTCGGCCCGCATCACGCGGGTCGAGCAGCCGGTGTCGCGCACGGTGTCGCCGACGATCACCCGCCGCGCCAATCGGCCGACGAGCGACGCGCCGCGGCGCAGCGCGTGGTCTCGCCGGTTGGCCGAGCGGTCGCCCTGGACCAGGTCGACGTTCTTTTCGTGCAGCAGGTCGAGCATCGCGGGCAGGTCGGCCGGGTCGTTCTGCAGGTCGGCGTCGAGCGTGGCGATCAGCGGGGCCTCGGCCGCGGCGATGCCGTCGTGCAGCGACGCGGACTGGCCTTGCGGCGTGTCGTGGCGGATGACCTGGAGGTATCCGTGTCGCTGCGACAAGTCGTTGAGCTGTTGCCGGGTGGCGTCGGTCGAGCCGTCGTCCACGATCACCACCTGCACCCGCCGGCCGGTGCCGGCGAAGGCGGCAGTGATCTCCGCGACCAGCGGCCCGACGTTGCCGGCCTCGTTGAGCGCCGGGGCGACGACGGCGAGGTCGTAGGCGGGCGGGGCTTCCGGGGTGAGCTGCGGGGTGACTTCCGGGGGATCGCCGGGTTCGGGCATAGCCGGGATTGTACGGCCCGCACCGCGCGACGAACCGGCGGTCACCGGCTAACGTGATAGTCCCGTGAATGAACGCCCCGCCTCCCGCCTGCGTCAACGCCGATGGTCGATCGCCGGCCTGGTGCTGCTGACCGTCTGGGTCGGTGTGGCGGGCGTGGCGGTCTGGGCCCGGGCCGCCACGCCCACGCCTATGGACGCCGTCGCGGCGGCCGAGGCGGTGCGCGGCGCGAACGACAGCGAGCGGGAATCCCGCGTCGAGGCGTTGACCCGTTCGTTGCGGCGGTTGACACTCCGGCAGCGCAGCGAGCCGGAGGTCGCCGAGGCGTTGCGGGGTGCCGTGCTGGCGATGAACACGGCGCAGCAGCGGGCGTTTCTCGACGCGACGCTGCCCATGGGGCTCGACGAGATGGTCGAGGGTTACCTGGCCCTGAATAACCGGGGGCGGGGGAGGGTCTCGGAGTGGGTTCACAGCCAACTCGGCGAACGGGGCTGGCTGCCCGAGGGCGCGAACCTGGGGACGGTCCGTCGGCTGCTCGACGGCTCGGCCGAAGCATTTGCCGCCGGCGACGACCCGCAGGAGCGGCTGGAGGCGTTGCTGGCGATGACACGGGTGCTGCACGTGATGCGTGACCTAGACCCGGGCGACGCCGCGGCGTGGTGGGCCGGAGAAGACGATGATTGAGGTCCGTGGCGTGAGCAAGGCGTTCCGCGGCCGGCCGGCGGTCGAGGACCTGTCGCTGTCGGTGAAGGCGGGCGAGGTGTACGGGCTGCTGGGTCACAACGGCGCGGGCAAGAGCACGACGCTGGGCGTGCTGCTGGGCCAGGTGTTTCCCGATCGCGGGTCGGCGGCGATCGCCGGGCACGACGTGCTGCGGCGGCGGGGCCGGGCGTTGGCGGGGGTGGGGGCGATCTTCGAGTCGCCGTGTTTCTACGACTACCTGAGCGGCCGGCGGAACCTGCGGGCGTTCGGCCACGGCGGCGGCCCGCTGCCGGCCGGGCGGATCGACGCCGTCGCGGAGGAGGTCGGGTTGGCGGGGCGGGTCGACGACCCGGTGGCGACGTATTCGCACGGCATGCGGCAACGCCTCGCGCTGGGTCAGGCGCTGCTGCACGAGCCCGACACGCTGATCCTCGATGAGCCCACCGACGGCCTGGACCCCCACGGCATCGCCGAATTGCGGGAGACGCTCGCCCGGCTCAACCGAGAGCGGGGGATGACGATCCTGTTCAGCTCACACCTGCTCGACGAGGTCGAGAAGCTGTGCGACCGGGTGGCGGTGCTGCACCGGGGCCGGAAGGTGTTCGAGGGCCGGTGGGACGCCGCGGCCGGGCCGCGGTGGGTCGAGCTGGGCGTCGATCGGTGGGACGAAGCGGTCGCGTGGCTGCGGGAAAAACGTTTGATCGACGAAGCGGCGGCGGGGCGGGTCGTGCTGGCGGATGACGCCGAGCCAGCAGGCGTCAACGCGGCGCTGGTCGCGGCGGGTTACGCGGTCGAGCGTTTCGCGCCGGTCCGGCCGACGCTCGAAGATTTTTACCTGCGCACGGTGGGCGAGACCAAAACGTGAAGCTGCTGGCCTTGCAGTTCAATGACGAGCTGGTCAAGCTCTTCGCCCGCCGGCGGACGTACATCGGCTTCGGCGCGTTCGTCGTGCTGCAGGCGATGATCCTCGTGCTGCTGCAGCACCCCAAGGCCAAGGACGCCGTGGGTGAGGTACTCGCGGTCAACGGGTTGGCGTTCGACGACCACTACATGGGTCTCACCCTCGGCATCGTGGTGATCGCGTTCTCGTTCACGTTCCTCGGCGGGCTGTACGTCGCGCTGGTCAGCGGCGACATCGTCGCCAAGGAGGTCGAGGACGGCACGATGCGGATGGCGTTGTCGCGGCCGATCGGCCGGGCCCGCCTGCTGCTGGTCAAGTACGCCGCCTGCGTGCTGTACACGCTCACGCTGGTCGCGTTCCTCGGCGTCACGGCCCTGCTGTGCGCGAGCCTGTACCGCGGCGGGCTGGGCCGGCTGTTCATCTTCTTTCCGGACGAAGACCTGTTCGCGTTCTACGGCACCGGCGAGGGGCTGTGGCGTTACGCCCGCAGCGTGGCGTGCCTGGCGTACGCCACGGTGCTGATCGCGTCGCTGGGGTTCATGTTCTCGTGCTTCCGGGTCAAGCCGGCGGCGGCGACGATCCTGACGCTGTCGGTGTTTTTCGTGGACGTGGTGCTGATGAACCTGCCGTACTTCGCGGCGCTGCGGCCGTGGTTCATGAGCTACCACGTCGGGTTCTGGGTGCGGACGTACCACGACGTGCCGCCCTGGCCGGGCATCGCGCAGAGCGCGGCGCTGATCTTCGGTCTGTCGGCGACGTTCGTGACGGTGGGGGTGACGCACTTCGCGGGGCGGGACCTGAAGGCGTAAAACGGCGGTTCACCCGGGCCCGTTGGGGTACGCCCACGCCCCCGCGACGCCGGGGCCTTTCGCGCCCGTGACCGCTGGCAGCGTGATCGGCACCCGGTCTTGCGACAACGCCCCGAGCACGGTGAAGGCGAGGGCTTCGCGGGCTTCGGCGGGCACGCCGAGGTCGTCCGACGGCGACACCGCGGTCGGCCGGAGCATCCGTTCGAGTCGCGACCGCAGCCCGCGGTGCCGGACGCCGCCGCCGGCCAGGACCACGCGGCTCGGGTCGCGGCCCCCGACCTCGGCGGCGACGGTGCGCGTCAGCCAGCTCACCGCCGAGGCGAGCCAATCCGCCGGCACCGCGTCGGGCAAGGGGTCGACGATCGCGTTGACCCAGGCCTGGCCGAACTGCTCCCGGCCCAGGGTTTTCCGCGTGCCCGAGGCCCGCCGCACCGCCGCGTCGATCCGCCGCCGCAGCGCCCGCCGCGGCCGGCCCGCCGCCGCGGCGACGCCTTCGGGGTCGTAAGGCTTGCCATACAGACGACGCGCCAGCCCGTCCAATAACAGGTTGGCCGGGCACAGGTCGTACGCCTCAAGCTCCCACGCCACCCGCGGCGGCAGCGGGGCCAGCGACCGCCCCCAGTGCGTGAGGTTGCAGACGCCGCCGAGGTTCACGACCGTCGTCGAGGGCGCACGGCCGAAGAGGATCGGGTCGGCGATCGGCGTGATCGGCGCGCCCTGACCGCCGGCGACGAGGTCCGCCTGCCGCAGGTCGTAACACACCGGCAGACGCAGCGACCGCACGATCGGCCAGGGGTCGAAGAGCTGCCAGCTCAGCGCGTCGTCCGGGGCGTGGCAGACGGTTTGGCCGTGGGCGACGACGAAGTCGGGGGTGATCTGCGGGTGTTGGTGTAGCAGCTCGGCGACCGCCTCGGCGTGGACGACGCCGAGGTGGCGGGCCGCCCGCAGGATGTCGCGGGGTGGGTGGGCGCCGCCCTCGGCCAGCGAACGCAGCGTGTCACGCAGGCCGTCCGGCAGCGGGACGCTGACGAGGCTGAGGTGCTCGGCGCTCATGTCGAGGCCGGTGCTGGTGATCCGCGAAAGCGCGGCGTCGAGTCCGTCGAGGCTGGTGCCGGTCATGCACCCGGCCACGTGGCGGACGCGGGGCGGGGTGGGGGCCGCGGTTGTCGCCATCGGGTTCTGCTGCCTTGGCTCCTCCCCCTCAGGGGGAGGTCGGGTGGGGGTGTCGAGTGTTCGCGGGCTTTGATTCTTTTTGTGACGTAAGAGCGTTCGGCACCCTCCCCCGACCCCTCCCTGAGGGAGGGGGGTGAAGACGTATCATGCCACGATGCAAGGTAACGCTGAGCAAGTCATTCCGGGGTCAAGGTTCTGGACGCCGCTGCGGGTGTTGTTGATCGTGCTGTTGCTGCCGGCGGTGGGGCTGGCGACGGCGCGGCTGGTGCCCGAGCCGCCGCTGACGTCGCGAGAAGTGGCGCTGGTCGAGGCGGCCCTGCGGGAGGCGGCGCTGGACTCGATCGCAGCCGAAGGGGTGCGGCGCGGCAACGAAGCGGTGTACGCGGTGGACGTGACGCAGCTCGCCACCGCCGCGGCGATGGCCGGCGACGCCGAGGTGTACGGGCCGCTACGGCGGATCATCCTGGAGGAGTTGTTGGTGCGGCGGGTGCCGGGCGACCCGACACACGGTGTGATCGGTTGGCGGTTCTTCCCCGACCCGGTTGAGGGGCAGACGGCGATCGACGCGTCGGGCACGACCGAGGCGCTGCGCGCGGCCGAGGCGTTGTGGGAGGGCGTCCGGGCGTTCGGCCACGACGACGACCGCGAGGCGATCGCCCTGATCCTCGACGCCTACGCCCGCCACGCCTACGTCGACGGCGGCGTCTGGATGATCCGCAACTACTTCAACCTCCACCCGGACGTCTACCACTACGTGACGAACTCGTTCCTGGTCGACTACGACCCGGACCTGGTGACGCGGCTGGCCGAGGCGTACGGCCGCGACGACTGGGCGGAGCTGGCCGAGCGGTCGGCGGGGGTGGTCGAGGCGGCGCGGACGGGCAACGGCCTGCTGCACCAAGTGATCCGGCCCGAGGTGGCGACGATCATGCCGGGCTTCGCGCCGGGTGGCTTCTACTCGATCGACGGGGTCGAGCAGCTGAGCAACGTGCTGACCGTGGCCGAGCGGAGCGTGACGACGAACCTGGAAGCGGCGGCCGAGGCGCTGGCGTTTGCCCGAGAGCGGCTGGACGACCTGCGGCTGTACTACGACGCCCGCACCGGCGACGTGGTGCCAGCGCCCGGCCGACCCGAGGCCCGGCCCGGCGTCGAGACGTGGGGCCCGCTGCTGCGGCTGGCGGTGAAGCTCGGCGACCGCGATACGGCCATCGCGGCACTGCGGCAGGTCGTGAGCCAGACGCGGTGGATGCTGCGGGACGAGGCCGAGAAGCCGCCGCCGGCTTATCTGCTCGGCGAGGCGTGGCTGAGCCTGCGTTATGCTGCGGACGCCTCTCTGCTCGAGACCCCCGCCGAGGAGCCCGCGCCTTGACCCCACCGCCCTCGACCGCCGCGCCCGACTACGACCTCAAGCAGCTCGACGCCACGCTCGACCCGGCCGACTACCTCGTGCGGCCGAAGGAGAAAGTGGACGTGCGGGAGCGGGCGACGCGCTACGACGGCCCGATCGACAAGCACGAGGGCCGCAAAGCCCTGGCCGCGCTCTCGACCCGGCTGGCGCAGCTGCAGGAGCGGCTCTACGCCGAGGGCTCGCGGTCGCTGCTGGTGGTCCTGCAGGCCATGGACGCCGCGGGCAAGGACTCGACGGTGCGCCACGTCTTCGGGCCGGTCAACCCCGAGGGCTGCCGGGTCACGTCGTTCAAGGCCCCGAGCAAGGAGGAACTCGCCCACGACTACCTCTGGCGGGTCCACGCCCACACCCCGGCCGACGGCCACATCGCGGTCTTCAACCGCTCGCACTACGAAGACGTCCTGATCGTCAAGGTCAAGGGCTGGGCCCCCGCGAAGCGCATCGAGAAACGCTACGGCCACATCAACGCCTTCGAGCAGATGCTCACCGACGAGGGCACCGTCGTCGTCAAGTTCATGATCCACATCTCGAAGGATTACCAGAAGCAGCGGCTGCAACGTCGGCTCGACCGCCCCGACAAGCACTGGAAGTTCAACCCCGAGGACCTCACCGAGCGGGCCCACTGGGACGAATACATGGAGGTCTTCAACGACGCGCTGCGGCGGTGCTCGACGGCGGCGTGCCCGTGGTACGTCGTGCCGGGCGAGCGGCGGTGGTTCCGCAACCTGCTGATCGCCAAGGTGCTGGTCGACCGGCTCGAGGCGATGGACTTGAAGCTGCCGCCGGTGAACTTCGACCCGAGCGAGATCGTGATCGAGTGACCGGCCTGGCGGCGTGGGACTGGGCGGTGCTGGCGGCCTACTTGGCCGGGGTGTCGGTACTGGGCGTCGCGCTCGCCGGCCGGCAGAAAGACATGGCCGATTTCTTCCGGGGGGGCGACGGGCTGCCGTGGTGGGCGGTGTCGATGTCGCTGATCGCCACGACGGTCTCGGCGGTAACGTTCGTCGGCGTGCCGGCGATCGCGTACAACCCCGACGGCGGCAACATGACGTACCTGCAACTCGGCCTCGTCGCCGGGCTGATCGCGCGGGCCTTCGTTGCCTTCGTGCTGGTGCCGGCTTACTTCCGCAAGCGGGTCTACAGCCCGTACGACTACATGGGCGACCGGCTCGGCGGCGGCGCCCGCGGGGTGACGACGGCTTTGTTTACGCTCGGCGGGGTGCTGGCGCAGTCGGCCCGGGTCTACCTCACGGCGATGTTTCTGACGGTTGTCTTGGCCGGTCCGCTGGCGTGGGTCGAAAGCATCACCGGGGTTTCACCGCTGGCCGCGTCGATCGTGGTTGTCGGCGTCATCGCCGTGGTCCTGACCCTGCTCGGCGGGATCGCCACGGTCGTGTGGACCGACGCGCTGCTCATGCTGGTCTTCATCGCCGGCGGGGTGGCGGCGTTGGTTGTGATCTTGACCCAACTGCCGGGTGGTGTAAGTGAGTACGTCGAGCTCGGCCGAGCGAACGAGAAGTTTGAAGTGTTTGATTTCCGGGGTGCGTTTTCGCTGACCGAGCCTTACACGCTTGCGGCGGCGGGCTTTGCGGTGGTGGTGGGCAATCTCGGTTCCTACGGGACGGACCAACTGCTGGCGCAACGTATTTTCTGCTGTCGGAACGCCGCTGACGCAAAAAAAGCGGTCATGGCGAGTTACGCCGGGGAGGCGGTAACCACGCTGATGCTTTTGGTGGGGGTCGGGTTGTTCGCTTTTTACGCCGCTTTTCCCGAGCGGCTGGCGGGCGATGCGGGGGCTTTGGTGGAGGCAAACCGTGACAACATCTTTCCTGTGTTCATCCGAGACCAGATGCCGGCGGGGGTGAAGGGGCTGGTGGTCGCGGGGGTGTTCGCGGCGGCGATCTCGTCGCTGACGTCGATCCTTGCGGCGCTGGCGCAGACGACGGTGTCGGCGACGTACCTGCCGTGGCGGGCGCGGCGGTTGGGCGTGGCCGAGCCGACGGCGGCGGCGCTGGCGGGCCGCGACCCGGCCGAGGCGCGACGCGTGGTCCTCGTTGCACGGGGGTGGATCGTGGCGTGGGGCGTGGTGTTGTGCGTCGCGGCGTTTGCGGTGGACCGGTTCAAGGACGCGACGGGGGTGCCGATCCTCGACCTCGCGCTCGGGCTGGCGAGCTACGTGGTGGGGGGGTTGTTCGCGGCGTTCCTGCTGGCGTGGCTGCCGGTGCGGGTCAACGGGAGAGGCTTGGTGTGGGCCGCGCCGCTGGGGGTGCTGGCGGTGTTCGCGTGCCGGTTCCACGAGCCGTGGGCGGTCGCGGCGTGTGGGGTCGGCGTGGGGGGGTTGGTCGTGACGTGGGTGGCGACGCTCAGCCGCGAGCGGCTGGGGAAGACGGCGTGGCTGCTCGTGGGGGGCGGGTTGGTGATGGCCTTGGCGTGGCGGGGGTATTTCGTCGAGGTGAACGAAGCGGGCGAGGCGGTGCGGGTGCCGGTCGCCTGGCCGTGGTACGCGCCGCTGGGCGCGGCGGTGTCGCTGACGTTCGGGTACCTGCTGGCGGACCGCAAGCCGCGGGCGGCTTAGCGCTTCAATCGAACAGGCCCGCCGCTTCGAGCATCTTCACCACGGCGTCGGCGGAGTCGTCGAGCGACAGCTCGTGCGTCGGGAGATGCAGTTCGGGCGACTCCGGGGCCTCGAACGGCGCGGAGACGCCGGTGAACTCGGGGATCTCGCCGCGGCGGGCCTTGGCGTAGAGGCCCTTGGGGTCGCGCGATTCGGCGACGTCGACCGGCACGTCCACATGGACTTCAAAAAAAGGCCGAGCGGGCCGGTCCGAGTCGGCCGCCGCGTGGATCGCCCGCACCCGGTCCCGCGCCGCCCGGTACGGCGAGACGAACGAGCAGAGGCAGACCAGCCCGGCGTCGGCGAAGAGGCGGGCGGCCTCGCCGATACGGCGGATGTTCTCGTCGCGGTCGGCCGCGGCGAAGCCCAGGTCGGCGCACAAGCCGTGGCGGACGTTGTCCCCGTCGAGCCGGCAGGCGTGCCGCCCCGCGTCGAGCAGCTTTTTTTCCACCGCGACGGCCACGGTCGACTTGCCGCTCCCGGAGAGCCCGGTGAACCACACGGTTGCCCCGGCTTGGCCGAGGTTTTTCCGGCGGGCGTCGTCGTCGACCGCCCCCGCGTGCCAGGTGAGGTTGCGGTCGGCGGGATTTCTTCCACTCATGGCCCGAGCTTAGCGGCCGGCGAAGTGAGTCGCGATGACCATCACGTCGTAGAGCGCGTGGGTCGCGGCGACTATGCCGAAGCCGCGGTAGACGTAGACGGCGGCGAAGTACAGCCCGGCCAGCGTGTAGAACGAAAAGCGCCCCCAGTCCCCGGCCGACCACGCCCACGGCAGGTGGCTGTCGAACGGGTGGTACAGCGCGAACGCCAGGGCCGAGACGACGATCGCCCCCCCGGCCGACCACGGCCCCGGGAGGGCCAACAGGTCGCTGAGCACGACGTGCACCAGGGCGATCACGATCAAACGGAAGACCAGTTCTTCGTAGATGCCCGCGCCGATGGCGAAGGTCACGCCCTGCCGCCACGAGCCGACGGCGTCGAGCCCCGTTGCGGCCGAGGCGGTGCTGGCCAGCAGCGGAAGTTCCCGAAAGCCGAGGCTCGCCGACACCCCACCCACGGCTTCCTCCAGCGCGGTTGAAACTTCCGGGGGCGTGATCATGATGCTGAAGACGAAGAGGGGCGCGGCGAGGAGGACGGACTCGACGGTCATCACGCCGTAGAGCCGCGGCTCGAGGCTCCAGGGGTCGCGGCGGACCAGGTGCATCAGCAGCAGCACGACCACCGCCGCGGCCGCGGGCAGGTGGTAGCCCGTCACGCCGAGCCAGTCGAAGAACTGGCCCAGCATGCGCTCGGCGTAGATCTGCGGCAGCCGCTCGTCGCCGGCCGGCGCGAAGACCACGGCCCCGATCTCGTAGACGATCAGCAGCGGCAGCAGGAACAGCAGCGACTGCAGCGGCCACTGCGTCCGGTCCCAGTACGACGTGACGCGGTGCTCGGGCGAGCGGTCGGTGCGGCGTTTACGCAGTTGGGGGCGGGCGTGCATGGCATTTTTGATTGAGGATTTTTGATTTTTGATTTCGCCACCGCGCTTCGGGTGCGGCCGACGTTCTGATCAATCAAAAATCCTCAATCCAAAATCAAAAATCGTTTAGTACTTCAACACCGCGTGCACGTTGTCGTAGGGCTTGACTTTCTCGCGGCCGTTGAGGAACGCCAGCTCGATCGCGACGGTGACGCCGACGATCCGGGCGTCGAGGCCGCCGACGAGGTCGAGGCAGGCCTTGAGCGTGCCGCCGGTCGCCAGCAGGTCGTCGACCATGAGGATCTTCTGCCCCGGGATGATGGCGTCTTCGTGGATTTCGAGCGTGTCGCTGCCGTACTCGAGTTCGTAGGACATGCTGCGGGTGGCGGCGGGGAGTTTACCGGGCTTGCGGATGGGCACGAACCCGGCGGAGAGGGCCTGGGCGATCGCCGTGCCGAAGATAAAGCCCCGGCTCTCGGCCCCGCAGACCAGCTCGACGCCCTTGCCGCGGAACGGGTTGGCCATCCGCTCGACCGCCATCGCCAGCCCGGCCGGGTCGCGGAGCAGGGGGGTGATGTCTTTGTAGGTGATGCCCGGCTTGGGGAAGTCGGGGACGTCGCGGATGAGGGTGGTCAGGTCCATGCAGGGGCTCGGCACATTGTGCGTCGGAGCGAGCTTTTAGCCGCTAGAGCCTAGAGCCTAGCAAGACGTAAGCGGCGGCGGGAATCCATGGTTTCGCTGAGTGTTTGGAGCGAGCGTCGTCCCTGGCGGGCACCCGCCGCCCGCGTCAGTCTTGCTAGGCTCTAGGCTCTAAACGCCAGAGGCTCCCACATGGACAGTTTCATCATCGAGGGCGGCCGGCCGCTCCGCGGCACGGTCCGGGTCAACGGCTCGAAGAACGCCTGCCTGCCGCTCATGGCCGCCGCGCTGCTGACCGACCGGCCCGTCACGCTCCGCGGCGTGCCCGACCTCTCGGACATCCGCAACATGCAGCGGCTGCTCGACAGCCTGGGTTGCTCACTCTCGGGTGAAGCGAAGGGCCTGACGATCCACGCCGACGACGACACGAAGGTCGTGGCGCACTACGACATCGTCCGCACCATGCGGGCCGGCATCTGTGTGCTCGGGCCGCTGCTGGCCCGCCGCGGCGAGGCCCGGGTGTCCATGCCCGGCGGCTGCGCGATCGGCGACCGGCCCGTCGACCTGCATGTCCGCGGCCTCCGCGCCCTCGGGGCCGAGATCACCCTCGACGCGGGCTACATCGTGGCGAAAAGCCCCGGAACCGGCCGACGCCTCCAGGGGGCCCACGTCTTCCTCGGCGGGCCCAACGGCTCGACCGTCCTGGGCACCGCCAACGTCCTCTCCGCCGCCGTCCTCGCCGAGGGCACCACCGTCATCGAGTGCGCTGCCTGCGAACCCGAGATCGAAGACCTCGGCCGGCTCCTGATCTCGATGGGCGCGAACATCACCGGCCTCGGCTCGCCCCGCATCACCGTCGAGGGCGTCGCGCAGCTCACCGGCACCCCCGCCCCCGGTCACCCCGTGATGCCCGACCGCATCGAGGCCGGCACCTACCTCATGGCCGCCGCCATCACCCACGGCGACGTCGTGCTCGAGAACTTCCCGACCGACTCGCTCGGCGCGACGCTCGATCGGCTCGAACGTGTCGGCGTCACGGTCGAGCCGGCCGATGCCGACGCCGCGTCGTCCGAAATCCGAAACCCGAAATCTCAAACCGTCCGCGTCGCCACCGCCCGCCGCCTCTCGCCCGTCCAGGTCGTCACCCAGCCGCACCCCGGCTTCCCCACCGACCTGCAGGCCCAGATCATGGCCCTACTCACCCTCGCCGACGGCAACGCGATCGTCACCGAAAAGATCTTCCCCGACCGTTTTTTGCACGTCGCCGAGTTGCTGCGCATGGGGGCCGACATCACCCGCGTCGGGCCCAGCGCGATGATCACCGGCGTCCGCGAGCTCGTCGGCGCGCCGGTCATGGCGTCCGACCTCCGCGCCTCGGCCGGCCTGGTCATCGCCGGCCTCGCCGCGCGCGGCACGACCACCATCAACCGCGTCTACCACCTCGACCGCGGCTACGAACGCATGGAGGCCACGCTGCAGGGCCTAGGCGCGGCGATCGAGCGGGTCGGCTGACCCGACCTCACCACCACGCGGTCCCGGCCCGCGATTTGACTAGGTAAACGATGAACATCATCGCCGCGGCGGCGACGACGATGGCCCCGAACAGCAGCCCGATCGCGCCCTTCCAGGATTCACGGGGCGGCCGGGATTCGGAGTCGTCTGCTTTCACGCGGGGTCCGTCGACGCGTCCGCCCCGCCGGTGAGGACGAGCAGCGTGATCCGCAGCACGCCGAATGCCAGCAGCACGACCATCGGCAGGATGACCGTGACGCACAGCGCGAGCCACAATGTGGTGGCGACCCACCGGTTCCCGCCGCTCGATTCGTTCTCGTTACTCACTTGAAGTCCGGGTGCGGCTCGCCGCGCTGGTACGGGCCGAACACGTTGACGTAGACGTCGGTGTAGAGCTCGTCCGCCCCGAGGTCCGGCGACGACTCGGCGAACTTGATCGCTTCCTTGCTCGCGTCTTTCGCCTTTTTGTCCAACTCGTCGATCTGCTCCTGGGTCGCACGGTCGTGCTCGATGAGCCAGTTGACCAGGCGGTTGATGCAGTCGACGTCTTGTTTTTCGCCGACCTCATCCTTGGTGCGGTACTTCTGCGGGTCGGACATCGAGTGGCCCTGGTAGCGGTACGTCTTGACGTTGACGTAGGCGGGTCCCGGGGTGCGTCCGTTTTTGTCGTAGGTCGGGATCGACTCGCGTTTGTTGGTCTTTTCGTTGTAGTTGATGGGCCGGGCGTCGCGGGCGCCGTCGACGGCTTGCTTGAAGGTCTGGTAGGTGTCAAGGACGTCCTGGCCGTCGCACTCGAAGTAGCGCAGGCCGTACATCTCGGCCCGCTGCTTCTGGTCATGGGCCATCGACGTGCCGCGGGCGATGTCGGTGCCCATCGAATAGCCGTTGTTTTCGAGGACGAAGATCAGCGGCAGGTTGTAGACCGCCGCGAGGTTCATGGCCTCGTGCGTCGCGCCCTGGTTGAGGGCGCCGTCGCCCATGTAACACAGGGCGACCTTGGACTCGGCCTGATACTGGATCGCCCAGCCGAGGCCGGCGCCGAGGGGGACCTGCCCGCCGACAATGGCGTGGCCGCCGAACATGGCGTGGGGCTTGTCGAACATGTGCATCGACCCGCCCTTGCCCTTGGCGCAGCCGGTGATCTTGCCGTACATCTCGGCCATGCAGTGGTTGGGGTGCATGCCGCGGGCCAGGGCGTGGCCGTGGTCGCGGTAGGCGGTGACGATCGGGTCGTCGGGGTTCGTCGCGGCGACGGAGCCGACGCCGGTGGCCTCCTGGCCGATGTAGATGTGGCAGAACCCGCCGATCTTGGCCTGCTGATAGGCCTGCATCGTCCGCTCCTCGAAGCGGCGGATGAGCATCATGTCGGCGAGCATCTGCAGGAGCCGGTCGTCGGAGAGGCCCGTGGCGGCGTCGGACGAAACGTCGGCGGGGGTGTCCGCCGTGGAGGCGGGTTTGGGTTCCTTCGTCGCGGTGCTCATGCGGGTCCCTTGAAGATGGGCTTGCGGGGCGGGTCTGGGGTCGGGCAACGGAGATACGGCCGAATCAAACCGACCTTTACCG
Organism: Planctomycetota bacterium; assembly: GCA_039201235.1. Taxonomy (GTDB): domain Bacteria; phylum Planctomycetota; class Phycisphaerae; order Phycisphaerales; family Phycisphaeraceae; genus Algisphaera. Next base: position 29,810 of record JBCCRT010000014.1, read on the forward strand.
AAGCATCGTTCTTCACGCTTCCCAAGTTTAGATTCGTGGGCGGGAGGCGACAACCGTTACGCTCCCGGGTTGACGCCGCCACCGACGCCGATTTTGATTTGATTTAGACTCTTTCCCCGCCCCAGGAAAGCCCCCGGAAAGCTCCCGGGCCTGCTTCGAGCCCGCCCCGGAGACGACGTTTGCCCGCCGACCGCCGACGCTTGCGACCCCGGCCCGCCCCGCGCCGGGCCGGGACGTCGGCGTGGGTCGTGTTTTTGTCGGTTTGGCTTCCGGGGGCGGGGGCGGCCGTGGCCCAGCCGTCGGAGTTCGACGGCCGACCGATCCGCGAGGTCCGGCTGGTCGGGCTCGACCGGATCGACAGCACGTTCGTCGAGAACCAGGTCCGCTCGGCCGTGGGCACGGCGTACGACAAGCCGACCGTCGAGCAGGACGTGGTGCGGATCACCAACCTCGGGTACTTCGACCGCGTCACCGCCCGGGCCGAGGGCACGGACGACGGCGGGGTGGCGGTGACCTTCGACCTCGTCGAGCTGCCGATCCTGGCGGGCGTGGAGGTCCGCGGCAACCGCCGGCTCGACACCGCCGAGCTGCGGGCCCTGATCCTGCTGCGCCGCGGCGACCCGGTGGACACGTTCGTGGTCGAACGCGCCCGGCGGGCGATCCTCGACGCCTACGAGGCCGAGGGGTACTTCGTCACCGACGTCAGCGTCGACGAGGATGCCCTGCAACGCAACCGTCGGCTCGTGTTCCTCATCCGCGAGGGGCCCCGCATCCGCCTCCGGCAGATCGGCTTCGAGGGCAACACCGTCTTCGGCCCCCGCGAGCTGCGTAAACAGGTCCGCTCCGAGACCTGGTTCCCCCTGCTGGGAGAGGGCAACGTACTCAACCGCGAGCAGCTCAAGCTCGACGCCGCCCGGCTGCGTCAGTACTACCAGCAGCGCGGCTACCTCGAGGCCGAGATCGACCGCCGGATCACCGTCAGCAACGATCAGCGCGACGCGGCGGTCACCTTCGTGGTCACCGAGGGGCCGCGCTGGACCGTCCGCGGCGTCCGCTTCGAGGGGCTGAACGGCCAGGAACTGATCTTCCCCACCGAGCAGCTGCTGCGGCACATGGAGCTGCAACCCGGCGACGTCTACTCGGCGGACAAGCTCCGTGCGTCGGCCCGCAACCTCCGCGACCTCTACGGCCGGCTCGGCTACCTCGACACCCGCCTGGTCCGCCGCAACACCACCGACACCCGCGCCTCGGGCATCGACCGACAGTTCAACCCCGACGACCAGACCGTCGACCTGTTGTCGACGATCGACCAGGGCACGCCCAGCAACGTCGGCAAGGTCACCGTCCGCGGCAACAGCATTACCCGCACCAAAGTGGTCCTGCGTGAGCTGCGCGGCATCACGCCCGGTCGGCCGTTCGACCGCCCCGGGCTCGACGAGAGCCGACGCCGCCTCAACGAGACGCCGCTCTTCGGCAACGCCGTGATCACCCTCCTTGGGCAGCGCGGCGACGAAGAGCGCGACGTGCTCGTCGAGGTCAGCGAACGCAACACCGGCTCGATCAACTTCGGCGCGACCATCAGCTCCGACGACGGCCTGCTCGGCGCGATCGACATCACCCAGCGCAACTTCGACATCACCGACCTGCCCGAGTCCTGGGACGACTTCCTCGCCAACCGCGCGTTCCGCGGCGGCGGCCAGACGTTCAACCTCACCCTCCAGCCCGGCAGCGAGAACAGCCGGTACTCGATCGGGCTCACCGACCCGTTCTTCTTCGACACCGACTTCTTCTTCGACTCCGACCTGTTCCTGTTCCAGTCCGACCGCGACGATTTCGACGAGGGCCGGGGCGGCGGCCGCCTCGGCCTGGGCCAACGCTTCGGCGACGTCTGGTCCGCGTCCGCCCGGCTGCGCGTCGAGAACGTCGAGATCGACGACATCGAGAACGACGCCTCCCTCGACGTCTTCGAGGAAGAAGGTACGAACCTCCTGACCGCCGCCAGCTTTCGCGTCCGACGCAGCACCACCGACAGCAGCCTCACCCCCACCCGGGGCAGCCGGACCACCCTCAACGTCGAACGCGTGGGTGCCCTCGGCGGTGATTACGACTTCACCAAGCTGTCGCTGGGCTTCGACAAGTTCTGGACCGTTACCGAGGACTTCCAGGGCCGCAAGGGCGTGCTCCGCTTCCGCTTCGACGGCGGGTACATCTTCGAAGAGAACGAGGCCCCGCTGTTCGAGCGGTTCTACGCCGGCGGGCAGACGACCTTCCGCGGCTTCGAGAACCGCGGCGTCGGGCCCCGCGGCATCCGCGCCGACGACCTCTCGGTCAGCGACGAGGGCGTCGGCGGCGAGTTCCTGCTGCTTGCCGGGCTGCAGTACGAGTTCCCCCTCGTCGATGACTTCCTCCGCGGCGTCGTCTTCACCGACCAGGGCACGCTCGACAACGACATCGGCCTCGACGATTGGCGGGTCTCGGTCGGGGCGGGCATCCGGCTCAACGTCGCCTTCCTCAGCCAGGCCCCCTTCGCTGTGGACTTCGCGGTCCCGCTGCTCGCCGAAGACACCGACCAGGAACGGGCCGTGAGCTTCGCGATCGACATCCCGTTTCAGTAGTCGAGCAGATAAGTAGAAAACTCAACGCCGCTCACCACCCAACGACCGAACGACTTCAAATCCGCCCCATGCCCGTCACCCCCCTCAAGCGTAAAGAGCCGATCGTCAAGTCCGTCCGCCGGCAGGCCCGGACGCACCTCGACGCGGTGATCGCGGCGCTCACCCAGGACGATGCCGCTGTCGGTGCGGCACACCACGAACTGACCCGGCTGCGGGCGTTGCTGCGGCTGGTACGTCGGCCGCTCGGGGCCGAGGTTTATCGCCGGGAACACCGCGCGGTCGAGGCCGCGTGGAAACACACCCGCCCCGCTCCGCCGGCGGCCGACGACGCCACGCCGCCGGCCGCGCCCGACGCCGCGGTGTACCGCCGCGTCGCCGACCTGGCCGAGGTGCGGATGCGGGCGCGGTACTGGCACCTGCCCGACGGCGGGTTCGAGCTGCTCGAGCCGGGGCTGCGTACGGCCTACCGCGACGCCCGCCGGGAGGCGACGGCCGACACCCTCTCGATCCTCCGCCGGCAACTCGCCCAGGTCGAGCGGTCCTGGCCCGACGTGCTGACGCCGACCCGCAAGGCGCTACGCACCGCCGAACGGCTGGCCGCGCGGGACCCCGCAGACACCGATAACGCCGAGTTAATGTCACTCACCGCCCGCCTCTTCGCCGAGACGCCCGCGGCGTTCACCAAACGCCTCGGGGTGTACTGGCACGCGTGGCGGGGTGACGCCTCAGACGGTTGACACCCCGGACGCCGCCTCGCGCAGCCGGTCGGCCACGGCCCGCGGCACCCGTTGAGAATTGAGCGACACCGTCTTCCGCGAGCCGTGGTAGTCGCTGCCGCCGGCGGTCAACAGCCCGAACCGCTCGGCTAACGCGTTGAACTTGCGCACGTCGGCGGGCGTGTGGTCGCTGTGGCGGGTCTCGATCCCGTCGAGGCCCATCGCCCCGAGCCGGGACACGGCGTGTTCCAACACGTCGTCCTCCAGGCCCAGCTGCACCGGGTGGGCCAGGCTCACGACCCCGCCGGCGGCGTGGATCACGTCGATCGCCTCCGCCGCGTCGAGCGTGTCGCGGCGGACGTAGGCCGCGCCCCGCCGGCCGAGGTACTTCGTGAACGCCTCGTGCATCGTGCGGACGTACCCCTTCTCGATCAGCACCTGCGCGATATGGGGTCTTCCGATCATCGCCACGCCACCGGAAGCACCACCGGAACTTGCCGCGGCCTCGGCGAGGTCGTCGTCGGTGATCCGCACACCCAGCTCGTTGAGCTTCGTGATGATCGCGGGGTTGCGCTCGGCCCGGGTCCGCCGCATCCGGGCCGAGACTTCGGCGAGGCGGGGGTGGTCCGGATCGACGAAGTGGCCCAGCAGGTGCAGCGTGCCGCGGGGCTCGCCGCCGTCGAGCGCGGGGTTGGCCGACAGCTCGACCCCCGGGACGAAATCGATCTTGAGGCGTCGCGCCGCGGCGGCGCAGGCGGCGACGCCCGCGGTCGTGTCGTGGTCGGTCAGGGCGAAGCAGCTCAGCCCCGCTTCGCGACACAGCCGGGGCAGGTCCCCCGGCGCGTCCGCCCCGTCGGACGCGGTCGAGTGCAGGTGCAGGTCGCAGAATTCCGTGGCGGCGGGCGCGTTCGGCATCACCGCCGATCATAAGCCCGCGACAACCCACCGGCCCTCACGCCGGGATGTCGTCGCCGTATCGCCCCCGGAACGCATCCAGGTCCTCAAACCCCTCGGGCAGCGTCGCTTCGTCGATCAGCAGCACCGGCACGCCGTCGCGGATCGGGTACCGCAGCCCCGCGTCCGCCGGCCGCTGGGCCACCAGCCACGCCCCCTCCTGCCGCAGCGGCGACCGCGTCAGCGGGCAGACGAGGATCGCCAGCAGTTCCGGGTCGATCGGGGCCGGGCTCTCGGGGTTGTCGCTCATGGCGGGTATTTTTCCAAAACCGGCGGCGCCCGGGCGGGTACATTGGGTCCCCGATCAGCCCGGGGCTCGGCGTCACGGGCGTCCCGCAACCGCGGTATCAAACCGCAGGAGACAGCGATGGTCAAAGCAGTGGTCTGGGGCGGCATGCTCGTGATGATCCTCGGCGGCATGTTCTTCGGCATGCAGGCCCTCAATGCCGACACCGGCGAGCTCGTCGGCTACGCCGTCGCCGCGCCCGACGCCAACAACGAATGCGAACTCCAGGTGATCGTCCCGCTCATCGCCGTGGCCCGCGACGGCCCGACCGTCTTCACCGCCAGCGGCAAGCCCGACTGGAACCACTGGCTCGGCGAACACTTCACCCTCACCGACGACGCCGGCAACGCCGTTGACCTGCGCAAGGGCGGGTTCAAGAGCCAGGACATCAACGAGACCCAGGCCGGCAGCGCCGAGTTCATCGCGCTGGCCCCCCTCGAGGCCGGCAAGACCTACACCCTCACCTACACCCCCGTTGCGGGCCAGCCCGAACAGTACACCCAGACGATCGCGGCGGGCGCGAAGGAGTTCCGCCGGGAGAGCTTCCCGCCCGACTATTGAACCGGCGGCCACGCCTGTGGGCCGCTTGGGACGGAGCGGCCGGCTTAACGTCTGACATGAATCAACCGCCCGACGGCCCGAAGCGCAGCGACGACAAAGACGACGCCCTATGGATCGTGCTGCTGGTGGTCGTCGGCCTGATGGGCTTCGGCGGGCCGCTGCTGGGGCTGCTGCTGTTCCTGTTCTTCCGGTAGCTCTGGCCCGGCTTGATTCACGCCGGGTTATCGGCAGCTTCCGGGGGCGGGTGGTCTAAACCCCCACGCCGCCGCGGCCGAAAAATCAGGTTATGCGGAAGGCCGAACTCCCCGTTAACGAGACCCGGCGGCTACGAGCGCTGCGGTCGTACGAGGTGCTGGACACGGTGGCCGAGCGGGGGTTCGACGACCTGGTCGCGTTAGCGGCCGAAGTGTTTGAGGTGCCGATCGCGTTGGTGAGCCTGATCGACGAGGACCGGCAGTGGTTCAAAGCGAAGATCGGGATCGAGGCGTGCCAGTCGGGCCGGGACGAGGCGTTCTGCAGCCACGCGATCCTGGAACCCGGCGTGATGGTCGTGCCGGACGCGGCGGAGGACGAGCGGTTCCACGATAACCCGTTCGTCACCAACCCGCCGCACATCCGTTTCTACGCCGGGGCCCCGATCCTCGACCCGGGCGGCAACGCGTTGGGGACGCTGTGCCTGATCGACGACAAGCCCGGCGAGTTCACCGCCGCGCAGGCCGGGGTGCTGGCGCGGATGGCGGCCCAGGCGATGGACCAGATCCGCCTGCGTAAGGCCAGCCGCGACGCGGCGGCGTACCAGCGGCGGCTGACCCGCAACCGCGACGAGCTCGAGGCCGAGGTCGCCCGCCGCACGGCCCAGATGGTCAAGACCCGCGAAGAGGTCGTGCATTGTTTGGCCCGCGCCGCCGAGTTCCGCGACGACGACACGGGGCACCACATCCGCCGCGTGAGCCTGTACAGCCGGGCGGTCGCCGAGGCGCTGGGCCTGAATGAGGCGTGCTGCCAGACCATCGGGCTCGCCGCGACGCTGCACGACATCGGTAAGATCGGTGTGCCCGACGCGATCCTGCTCAAGCCCGGCAAGCTGACGGACGAGGAATTCGCCCTGATGCAGGGCCACGCCGCCGCCGGCGCCGAGATCGTCGAGATGCTCGCCGACGACGAGAAGCTCAAGCTCAAGGCCCACTGCGACTACGGCGCCGCGATCATCGGCGAGGCCGAGTACGAGCTCATGGCCATCGCCGCCCGCATCGCCCAGACCCACCACGAGAAGTTCGACGGCAGCGGCTACCCCCGCGGCCTCGCCGGCGAGGCGATCCCGCTCGAGGGCCGCATCGTCGCCGTCGCGGACGTCTTCGACGCCCTGAGCAACCGGCGGACGTACAAGCCCGCCTACCCGTTGCAGCAGTGCTACGACATCCTCAAAGACGGGCGGGGCGGCCACTTCGACCCCGCCATACTCGACGCGTTCTTCGCCCGCCGGGCCGAGATCGAGGCGATCCACCAGTGCTGGGGCGAGTCCGCCGACGCGGGCCGCGACGCCGCGGCGTGAGTCGCCGAGACGTCCGGTAAAACGGGGTCCCGCGGTGGTGGCGGATGCATCCGATAGCCCCTTGCGGGGCTCGACAACCCCGAGCGGTTCGATCACAATAAGTGTGTCCCGGTGCCCACAGCCGGGGATGGCATGTCTCACGGCCCGGCCCGTCTGGGCCCGGCCCGCCCGTTCGTTCGGCCTCGGGAGTGAAGCGAGTCACGGCCGTCGGCCGATGGTCACGGGAGGGAATAGGCCCCGCGGCGAAACGGTTGTTAATGATGGACCGACCTCGCCGCACGAGACCGCCGACGCCGGCGGCGAGCGAATCCATCCGCGGCCGAGGCAGCGACGCCCGGCCCCCGCGTCGAGGTAAGCCCATGGCCCCAAGACCAGACCGAATCCACAACACCCCCGCCCGCCGCCCCCGCGCGGCCGGCGTCTCCTGCGCCCTGGGCGTGCTGCTGCTCGCGGCGTCCGCTAACGTGTCGGCCCAGATGCAGCCCCCCGCCGACGAGCCCGCCGCCGCCGTGTCCTTCGTCGACGACCGCGCGTTCCTCGACGAATGGCAACGCCGCTGCTTCGATTTCTTCTGGGAGCAGACCGACCCGGCCACCGGCATGACCGCCGACCGCGCCCCGGCCGACGGCAGCCGACGCGTCCACCGCGACGACCTGCCCGTCGGCAGCATCGCGTCGGTCGGCTTCGGCCTCACCGGCATCGCCATCGCCGACGAACGCGGCTGGGTCGAGACCGACGCCGCGAAGCACCGCGTCGAGACCACCCTCCGCTTCCTGCTCGAGGACGCCCAGCACGTCGAGGGTTTCTTTTATCACTTCGTCGACATGCGCACCGGCCAACGCGTCTGGGACTGCGAGCTGTCGTCCGTCGACACCGCGCTGCTGCTCGCCGGCGTGCTGACCGTCCGGCAGTACTACGCCGACCACCCGACGATCCCCGAGATGGCGACCGCGATCTACGACCGCGTGAACTGGCCCTGGATGATGGGTGACGGCCGGACC
>JBCCRT010000015.1:0-36818 GCA_039201235.1 Planctomycetota bacterium
ATGACCGACCGCCTCCTGGCCGGCGAGAAATACTCCACCCTCCTCGGCGCGACCGGCACCGGCAAGACCTTCACGATGGCCAACGTCATCGCCCGCGTCGGCAAGCCGACCCTCGTGCTCTCGCACAACAAGACCCTCGCCGCCCAGCTCTACGAAGAGTTCAAGGAGCTGCTGCCGCACAACGCGGTGAGCTACTTCGTCAGCTACTACGACTACTACCAGCCCGAGGCCTACATCCCGCAGCGGGACATCTACATCGAGAAGGACTCGTCCCGCAACGACGACCTCGACCGCCTGCGGATGGCCAGCACGACCAACCTCGTGTCGCGCAAGGACGTGGTCGTCGTCGCGTCGGTCTCGTGCATCTTCGGCCTCGGCTCACCGAAGGAGTACAAGGAGTCGGTCGTGCCGATCCGCAAGGGCGACGTCGTGAACCGCCGGGACCTGCTGCGCAGCTTCGCCGACATGCAGTATTCGCGCAGCGAGTTCGAGCTGAAGCGCGGCGGGTTCCGCGTGCGGGGCGACGTGATCGAATTGGTGCCCGCGGCCGAGGAGTACGCCTACCGCATCGAGCTGTTCGGCGACGAGGTCGACAGCCTGGCGCTGATCAACCCCGCGTCGGGCGAGCTGCTGGCGGACGTCGAGGAGGTCGCGGTGTACCCGGCCGTGCAGTACGTGCTCGCCGAGGACAAGAAAGAGTTTGCGCTTCAGGCCATCCGGGCCGAGCTCGACAACCGCGCGCTGGAGCTACGCGGCGAGGGCAAGCTGCTCGAAGCCCAGCGGCTCTTGGCCCGCACCAAGTACGACCTGGAGATGATCGAGGAGGTCGGCTTCTGCAACGGGATCGAAAACTACAGCCGGCACCTCGACGGCCGACAGACCGGCGAGCGGCCGTACTGCCTGCTCGACTTCTTCCCGCAAGACGACTGGCTCATGCTCATCGACGAAAGCCACGTCACCCTGCCGCAGGTCCACGCGATGTACCACGGCGACCGCCACCGCAAGGTCACCCTCGTCGAGCACGGCTTCCGCCTGCCCTCGGCCCTCGACAACCGGCCGCTGAAATACGACGAGATCGAAGAACTCTGGCCCCAGGTCGTCTTCGTCTCCGCCACCCCCGGCGACTACGAGCTCGAACATTCCGGGGGCGAGGTCGTCGAACAGATCATCCGCCCCACCGGCCTGCTCGACCCCATCATCGAGGTCCGCCCCGCCGACGGCCAGGTGCCCGACCTGCTCAAACTCATCCGGGAACGGAAAGAGCGCGGCGAACGCACGCTGGTCACCACCCTGACCAAGCGGCTGGCCGAGGACCTGGCGTCGTACCTGTCGGATCAGGACATCGACTGCCGGTACCTGCACAGCGAGGTCGACACGCTCGACCGCGTTGTGATCCTCCGCGAGCTGCGCGAGGGGCAGTTCGACGTGCTCGTCGGCGTCAACCTGCTGCGCGAGGGCCTGGACCTGCCGGAGGTCTCGCTGGTGGCCGTGATGGACGCGGACAAGACCGGCTTCCTGCGCAGCGGCACGTCGCTGATCCAGCAGATCGGCCGGGCGGCGCGCAACGAGAACGCCTTCGTCGTCATGTACGCCGACGAGGTGACCCCCGCGATGAAAGAGGCGATCGACGAGACCGAGCGGCGGCGCACCAAGCAGCTGGCCTACAACGAAAAACACGGCATCACGCCCAAGACGATCAAGAAGGCGATCCGCCGCGGCATCGAGATGGAGCTCCGCGCCCGCAAGACCGCCAAGGCCGCGATGTCCGGCGACGAAAAAGAGTACGACCGCGCCGAGCTGATCGCCGAGCTCGAAAAACAGATGCTCGAGGCCGCCCAGGCCCTCGAGTTCGAGAAGGCGGCTTCGATCCGCGACCAGCTCAAGCAGGTCAAGGACGCCCCGGCCATGACCAAGGTGCGCCTGAGCAAGAAGGCGTCGCGCAAGCCCAAGCCCGGCACCCCCGGCGTCAAGCCGCTGCGCCGCGGCAAGAAGAAGTCGCGGTCCAGATGATTCAACCCTCTCCCCCCGGGAGAGGGTGGCGAGCGCAGCGAGCCGGGTGAGGGCGCGTCGCGGAAAACCCGGCAAGTGAAAGAAACCCTGCCCTCACCCCGACCCTCTCCCGGCGGGAGAGGGGGCAAGGCACCACATCCCTAAATCACCCACCCGTCCAGCGACCCGAACCCCAGCGGCTCCTTGGTGAAGAACGGCTCGGCGTACCGCGTGCCGATGCGGCTGCCCATGTACCCGTTCATCTCACGCACGAACTCGACCACCCGCCGGTTCTTCTCGGGGACGACGAACTGCGTCTCGTACGCCAGGATCGCCGCCTCCTTGTCGTCCATCTGTCCCGTGATATCGAAACAGAACGTCGGGTTCGCGACCCAACGCAGGTGCGTGCAGTAGTAGTAGACCATCCACTTCGGGTAGATCGGCTCTCCCGGCAGGTCGATGTTCGTGAGCTTGGCGTCGAAGCGGGCGTCCTCGACGATCCGCGTCACCGCCCGGTGGTCGGGGTGAGCGTCTTCCTCGAACGGTAAGAAAACGATCTGGGCTTGGTGCTCGCGGATCACGCCGGCCACCGCGTGGCGCGCTTCAAGCGTGTGCCGCACCTCACGATTTTTCAGCCCGAGAAGACGCCGCGTGACTTTGCCGCCGTTGGCGGCTTGGCGATTCAGCACGTCGAGCGCCGCGTTCCACTCGACCTCGCGCTGCGCCGGTGACCCGTGGGGCGTCGGCTCGCCGTTGGTCATGTCCAGCAGCAGCACGTCGTGGCCCTGCTGCGCGAGGCGGGCGATGGTGCCGCCCATGCCGAGTTCCTGGTCGTCGGGGTGCGGGCCCGCCACGAGGATGTTCATACGCCGCTCCGTCACTTGACCTGGTCGCGCGAGAACCGCCACGGCCGGGCGCCGCAGCTCAGGCAGCGCAGCGGCGGGCGCTTGTCCAGCTCCGGGTCGCCCGGCTCGCCGAGCGGGTCCTTGCACCGCGGGCAGAACAGGAACGTGCCGTCGGCCGTCATGTGCTCGAGCACGAACGCCCGGTAGTGCCGGCGGTACAACGCCGAGGCGGCGAACAGGGCGTAGCCGAACCCCGCCACGCCGAACGCCAGCACGGCGAACACGGCGTAGGGCACCGCCAGCCGCGTGACCACGAACAGCCCCACCAGCATGATCAGCACCGACACGCCCGCGATCGCCCGCAGCCGCTGGTCGGCGCGTCGTTCGTCGTCGCCGCGGCGCTCGCGGCGGATGTCGTGGATGACCTTCGCCGCCTGACGCGAGGTGAACCGTGTGGTTTCGCCGGGCTTCTCGGGCATGGGCGGGTTCAGGGGTGGACGAGTCGTTCGTACAGGGCGAGCAGTTGCCGGTTCATCGCGTCGGCCGAGAAGTGCTCGGCGACGTGTTCTCTCCCCGCCGCTACGAGCCTCGCACCATAGCCGGGGTCCCGCAGGACGTCGAGCAACGCCGCCGACAGCGCGGCGCGGTCGCCGACGGGAGCCAGCCGGCCGGTCTCGCCGTCGATCACCACCGACGGGATCCCGCCGACGTCGTACCCCACCACCGGGACCCCGCACAGCAAAGCCTCGCAGAGCGTCCGGCTCTGCCCCTCCTGGTACGACGGAAGCGCCATCACGTCCATCGCCGCCAAATAATCCGGCACGTCCGCTAGCGGCACCAGGCCGGTCAGCACCGTCCGGCCGAGCTTCATGCTCGGGTGGGCTTCGATCGCCACGCGGTGGAACCCGTCGCCGACGAGGAGCAGCCACGTTTCGTGGTCGTCTTGCAGGTCGGGCAAGACGTCGAGCAGATCGGTGTGGCCTTTGAGCGGGTCGAGCCGGCCGACATGGCCCACCACTTTGGCGTTACGCGGGATGCCGAACCGGTCACGAACCGCTTCGCGCCTTTCGGGCCGCGGCTTGAACGCCTCCACATCGATCCCACTGGGGATCACCGTGAATTTCGCGGCCGCGGCGATGCGGTGTTCGACGAACGCTTCGACCATGGCGGGGGTGATGGCGATCAGGTGGTCGCACCGCTTGGCGGCGTAGCGTTCGAGGCCGACGTAGAGGCGGTGACGCAGACGGGACTGACGGTCGTGGAACGGGAGGCCGTGGACGGTGTGGACGACACGCAAGCCCCGGTCCCGCTCGGCCCACGCCGCGGCGCGGGCGACGACGCCGGCCTTGCTCGAATGCGAATGCACCAGATCGGGTTGCGTTTCACGCGTCAACCGCCGCAGCGCACGGTAAGCGGCGAGGTCTTGCCGGGGGCTCAGCTCCCGCACCAGCGACGTCACCTCGTGCAGCGTCGCGCCGCTGGCCCGCGCCTCTTCGAGCAGCGAGCCCTCGGGGCCGTGGATCGGGCCGAAGGCGAGGTGGACGTCGTGGCCGGCTTCGACCTGCGCGCGGCAGGACAGCACCGTGTTCTGCTGCGCGCCGCCGAGGATCAGGCGGGTAATGACGTGCAGGATGCGCATGCCGCTAAGCCCCACCCGTCCGGTGCTTCACCCACTCGAGGCACAGCCCGTGCGGCGGCAGGGTCGGGCCGGCGAGCCGACGGTCGTTGGTTGAAAAAATCTCGTCGATCACTTCCGGGGGCCGGCGGCCGAGGCCGACGTCGACGAGGGTGCCGGCGACGATGCGGACGGTGTGGTAAAGGAAACCGTTGCCGGAGATGACCACGTGCAGCTCGCGGCCGTTGGCCGCGTCGTCGACGTCGGCCGCGTACCCGGGGGGCAAGGCGTGGGCTTCGACGTCGCAGGCGTGGATCGTGCGGACGGTGGTGCTGCGGCCGTGGGCCGCGGCGGCGAGCCCGGCGAGGTCGTGCTCGCCCACGAGGCGGGCGGCGGCGTCGCGCATCGCGTCCAGGTCGAGCGTCGCCGGCTCGTGGTAGACGAGGTGACGCATGCCCAACGGCCGGTGCGGGGCGTTGAGGACCCGGTAGCGGTACTGCTTGGCCATCGCGTCGGCGATGGCGTCAAACTCGGGGTGGACCTCTTCGACGGCCCGGGCCTCGACGTCGTCGGGCAGCCGGCGGTTGATCGCCCGGCACAGCCGGTCGAGCGGGATGGTGGTATCGGCGCTCAGGTGGCAGACCTGACCCAGGGCGTGGACCCCGGCGTCGGTGCGGCTGGCGCCGAGCAGGTCGATCTCGGCGCTGGGCCGGCGGAGCACGTGCATCAGGGCGCGTTCGAGTTCGCCCTGCACGGTGCGCGGCCAGGGCTTATCCGGCGGCATCTGCTTCTGCCAGCCGTGGAACGCCGAGCCGTCGTAGGCGACGGTGAGCTTGTAGCGGCGAGGGTTCGGCGGGCGGGTTTCGTTCACGACCAGACGACGTCCACGAGGCCGCTGTCGCGGATGCGGCGGTCGCTGGTCACGAGGGCGGCCCCGGCGGCGATGGCCGTGGCGACGATGCCGCGGTCCATCGGGTCGCAGTGGTCCCAGTCCAGACTCCCGGCCAGCGTGGCCGCGACGGGGTCGAACCGCGTGACCGATACCCGGCCGGACCGCAGCGCCAATGTGAGCCAATCGTCGAACGCGATATTCAGGACCAGCCGACCCCGCTTCACCGCGTAGGCCGCTTCCATCACGCTGAGGCTCGAGATCGCCAGCCCGGCTTCGGCCGTGATGCGTCGCCGGGCCCGGGCCACCAGCCGGCGGTCCCCGGTGGTCCACCAGACCCAGGCCTGCGTGTCAAGGATCAGCATCGCCCGGCCACTCGTCCATCGGCTCGAAGATCGGGTCGTTCGGCCGATCGAACCGCAGCACCGACCCCCTGAGCTCCGGCGGCGGCACGTTCTTGACCGGCTTCTCCGGCAGCGGCACCAGGCGGGCGACCGGCTTGCCGCGCTTGGTCACGACGTACTCCTGCCGGTCGGCCGCGACCTCGTCCAGCAGACGCAGGCACGTCGCCTTGAACTTCCCGGCCGGGATGTGCTTTACGGGCTTGACCATAGTCAAATGACTATATGATTTCGGCGGAACCCGATCAACGGTTCACCCGGCGTCGGCCCGCATCGCCTCGGCGTCGATCCCCTGCTCTCGGCACCACGCCCGGTACGCGATCGGGCTGATCTCGCTGGGCTTGATCTCGCTGCGGCCGCCCCAAAATACATTCGTGTAGCTCACGTCGATGCCCGCCTCGCGGAGGTGTTCGTCGATCGCGGCCTTGTGGGCCAAGACCGCCTCTTTCTCGGTGCCGTGGGAGACGCCCATGACGTTGACGTCGGCGAACTCGGGGCCGCCCTCGCGCCAGTAGGCGTGGGTCATGCACAGGTGCCGGCCGACCTCCCGGCCCGCGTCGACCTCCCGGCCCTCGGGCACCCGCCAGTGGAACAACGCGTTGAAGCGGGTGACGCGTTGGCCCGACTTGTGCTGCTTGACGTGTTCGAGGAACGTTGAGAACCGGCCGATCACGCGGAGGCGGTTGAGCTCCTCGGCGATCGCGCAGAACTCCTCGATGTGTTCGCCCGCCTCGGCGGCCCGCGGGGCCCAGATTTCGTCGCGCAGCTCGCCCGGCTCGAACTCACGTTTGAGCGCGACGAGCACCCGCCACTGCCGGGGCGTGAGGTCCACCACCTGGGTGTCCAGCACCCGCCCCGGCTCGTCGGTGCGCTCGCCGGGCGTGAGCTTCTTGCGACGCACGTGCCCGACGCCCAACGCGAACAGCTTTTTCGCGGGCAGCAGTCGGTACGCCTCGGCCCCGGTCACGCGGCACAGGTAATCGCAGTGCTTCGCCCGGTCGTACGGCTTGGGCACCTTCAGCGTGGTCCACAGCCGGTACCCGCTGCCCGGCGTCTCGCGGTCGGTCGTCCGCAGCACAACGTGGCCGGTGAACGGGTCGTGTTCGAACATCCAGTCGAACGCGGCGTTGAGTTGTTTGGGCGGCACCCGCCAGGCGACCAGCGCCCCCGGCGCGAGGCTGGTGGCCAGCAGCGTCTGCCGCACCCGCCGGATCGTCCCGGCCTCGAGCATCGCCGCGATGCGCCGCGTCACCGTCGGCAGCGCGACGCCCGACGCCGACGCGATCTCGCGCAGCGGGTGACGCGAAAACCCCTGCACCCGGTCCTCGGACACCGCGAGGATGCGGGCGTTGACCGGGTCGTCGATCTGCGTGGGCGTCGTGGCCGTGGGCATAAGAACGAGAGTCTACGACCGGCGGCCCGCCGCGTCGTGGTCACCCGCCCCCGGCCACGAAATCCACCAGCGGCGTGCCCGCCCGCGACTCCGCGGCGTGGACGTGACCCACGAACAGGTCGTGGTCGCCCTCGACGTCCATGTGGCACGCCAACTCGCACTCGTAGTACGCCAACACCCCCGCCACGATCGGCACGTTGCCCAGCACGCTCGGCCGCAGCTCGAAACCCAGGAAGGGGTCGTCGCCCGGCTCCGAGTCCTGCGCGAACTTGCGTTGCAGCAGACGGTCGTCCTCGCCGAGCTGGCACAACGCGAACCGCCGCGACTCGCTGATCAGCGGCATGATCGGCTTGCCCTTGGCCACCGCGACGCTGAGCATCGGCGGCTTGTCGCAGACCCGCTGCACCCAGCGCGCCAGCATGCCCATCCGCCGATCTTCGTGCTGCGCCGCCAGAACAAAACGCCCCGTCGGCACGCGGCCCAACGCGTCGACCACCTCGGCGGGCGGGTCGGAGCTCGTGCCGTGTGAGGACCCGGGTCCGGACTTCTGCTGAGCCATACGAACTCCACCCCCCGGAAGTGTCCCCACTCATCTTTCCGCCGCGGGCCCGACCGTGGGCCGACGAAAAAGATAAACGCTGCTTTGGGAGGCTGCAACGACTCGACCCGCGGCGTCGGCCGCGCCCGACAACCCAGACCGCACGACCGTAGACTCCCGCCCATGCCGACCCGCGCCGTGATGTTCGACCTCGACGGCACGCTGGCGGACACGCTCACCGACCTCGCCCACGCCGGCAACCACGCGATGGCCGCCGCCGGCCGGCCGACGTTTCCCGTTGAGCGCTACCGCACCCTCGCCGGACAGGGCCTCGAACGCCTGATCCGCGACGCGCTGGGCCCCGAACACCCGCACCTCTTCGACCCCGCGATCGAAGCCTTCCGGGGGCACTACGCGGCGCACCGCTTCGACCACACCCGGCCGTACGACGGCGTGACCGAACTGCTCGGCGACCTGCGGGGCCGGGGCCTGCAGCTGGCCGTGATGAGCAACAAGCCCGACGACGCGACCGTCGACACCGTCGCCCGGCTATTTCCCGCCGGCACGTTCGCCGCGGTCCGCGGCCACCGCGCCGGCTACCCGGTCAAGCCCGACCCCAAGGCGGCGCTGGAGATCTGCGACGAACTCCGTATCCCCCCGCGGGACTGGGCCTACGTCGGCGACTCGGACGTGGACATGCACACCGGCCGGGCCGTCGGTTTCTTCACCGTCGGCGTGAGCTGGGGCTTCCGGTCGGTCGATGAGCTTCGCACCGCCGGAGCCGAGGCCGTCATCGACCGGCCGGCTGAGCTGTTGCCGCTTCTGCGCGATTGAGCCCGTCGATCCAGTCGAGGTAGCGGTATTCGATCCCGTGCCGTTCGTGCAGGCCGCTCAGCCGCCGGAGGAAGTCTTCGTACAGGTCCTGCTGCCAGTCTTCGGTGCCGCGCTGACAGAAGAACACCCGGCAGCCCAGCGGACGGACGGCGTGGGTCGAGCACCGGCCATCGATCTGGTACGGACAAGCGCCGGGGTGCTCGGCGAACTGCGGCAGGCGGAACACGAAATCACCGTTCGGATCGGGAGGGCGAGGCTCCCGCCGAGCCGCACGTCCGAGAGAACTCGTCTGCTCGGCGGGAGCCTCGCCCTCCCATCCTGCTCCGCCTTCCAATTGCCGCAAAAACCACGCGACCTCGAGCCCGGTGACGTACAGCCGATGGCCGTAGTCGTCGAACTTGCAACATTTGCCGCTGACCCAGCACGTCGGCCCGCGGGCGGCGACCGCGGCGTCGAGCTCGGCGTAGAGGCCCCGCAACGCTTCGTCGACCGCCGAGCCGGCCGCGGCGTCGTGCCACGCCGACCACAACGCCGCCTCGTTGTCCGGGCCTC
The DNA here is from genome assembly GCA_039201235.1 of Planctomycetota bacterium. Classification (GTDB taxonomy): domain Bacteria; phylum Planctomycetota; class Phycisphaerae; order Phycisphaerales; family Phycisphaeraceae; genus Algisphaera. The sequence continues at coordinate 9,057 of JBCCRT010000015.1, forward strand.
GATGCGGGTCCATCACCGCATAGCTTAATCGGGTGCCACACCTCGCCGAAAGGCGATGCGTGCGGGTCACGTCCCGCGCACCGCACACATCGTGCGGCGCACGGGGTGTGGCACCCCGCGACCGCCTCCGCAATAAACCAACCGCTACGGCGTTGGTCGATAGCACAAAACATCGACCCTTCAGGAGTCCGCCCTTGCCCCGACGCCCGTTCCTGCCGTGCCTGTTTGCCCCCGTGTGCTTGACCTTACCGGCCGGCCCGTCGGCGGCGCACCCCGGCGGGCACGATTCGATCCTCAACGAAGACGCCGAGCCCGTCGCCTACCTCGCCGCCCCGCTCCGCGTCGGCGGACAGACGCCGCGGGTCGAGATCACCGAGCGCGACGGCTACCGCCACATCACGTCCAACGGTCTGCCCGATCACACCCCCGGAAGCTTTCCCAACCGCGGCAACCCGCACACGATCACACCTCAGCGGCACCGCTTCCGCGTCACGCTCGACCCGCAGCCGGCCCGATCGACCCCGCGCCGTCCGACACGCGCCCTCTTCGGCGTTGCGCTCAACGGCGTGCCCTTCGACCCCGGCACGGCCGAGGTCTGGTCGCCCACCGGCCGAACGCAGATGGGACGATCCGATGCCCCGTCACGCGGCTCCACCATCTGGCGGTACGAAGCCCTCACCGGAAAAATCAACCTCGGGCTCGACCGGCACCACGCCCACGTCCAGCCCGACGGCACCTACCACTACCACGCCCTGCCCACCGGGCTCTACGAACGCCTCGCCGGCCGGCCCGTCGACCGCACGCCCGACGCCATGGTCCTGCTCGGCTACGCCGCCGACGGCTACCCGATCTACGGCGTCTACGGCCACCGCGACGCCGACGACCCCGACAGCCCGCTAACCAAAATCCGCACCAGCTACCGCTTAAAGCCGGGTGCCCGGCCGACCGGAAGCAGCTCACCCGGCGGGCGGTACGACGGGCGGTTCACCGACGACTGGGAATACGTCGCGGGCCGCGGCGACCTCGACGAACACAACGGCCGCACCGGCGTCACCCCCGGGTACCCCGACGGCACCTACCACTACGTCCTGACCGAAGACTTCCCCTTCGTCCCCCGCACCTTCCACGGCACGCCGGACGAGAGTTTTTTGAAGGCCCGCGGCCAACGCGGCGAACGCCGCGGCCCGCCCCCGCTGCGATGACGGTACTCGACCCTCTCCCCCCGGGAGAGGGTGGCGAGCGCAGCGAGCCGGGGGAGGGCGTGTCGCAGAGAGCCGGGTCGGCGTGAGAAACTCTGCCCTCACCCCGGCGCTCTCCCGGGGGGAGAGGGAGCCGAAGCCTCACAACCGTTACGCCTTACCGCCGGGCCCCGCGCCCGGCGGTTTTTGCGTCAAGGCCCGGCCCGGGAGCGTCGATGCGTCCCGCGGGGTTATCACGCCTTGCCGCGCGGCCCCGCGTTCCCGTGACGCTTACTCCTTGGAGACCGGCCGTGGCCCTACGCCCCCCGACGTACCTCGACTCGGACGACAACGCGCCGGACCTGCAACGCGGCGTGCCCGGCGTGGACTGGCACCGCGACGCCGACGCCGCGGCCGAGCCCGCCCGGCTGCGCAAGGCCAACATGCCCAGCGACGACGCGGAGTCGTACCTCCTCTACATCGGGCTGATCTTCGCCATCGCGCTGATCCTCCGGCTGCTGGTCGTGATGATGGGCCCGATGTTCGACGTCGAGAACGCGTACACCGCGCTCACGCCGGTGCAGCTCGAGCTGGCGGAGAACCTCGCCGAACAGAAGACCTTCGGCCTCGCCGCGCCGCCCGAGGGCACGGTCGCCGCCGAGATCGAGACGATCCGCGCCGCCCGCGGCGAGCAGGCGACCGTCGGCGAGACCGGGCTGGTGCCCGACTTCCACCACGCGCCGGGCTACCCGGCGGTGCTGTCGCTGTTCGCCTTCACCGGCCTGTCGCTGAAGTGGCTGCTGGTCGCCCAGTGCGTGGTCGGCGCGTTGTGCGTGCCGCTGGTCTACGGCGTCGGGTTGGGTTTGGTCGGCCGCAAGGCGCCAGCGGCGCTGGCGTCGGCGGTGGTGGCGCTGCACCCGGCGATGATCCTCGCGCCCTCGACGCTGGCGGCCGACGCGGTCGTGGTGGTGCTGGTGCTGGCGGGCCTCTGCGCCGTGGCGCGGGCCGAGACGCGGGGCTTCCGCGGGGCGTTCGGCGGCGGGCTGTCGCTGGGCGTCGCGTCGCTGTTCATGCCGGCGATGCTCTGGCTCTCGCCGATCGCGGCGGGGTGGATGGTCCTCGGCGAGCGGCGGGTGCGGTCCGCCATGCTCGCGGCGGTGATGCTGCTGGGCACCGCGGTGCCGGCCGGGCTGTGGATGACGCGGAACACCGACCACGGCTTTGGGCCGTGGATCACGACGGAACCGGCATTCGACCGGCTGTTCGGCACGGTCGCCGCGGCGGAGGACCCGCTCGCCGGCCCGTACGCCCACGACACGAAGAAGACACTGCTCGAGGAGTTCCGCGTCTACGTCGATTCGGCCGAACACGCCGAGACGGCGACGCTCGAACTGCTGGAGACCCACAGCCGGGAGCGGCTTAGCGTTGATCTGATCGGCACGCTGCAGGCGGCGGTGCCCGCGACCACGCCCAAACTGGGGCTGGACCACTCGCTGGACATCGCGTTTGCCCGGCTGGGGCTGACCTACGAGCCGGCGGGTTACGCCGCGGGCTGGCTGGGCGAAGACGTCGCCTCGACCGCGTCGCCCGACCCGGTGACGGAGTGGGTGGTCAACGGCTGGGTGGCCCTGAACGCCGCGCTGGTCGTGGCCGCGGCGTTGGGCGGGGTGCTGATGCTCTGGCGGCGGCGGTGGTCGGGGCTGGTGCTGATGCTGCTGGTCGGCGGGTACTTCGTGTACCTCGGCACGGCCGGGCCGAGCGAGACGCTGCGGCTGCCGCTGCTGGGGCTCCAGGCGCTCATGGTCACCGCGATCCTCGCGCCCGGGCCGCTGAAGGTCCGCAAGCCGAAGGCCAAGAAGGTCCGCAAGGCCGAACGCCTCGACGACGACGGGCCGCGGAACCACAGCCCGCTGGCGACCGAGGCGTCGCTGCGGCCGGCGGCGGCCGGGGCGGCCGGGACCGTCAGCCGGCCGGTCATGGGCTCGGGCGACATCTCGATGAAGGACGCGATCCACCCGATGCTCCGCGGCGGGCCCGACGGATCCGCCGGCGATACGGAACCGGCCGCCGACCCGGACGAATCGCCAGCAAAGGGGATCGACCTGCCCGAGCCCGAGCCGATGCGTCCGCTGATCACGGGCGGCGGTCGGCCGATCTGAAAAGTTCGCGTCAGCGACGCGTTGCGTCACAGCTATCTCTGTTCCGCCGCGACCTGCGTCCGAGAACCCTAAACCGCTTGCCAAGTCGCCCCGCGCCCCGGTCGATGCGGGCGTTGACGGTCGTCCGGTCTGTAACACCCGGCCGTCTCCGCACCCCCGCCGAGGCCCCCGCCGTGAACGACAAGCTCCCCCGCATCACCGTCATCGTCCCGCACCTCGAACAGCCGCGCTACCTCGAGCGGGCCCTGTGTTCCGTGATCGATCAGGGCTACGACAACCTCGAGCTGATCGTGATGGACGGCGGTTCCGGCGACGAGAGCCTCGAGCTGCTGCGGGCCTACGACGAGCACATCGACCACTGGCAGAGCGACTGGGACTCGGGCCCGGCCGAGGCGGTCAACACCGCATTGAACTGGGCCACGGGCGACCTGGTCGGCGTGCTCGACGGCGACGACGCCTACCTGCCTTTCGCATTACACGAGGTCGCGAAGGTGCTGGGCGTCGAGGTCGGTGACGGGCCGGACTGGGCCGTCGGCTCCGCGGTGCGGGTCGACGAGTGCGACGAACCTCTGGGCGAACACCCGGCCGACCCGCCGCGGAGCCTCGCCTCTTTCCTCATGCACGACGCCGGCCCGCTGCCGGGCAGCGCCGTGTTCTACCGCACCGAGCTGCTCAAGATCATGGGCGGCTTCGACAGCACGTTCCGCCTGGCGTACGCCCACGAGATGCACGCCCGGCTGTACACCGCCGAGCAGCGGCCGGGCGTGATCAAGCCCGCCGTCGCCGCGGTGCGGGACCACGACGCGAGCCTCACCGCGGCGCATGCGCTGGGCTGCGGCGACGAGTTCGTCGTAGCGGCCGAGCGCTACGGCAACCAGCTGCCCCCGACGCCGCGCTACCTGCTGTGGCGCAAGTGCGACGAGGCCCGCCGGCTCTACGCCGCGGCCGAGGCCGAGATCGCCGCCGACCCCGACCGCCGGGTGATGTGGTCGCAGCTGCTGCGTCGGCCGTGGTGGCTGGCCCGCGACGGCTACCGCCGGCAGCTGCTGCGGAGCCTCGGCCAGGCGCCGACGGCCATGCCCGCCCCGGCCGACGCCGACCGCCGGGCGGCGTGAGTCGCCCCGCCTCCCGCTTTCCGTGGCCGGTCGGGCCTCTATGATGCCGGCCGGCCATGAACAACCTCTTCATCTCCAACCTCGTGAGCGACAACCCGGCCGACCGCTTCTACTTCTTCGCGGTCGTCCTCGTGGTCGTGTTCAGCATCGTGCTGCACGAACTCGCGCACGGCTGGGCGGCCATCCGGCTCGGCGACCCCACGCCCCGGGTCCAGGGGCGGATGACCGGCAACCCGCTCGTGCACATGGGCCCGTTTTCCCTGATCGCGTTGGCGCTGGCGGGCATCGCCTGGGGCCAGATGCCCGTGGACTCGTCCCGGCTGCGGGGCCGGTACGCCGAGGCCTGGGTCGCGCTGGCGGGACCGGCGACGAACCTAGTGATCGCGGCCGTCGCCGTCATCACCCTGGCGGTTCTCATGCGGGTCTGGGGCCTGGGCGACGTGCCCGCCCTGGTCGCGTTGTTCGGGCTCTTCGGGGACTTCGAGCTCGGCGACCTGTCCACGGTGCAGCAGAACCTGCTGCGGCTGCTCGCCATCGCCGGGGTCTACAACGTGGTCCTGGCGATGTTCAACCTGCTGCCCGCCCCGCCGCTCGACGGCTCGCACGTGCTGGCGAACCTCCACCGCGGCTACGCCAACTTCATCGGCGACCCCGCGCACCAGGGCGTCCACCTGCTGCTGTTCATCGGCTGCTTCATGATCGCCAGCCAGGTCCTGTTCGGCTGGGGCTACGTCATCCTCGACCAGACGGTCGGTTGGCTGACCTGACCCGCGGCACCGCCCGGACGCTCACCCCGCCCGACGCAGGTGGTCGCTGAGCAGTTGGTACGCCTCACGCAGCTCGACGAACTTCGCCTGGTTCTCCGGCCCGGGCGCGACGTCGGGGTGGTACTGCCGCGCGAGCTTGCGGTACGCGTCCTTGACCTGCTCGGCCGAGGCCTGCGGCGTCAACGCGAGCTTCGCGAAGTATGGCGCCATCGCCAGGTCCGCCTCGATCCGCTCGGGCTTGTCGACCGACCCGGCCCCCCCGGTCGCCCCCCCCGTGGCCGACTTGACCTCCGACGCCGCGACGAACCCGAACCGCGCGATCGTCGCCAGCACCACCGACTGGTTCGGCTTGATGCCCACGAAGTCCAGCCCCAGCACGCAGCCGCCTAGCAGACCCGTCCGCTTCCGCCACATCACCCGCGACGGCAGCGTCATCCGCCCGTGCGGCGTCTGCAGCGGCAGGTTCAACGACTGGCCTTCTTTGAGTGGGCACCGGCCCCGGACCGCCACCCGCACCCCCGTGCCCGAGAGGTCGACCACCTCGCCCAGCGGGCAGCGCACCACGTCCGTCGCGTGCCGCGGCATCCGCCGACGCGGGTCCTGGCCGTGCTGCGGAGGGGGCACACGCATCCCCGTCACATCGGCCGGATCGGACCGGCGCTTGACCCCCCGGAAGCGCCCCGGAAGCCCACGGATTCAATCCGTGGGCTTCTCTGCATCACACGTCAGTTGCCAAAGAGCGGGCACCCCACGCCCCCACCCCACCGCTTCGCGGCCGCCGCGGCGGGGTGGTCGAGGTCATTGGTTCTCGTCTCGATCCACCACGGAGATCGCGGAGACACGGAGTCACGGAGAAGAAGCAGAATTTGGTTTCAAAACCCTGCTCCCGGCCTGCCTCCGTGTCTCCGTGCCTCCGCATCTCCGTGGTGGTTCAGACTCGAGTCCCAGCCAACCTACGGGCGTGCGCCCCCGGCCGAGCCGCTGGTGCCGTTGACCCGTGGGGTTCCCGACAAGGTGGTACCCACGGCGTCGCCGCCGACACGCGAACACTCAGCCCGGCCGTCCGCCGCGGGCGGGCCCGGCCTTGTCGGGTCCCGGGGTCCCGCCGGCAAAACGGGGGCCGACAACGGGGGGCGGAGCGCAACGTCTGTGCGCCGAATCGGCCACGATCCGCCTGCCGGCCGCGGCGCAGCTCCCGGCCAACACAAGGGTTCAAAATTTTTGTAGGGTTTGGGATTTTTTGCGCGCCGGACGCGTCCCGTTGTGCGCACCCGACACGCCTGCCGAGAACCCCATGCCGCTGCAACGCCACCCCGCGAACCCGATCCTGAAGCCGGCCGACGCGCCCTTCCCCTGCTCGCTGCTGTTCAACGCCGGGGTGTGTCGGCCGGTGTCGAGGCCGTACGCCGGGCGGTACGTCATGGTGTTCCGCAACGACTACGGGCCCAAAGACGCCGAGGACTACCGCCGGCGGCTGGCGGAGGGCAACCCGTGGGACGGCACGAACCTCGGGCTGGCGGTCAGCGACGACGGCGTGGCGTTCCGCGTCGAGGGGCAGCCGATCTGGTCCTGGTCCGGTGAATTGGACGGACGCAGCCACGAGGTGAGGCGGGTCTACGACCCCCGGCTGACCGTGCTCGACGGGCAGACCTACCTGTGCTTCGCCATGGACACGGCCCACGGCGTGCGCGGCGGGGTCGCGCGGACCGAGGACTTCCGCGACTTCGAGGTGCTGCACCTCGCCGCGCCCGACAACCGCAACATGGTGCTGTTCCCCGAGCGGTTCGGCGGGCGGATGGCGCGGTTCGAGCGGCCGATGCCGATCTACGGCCGCGGCGGCCCCGAGCAGTTCGACCTGTGGTACGCCGACTCGCCCGACGGACGCGACTGGGGCAACCAGCGGCTCGTCCTCGGTTCGGAGGAGGTGCCCTACTGCAACGGCAAGATCGGCCCCGGCGCACCGCCGATCCGTACCGACCGCGGCTGGCTCGCGGCGTTCCATTACGTCCACAAGGACGAAGACCGGCCGCTGCACGGCTGGGAGCCCTACGGATGGACCAAGACCTACGGGGCGGGCCTGATCCTGACCGACCCCGACGAGCCCTGGCGGGTGATCGGCCTGTCGCCCGAGCCCCTGCTGGCCCCCGAAACCGACTACGAAAAACAGGGTTTCCGCGGCAGCGTGATCTTCCCCGGCGGGATGCTGCGCGACGACGACGGCACAGTCCGCATCTACTACGGCGGGGCCGACACCGTCGAGTGTTTGGCGACGGCGCACGTGGACGAACTGCTGGCGCTGGTCGAGCCGTGGTCGCCGTCGTGAGCGGGCTCAGCCGACGCGTTCGGTCTTGAGCTGCCGGGACATCAGGCGGCTGATGGCGTCGAGGGGGTCGAGGTCACGGAAGAGCACGTCGTGGACGGCGGCGGTGATGGGCATCTCGACGGCGTGACGCTCGGCCAACGCGACGACGGCCCGGGTGGTGGGCACGCCCTCGACGACCCCCGGAATCGAGTTGAGAACGGCGTCTAGTTTTTGGCCTTTACCGAGTTGTTCGCCGGCGGTGCGGTTGCGGCCGGTGGGGCTGAAGCAGGTGGTGGCGAGGTCGCCGACGCCGGTGAGGCCGAAGAAGGTTTCGGCGTTGGCGCCCATGGCGACGCCGAGGCGGGTGATCTCGGCGAGGCCGCGGGACAAGAGCGCGGACTTGGCGTTGTTGCCGGCCTGCAGCCCGTCGAGGATGCCGGCGGCGACGGCGATGACGTTCTTGAGCGCGCCGGCGAGCTCGACGCCCAGCAGGTCGGGGTTGGTGTAGACGCGGAACCACTGGGTGGTGAAGGTGCGCTGGATCCGCTCGGCGAGCTCGGGGTCGTCGGAGGCGGCGGCGACGGTGGCGGGGAGGCACTTGGCGAGTTCGTCGGCGACGGACGGGCCGGACAGGGCGGCGAGGGGGGGGGCACCAGACGCTTCGCCGCTTTGCGGCTTAGCGTCGGCGTGGTTTAAGACGTCGGCGATGATCTGGGTGGGGCGGAGGATGGTGTCCTGTTCGATGCCCTTGGCGACGGAGACGACGGGGACGCCGGCCGGGGCGTGGTCGGCGAGGCGGGTCCAGACGCCACGGACGAACTGGGTGGGGATGGCCGAGACGATCAGCTGGGCGTCGCGGAAGCAGGCGGCGTCGTCGGCGGTGAGGCGGATGGTGTCGGGCAGGGGGTGGCCCGGCAGGTAGCGGCGGTTTTCGCGGGTCTGGATGGCGTCGGCGACGTGGTCGGGGGTGGGGCCCCACATGCTGACCCGCAGGCCGCGGGACTCGAGCAGCAGGGCCATGACGGTGGCCATGGCGCCGTCGCCGACGATGCTGACGTGTTGGACGGGGTCGGGCATGGGGTGGGGTGCGGGGGCTGGGGGTTGGGGTCTGGGGTGCAGAATGGGTGAGCGTATCGGTTTTGACCTTCCGGGGTTTGTGCTTCCGGGGGGGTTATCGGGTGGGGTGGGTGCGGGGGGTGGGGGAATGGTTTAGAGTGAACGGCCACGTAACGGTTGGTCGAAGACGAGCCGTGGGAAACGAGAACCTGTTGGGTCGGCCGGGTCAGGGGCGTGCGTCTCGCCCGGGCCGGGCACGAGGAGCCGTAGACGGTGCACCAGAACAAGAAGCTGCGGATGACGGGCCGGTGGTCGCTGGCGATGGTGGGGGTGGCGATGGGCCTGGGGCTGGCGGGCTGCGAGACCGACAACTACCTGGACCCGTCGACGATCGGCCGCTGGGAGCGGACGCCGGTGTCGATGCCGATCCTCGAGACGCTGGACCTGGGCGGGACGCTGACGGACTCGCCGGTGACGCTGACGCCGGTGCGGCCGGAAGACCTGGTGCCGGACCTGCAGGAGTACGTGATGGGGTCGGGTGACTTCATCACGGTGTCGATCTTCGAGCTGATCAGCGTGGGGGTGACGGACGTCCAGAACCGGGCGATCGACGGGACGGGCAACATCCGCCTGCCGATCGTCGGGAAGGTGCAGGCGGCGGGGCTGAGCCCGAGCCAGCTCGAGGACGAGATCATCGAGATCCTGGAGCAGAAAGGCATCATGCAGGACGCGACGGTGAGCGTCGTGGTGCAGCAGTCGCGGGAGAACCTGTACACGATCATCGGCGCGCCGGAGGAGGGCACGACGCGGTTCGGGCCGTACCTGATCCCGCAGCCGGACTTCCGGCTGCTGGAAGCGATCGCGCAGGCGGGGGGCGTGAGCAACCGGATCAAGCGGATCCTGATCTTCCGTCAGGCGCCGCTGACCGCGTCGGCGGCGGGTGAGGCCCCGGACGTGGGCCGGCCCGCGGCGGAGCCGGCGCCGAGCGACCCGGGCGACCTGATCGAGGGGCTGCTGGACGAGGGCCCGGCCCCGGCGGACCTGACCGAGTCGGCCGCACCCGAAGACCGCCCGGCCCCGCCGTCGGGCGTCGAGTCGGGCCTGGAGAACGACGGGCAGAGCCCGCGGTGGGTTTACGTCGACGGCAAGTTCGTGCGGGTCGAAGGATCGGCCGCGGCCGGCGGCGACCGCCGCTTCGGCACCGCGGGCGGCGACGCCCTGAGCGCGATGGTGACCCAGCGCATCATCGAGGTGCCTTACGACCGGCTGATCAACGGCGACATGCGGTTCAACGTCGTCATCCGCCCCGGGGACGTGATCCGCATCCCCAACCAGTCCGCCGGCTTCGTCTACATCATGGGCCAGTCCAACCGCCCCGGGGCCTACACCGTGCCCGGCGAGCAGGACCTGACCCTCAAGCAGCTCATCGCCTCGTCGGGCGGCCTCGCCGGCCTGGCGTGGCCCAACAAGGTCGACCTGATCCGCCGGACCTCCAACAACCAGGAGGTCACGATCCGCCTCGACCTCGCGGCGATCTTCGCCGGCAACGAGCCGGACATCTTCCTGAAGCCCGACGACCTGATCAACGTCGGCAGCTCGGCCCTGGCCACGCCGCTGGCGGTGGTCCGCAACGGGTTCCGGTTCACCTACGGCTTCGGCTTCATCCTGGACCGCAACTTCGGCGACGACGTGTTCGGCGAGGACAATTAATGCTCCGACGCGGTGAGCAGCCTCGACCCTCTGCCCCCGGGAGAGGGTAGTAAGCCTTGCGCGCCGGGTGAGGGCGTGCCGTAGGAATCTTGGGTAGCGAAACACACTCGGCCCTCACCTCGGCCCTCTCGCGGGGGTGACGGAGACGCGGTACCGCGGGGAGATTTTTGGGCTTTTCTGCGGCCCCGCTCGGGGTTTGAAGTAAACTTGACGAACCGGCTCGCCGCGGCCGGCGTAGGCATTGTTTTCACCGACTGACGGACAGGGACCGCGTCCCCGGCGCGGCGATCGGCAGACAGGGTCCCGTGGAGGCGGGCCGACGGAGACATGACCCGGACCGCGACGACCAACCTGCCGGCCACGGCGAGGCCTCGGCCGATGATCCCCCCTGCCGCGTGGGGCTGGATCGCGGTGTGCACCGCCCTGTTCGGGCTGATGCACTGGGAGTTTTTGTACCGCACCTGGCGGTTCAGCAAGGACCCGAACTGGTCCCACGTGCTGATCATCCCGCTGATCTCGATCTATTACATCCACCAGCACCGCCGGCGTCTGGACGAGGCGGCGAAGCGTCTGTGCTGGTGGGCGCTGCCGTTGGTGTTTTTGGGGCTGTACGCCTACGTCTGGGGCATCTTCCCGGGGCGGAACGACATGGTGCGGGGCTACAGCATGGTGTTCACCGCGTTCGCGACGGTGCTGTTCCTGCTGGGGCCGTCGGCGATGCGGGTGCTGTGGTTCCCGGTGGCGTACCTGGTGTTCGCGGTCAAGATCAGCGACGCGATCTGGGAGCGGATCGCGGCCCGGCTGCAGGACATCGCGGCGGCGGGGGCGACCTTCGCCCTGCAGATCCTGGCCGAGTTCATGAACTTCACGGTCACGACGTCGGGCAACACGATCACGATGGGGTTCATGAACAACCGGGGGGTCTGGGAGGACTACCCGATGAACGTCGCGGAGGCCTGCTCGGGCCTGCGGATGCTCATGGCGTTCATCGCGCTGGGCGTGGCGCTGGCGTTCCTGTTTGACCGGGCGTGGTGGCAGCGGCTGATCATGATCGCCCTGGCGGTGCCGATCGCGGTGCTGGTCAACATCGGGCGGGTGACGGCGTTGGGGGTGATCTCGACGATCGACAAGGAGTACGCCACGGGCGACTTCCACCTGTTCGTGGGCATGATGATGCTGGTGCCCGCGGCGCTGCTGTTCCTGGGGTTGGGCTGGGTGCTGGACCACCTGATCATCCGGGGCGACGGGGACAACGAGGGGACGTCCGCCCCCCCGTCCGCGGGTCCGCCCGCCGAAGCCGCGTCGCCGGCGACGGCCGGGACGCTGGCCCGCGCGGCCCTGCTCGGCGGCGGGCTGGCGCTGGGCACGGGCCTGGTCTACGCGATGTTGTTTAACGCGCTGTCGGGCCGGCCGCCGTTCCCGGCGGTGCCGGCCGCGGCGTCGTGGGCGGTCGCCGCCGTCGGCGTCGGGGTGCTGGCCGGGCTCTTCGCCCTCGCCCTGCGTTCGGCCCCGGGGCGGCGGGGCCCGGCGGCGCTGGCGTTCGGCGCGGCGCTAACCTGCGGGGTCTTCGGCGTCGCCGCCGCCGGTAAGCACTCCGTCCTCTCCTGGCAGCAGGTCGTCCTGCACAAAGAAGCCGTCGACCTGCGCCACCGCCTCACCCGGCTGCCCACCACGATCGGGCCGTACGAGCTGGAGAAAGAAGAGGTCCTGCCGCCCGAGATCGTCGACGAGCTGGGCACCGAGGACTACCTCAGCCGGTGGTACCGCGACACCCGGGTGCCCGAGGGCGAGCCGGGTCACCTGGTCCGGCTGCACGTGGCGTACTACACCGGGATGACCGACACCGTGCCGCACGTGCCGGACCGCTGCTTCGTCGCCGGCGGGGTCCGGCACAAGGGCCTCACCCCCCTGACCGTCCGCCTCGACCCGTCCCGCTTCACCGCCGCCCCCGACGGCCGGGGCTACGTCGCCGCCGCCACCCTGCCGCCGCCCGGCGAGCCGAAGTGGGCCGACGGCACCACCGTCCACCTGCCGACCCGCGACCTCAACGCCACCCGCTTCACCTACGGCAGCCCCGGCCGCGGCGACCGCGACCAGCACGTCACCTACTTCTTCGTCGCCAACGGCAAGTTCCTCGACTCGCCCAACCGCGTCCGGCTCCAGGGCTTCAACATCCGCGACCGCTACAGCTACTACTGCAAGGTCGAGGTCCAGGTCCTGGGGGTCGCCGACCCCGAAGCCTTCGACCGCCGCGCTACCCAGCTCCTGGACGCCGTGATGCCCGACGTCATGGCCTGCCTGCCCGACTGGCCCGACGTCCAGGCCGGCCTCTGGCCCCCCGCCGACCAGCCCTAAGCCCCAGCCCCCGAACCCCAGACCCCTTCGCCCCATGGCCACGAAAGTCAACACCAAGCTCGTCGTCGTCCTCTCCGCCGCCCTGATCCTGCTCGTCGGCGGGACCGCGGCGTTCTACTTCACCGTCGTCCGCAAGAGCACGTCCGAGCTCGAGGCCACCGGCGACCGCCACCTCGTGCTGGCCCGCGACGCGGGCGACGACGCCGACGCCGCCGAACGGCAGCGCCGCCGCGACCGCGACTTCCGCCTCGCCGCCGAGAGCTACGGCATGGCCCTGCGACGCGACCCGACCAACGTCGACGTCCTGCTGAAGTACATCGAAGCCCGCCGGAACATGAGCGTCCGCGACCAGTTCGAGGCCCAGCGCGTCCTCCGCGACGTCCTCCAGCTCACCCGCCGCGCCACCGAGCTGAGCCCCAGCGACGGCGAGCTGCTCGAACGCTACTACCGGACCCTCTACCGCTGGGCCCGTGAGTTCAACGTCGCCTCCTTCTACGAGCAGCTGTTCACCGCCGCCTCCACCCGCCTCGAGACCGACCCCGACAACCTCACCGCCGTCAAGTACCGCGGCATCAGCCAGAACGTTCAGCTCAGCGACTCGATGTCCCGCGGCGACCAGCAGCAGGTCCTCGACGACCTCGAACGCGTGCTCGCCGAACGCCCCGGCGACACCGACGTCCTGCACCACCTCGCCCGCTGGCACCTCTACGACGCCAACCGCAGCGAACGCGCCGCGCCCGGGTCGGCCACCGCCGACGCCGCCCGCGCCCGGGTCCTCGCATACGCCGACCAAGCCCTCGCCGCCGCCCCCGACGACCCGCAGGTCAAGGTCGAGTACCTCACCGTCATGCTCGCGCTGGGCGAACTCCAGCTCTTCCGCGCCCGCCGTGGCGGCGACGCGGACGCCATGGCCGAGGGCCGCGAGCAGTACGCCGCCACCCTCGCCACCATCGACCCGGTGCTGGCCGACCTCGAGGCCGAGCTGATCGCCCGCCCCGAGCCGCCGCTGCTGATCCAGCAGGTCGCCGAGATGCTCCCGCGTGTCGAGCGGCAGCGCGCCGCCCTCGAGAACGCCCGCCGCGCCGAGCAGGGCCTCGAGCCCCGGCCCAACGACGGCCGCCGGCACCTGACCCGGACCCAGGCGCTGCTCACCAGCGCCGTCGACCGGCGGCCCGACATGCTGCTCTACCGCCTCATGCTCGCCAACGTGCTGAAGCTGCAGCTGGACCTCGACGCCGCCCACGAGATCTACGTCTCGGCCCGCGACCACGAGGTCCGCGGCAACTTCGAAGCCTCACTCCGCGACCAGGTGCTCCGCCAGCAAGCGGTCTTCGAGGTCGCCAACATCGAGCTGATCCGCGCCGAGGCCGCCGACGACCCCGACCGCCGCACCGCCCTGCTCGAGGCCACCGACCGGGCCACCGACGAGCTGCAGACGATCGCCGGCGAAGACGTCCGGGTGCTGATGCTCCGCGGCAAGGCCGCCCTGCTACGCAACCAGACGACCCGGGCGATGCAGTTCCTCGACCGCGCCAGCAGCCTCTACGCCGACCGCGACGTCGAGGCGCTGCTGCTCTCGGCCCGCGCCCGCCAGGCCGAACGCCAGTGGGGCGCCGCCGCCGAGCGGCTCCAGCAGGTCCTGGCGATGGTCGGCAACGCCGGGCGGGTCGAGATCCAGTCGAACCTCCGGCTGCAGCTCGCCGAGATGCTGATCCGCGGCCGGCAGTTCGACACCGCCCGCCAGCAGATCGAAATCGTCCTCGAGACCGAGCCGGGCAACGTCACCGCGCGGCGGCTGCTCTCGCAGTGGTATCGCAGCCAAGACGACACCAACGCGGCGATCGCCCAACTCGAGACGATCTCCGAGGCCGAGCGCACCGCGGACGTGAGCCGCTCGCTGGCGGGGCTCTACGCCCGCCGCGGCGACACGGAGCAGGGCCGCGCCCTGCTCGCCCGGCGGTTCGAGGCCGACCCCCGCGACGTGTCGGTGATCCAGTCGCTGCTGCCGCTGCTGGAGACCCCCGAAGACCAACTCGCGCTGCTGAACCGCGCCGCCGCCGCCGGGGCCGACAGCCGGGCGGTGAGCCTGCTGCGGTTCCAGATCGAGAGCCGGCGTAGCGAGACGGGCGTCACGCTGGAGCAGCTGATCGAGCGGGTGGTTTCCGAGACCGACGACCCGCTGCAGCAGGCGCTGCGGCAGGCCCGGGCCTACATCCAGTACAACCGCCACGACGACGCCCGGCCGCACCTCGACGCGGCCCGGCAGATCGCGCCGGACGACGACCAGGTGCTGCTGCTGGACCTGACCCTGGCGATCCACGAGCGGGACTTCGACCGCGCCCGCCGGCTCGTCGCCGAGGCCGGCGGGCGGAACCTCGACCTCGCCGAGGGCCACCTGCTCCGCGGCCGACTCGCCGCCGCCGAGGGCCTGCTGCCCCAGGCGATCAGCGCCTACGACCAGGCGCTGGAGCTACGCCCGGTCTTCGACGAGGGTTGGCGCCAGTACGGCGAGCTGCTCATGCGCGCCGACGACGCCTCCGGGGCCGCCGACGCCTACGCCACCGCGGTCCGGCAGCGGCCCGACAACGTCCCCGCCCTGCTGGGGCTCGCCGCCGCACACGACGCGCTGGGCCGACGCGGCGCGGCGCTCGACACGCTGCGGAACGCCCTGTCCTACGCCCCCCGGAACCCGGCCGTGGTCCAGCGCTACGCCGCCTACGAGCAGCGCCACGGCGACCCCGCCGCCGTCCTCGCCCTGCGCCGACGCATGGCCGAAGACCAGCCCGAGAACCTCGCCAACCTCTACGCCCTCGTGCTGGCCGAGGCCGAGCAGGGCCGGCTCGACGACGCGCTGCGTCGGCTCGACGCGGTCGACGAGACCCAGGGCGACACCCCGGCGTTCCTGGCGGCCAAGGCCTCCGCGTACCGCGCAGCGGATCGGCCCGACGACGGCCGGGCCGTCTTCGCCGACCGCCTCGCCGCCCTCGGCGACGACGCCACCGCCGCCGATCACCTCCAGCTGGCGCGTTACGAAAACGCGACCGGGCGGACCGACGCCGCCGTCGCGGCCTACCGCCGGGCCGTGGACCGCGGCGGCGACGCCGCGCCCGCCGCCCGCCGCGAGCTGGGCGACGTGCTGTTCAACGCCGGCCGGCACGAAGAAGCCGTCGCGGTCTACCGCGGACTCTTCGCCTCGGCCGAAGACGCCGACCGCCAGGTGCTCGGTGCCCGCTACGCCGAGGCGCTGATCCGCGCTGGGCAATATGCCGCCGCCGGCGGCGTGCTCGACGACCTCGAACCGACCGCCACGGTCGACGCGCTGCGGGCCGTCCTCGCCGGCGCCGAGGGCCGGACCGACGAGGCCCTGCAGATGGCGAACCGCTCGATCGCGAAGGACGACCGCAACCCGGCGGCCTACGTGCAGCGGGCCCGCCTGCTGGCGGCCGACCCCGAGCGGCTGCGCGACGCGATGAACGACCTGGACCGCGCGCTGGCGATCGACCCGGGGCAGGTCGCGGCGTTGACGCTGCAGGCGCAGCTGCACCTGCGGGCCGAGGAGCCGCGGCGGGCGATCTTCAGCCTGCGGACGCTGCTAGAGCAGACGCCGGGCAACAACGCCGCCCGGCGTCAGCTCGCCGAACTCTACCTCCGGGAGGGCCGGGTCAACGACGCGGCCGACCTGATCGATGCCGCCCTCGAACGGGAGCCGGACAACCCCGGGTGGACGCTGCTGGGCGCGAACCTCGCCGCGGCGCGGGGCGACACCGCCGCGGCGGCCCCGGCGTACGAATCGATCCTCGAACGGTTCCCCGACGCCGACGTGCTCGGCCGGCTCGCCACGCTGCACCTGCAGGCCGACGACCCGGGCCGGGCCCGCGACGTGCTCGACGCCCACCCGCAGCTCGTCGCCGACGACCCCGTGCTCCAAGGCCTGCGCGGCGCCGCGCTCGCCGGGCTCGGCCAGGCCGAGGCGGCCGAACGTATCTTCACTCTCGCGCTGCAGCGCAGCACGACCCGCGGCCAAGCGACCGCGGTGCTGCGGCAGATGATCGTGGCCCTGGGCCAGGAACCGGCCTTCGCGCTGGCCGACCGCGTCGAGGGCCTGACCGACCCGTCGTGGGTCGGCCTGTTCGCCGCCGAGGCGGCGATGGCGGGCGGCGACTACGAAGCGGCCCGTGCCCGCCTGTCCCGCCTCCGCGAGACCCTGCCCGCCGACGCCCCGGCCCGGGAGCGTGCCGATGCGATGGACGCCCTGGCGATGCTGCAGATGGGCGACCCCGCCGGGTCCCGCGACCTCTACCTCGCCTTGCTCGAGAAGAGCCCGGACCGCCTCGAGTACCTCAACAACCTGGCGTTCGTCCTCGCCAGCGAGCTCGACGACCCGGAGGCGGCCCTGCCCATGGCCCGCCGCGCCGCCGAGCAGGCCCCGAACAACGCCGAGATCGTCGATACGCTGGGCTGGACGCTCTATCAGGTCGGGCAGGTCGAAGAGGCCCGCGCCACGCTCCAACGCAGCGTCGAGCTGCGGGCCCTGCCCGCCAACACGCTGCACCTGGGCCGGCTCTTCGTGGAGACCGGCAACGACGCGTCCGCCCGCCGCGTCCTGGAGCGGGCCCTCGCGCTGTCCGAACAGGCCGGCGACACCGACCGCGCCGCACAGGCCCGACGCTACCTCGAACAAATCCGCTGATTCCGCCGTATCGGCTTGAAATCCCCGCAACCCGGTTCAGACTACCTCCCGCCCCTCCGGAACCACCCCGGAAGTAACCCCGAATCATCCCGGATACGTCCCGGAGAGAGACCCCGCCATGACCGCCAACCCGCTCTCGACGATCCCCCCCATCGGCCCGGCGACCGGCATGAGCCCGCCCCCGCCGGCGGGCAAGTTCAAGCCCATCGACCCGGTCAAGCTCGCCCGCCAGCACCTGATACTGCTGATCGTTGTCGGCGTGATCGGACTGATGATCGGGGCGGGGCTGTACGTGTTCCTCCGCCGCACCGCGCCGCAGTTCACCTCGCAGGCCCAACTGCTCTTCGAGCCGCGGACCGTCAGCAACCCCTTCGACACGACCGTCGGCGGCGGCGCGATCGGGGGCAACAGCGACTCGGTCTCGTACTACATGAACAACGAGGCCAACCTCATCGCCTCCGACGAGATCGTCCGCAACACCCTGCAGCGTGCCCGCGTCCAGGACTCGCAGTGGTACGCCGGCTTCAACAACGACGCCAACCGCGCCCGCGCCCACATGCAGGAAGAGATGCTCCGCGTCAACCCGATGCGGGGCACCACCCTGATCAACCTCTCGATGACCGCGCCCAACCCCGGCGACGCGCAGCTGCTGCTCGACGAACTCATGCAGCAATACCTGAACATGAAGCGGCTGACCAACGACCAGGCCGGGGGCGCGTTGCGGCGCCTGTTCCTGACCGAGGGCAACCGCTTCGACGAGGACATCAACCGCATCCGTAACGATATGGCCCGCTTCATCCGGGACAACGAGATCGAGACCCTCGGCGTGGCGGCCTCCGAAGAGCAGGTCGTCCACACCAAGCTGCTGGGCCGGCAGCTCGAACTCAGCGCGTTCCTCTCCGCCGCGCAGGGCAGCTACGAGTCGCTGCGGCGGTCCACCGACGCCGAGGCGATGACCGACGAGGAGAACGCCTACCTCCAGCAGCTCTTGCCGATCGCCCGCCGCGAGGAAGAGCTGCGCAGCCTCGACGAGAGCCGCCGTCAGCTCCTCGCCGGCGGCATGGGTGAAGCCCACCCGCAGGTGGTGCAGCTCGACCACCGCCGCGACGCGGTCGAGTTTGAGCTCAACCGCGAGATCGACAAGCAGCTCGGCGAGTACCGGGCGCTGCAGATGCAGGTCGCCGCCAAGCAGGTCGAGGGCCTCGTGGGCCAGCTCGCCGGCCTCGAGCCCCAGCTCGCCGCCACCGCCACCCGGCTGCAGGAACTTACCCAGAAGCTCAACGAGTACGCCCAGCTCGAGGTCGACCTGCAGATCCTCCAGGACAAAAAGCAGCGCGCCGACGCCGCCCTCGACACCCTCCGCCAGATCAGCGAACGCGACGACTACGTCCGCGTCAAGACCCAGGTCAGCCCCAGCGAGCCGAAGATGACCTCGCCCTCGGTCACCATCGTCCCGATGATCACCTTCAGCCTGCTCGGCCTGGTCGGCGGCTTCGTCGTACTCCGCGAGATGCTCGACCAACGCGTCCGCAGCCCCCAGGACCTCAAACTCCTGCCGATCGAAACCGGCCTGCTGGGCCTGATCCCCCACGCCTCGGAGGACCCCACCGGCGGCGGCGAGGCCGGCCGCGCCGTCGAGCTCGCCCCCACCGGGCTGCTCACCGAGTCCTACCGCCAGGTCCGCACCGCCGTGCTCGCCAAGATGGACCGCCGCGGCTACAAGACCCTGCTCTGCGTCTCGGCCCAGCCGGGCGCGGGCACCAGCACCCTCGTCCAGAACCTCGCCGCCAGCTTGGCGTTCAACGGCCGCGACGTCCTGGTGGTCGACGCCAACTTCCGCCGGCCCCGCCAGCACGAGCTCATGGGCTGCGACAACCGCCGCGGCCTCGTCGACGTCCTCAAGGGCCGCGCCGAGCTCGACGACCTGATCGTCGCCCACCGCGATATGTCCCTGTCCCTGCTGCCCACCGGCCAGGCCGCCGACGCCCCGCCCGAGCTGCTCGAGGGCTCGGCCTTCCGCGGCCTGCTCGGCGAACTCGAGACCCGCTACGACGTCGTCCTGATCGACACCCCGCCGGCGCTACTGACCTCCGACAGCCAGATGCTCTCGAAGCACGTCGACGCCATCGCCGTGATCGTCAACGCCGGCAGCGACCAGCGCGGCATGCTCGGACGGATGCTCAACCAGCTCGACGGCCAACGCGCCGACGTGCTCGGCGTGATCCTCAACGGCGTGAAGTCCGCCGCCGGCGGCTACTTCCGCCAGTCCTACGAGCAGTTCTACCGCTACCGCGAAGCCGAGGCCCGCGACGAAAAACCCGCCGGCCGCAAGGCCCGACGCGCCGCCAAGAACGGCCGCAACGGCAACGGCCGGCCGGAGGCCACCACATCGGACCGCGGCCTGGACCTCGAAGACGCGTCGGTCGCGACGGCCGACGACGACTTCGACCTGGATATCGACCTCGACGACGGCGACGCGCTCGGCCCCAAGGGCTAACGGAGAAGGTGGCCCGGCCCGTCCGCGTTACACTCTCCGTCCGGGCTGCTCTCTAGACTCACCGATTCGGCAACCCAAATCACACCCCGGGGGCAGCGAAGGAACCCACCGCTTGCGACCCAGGACGATCATCACCGGCGGGGCCGGCTTCATCGGCTCGCACCTGGCCGAGCGCCTCGCCGCCGCCGGGCACGACCTGGTGTTGATCGACGACCTGTCGACCGGGCGGCGCGAGAACGTCGCCCACCTGCTGGGCCCCGGGTGCGAACTCGTCGAGGCCCGCGCCGCCGAGGCCGCCGCCGACGGCCGGCTGTTCGACGATGCCGACCGGGTCTTCCACCTCGCCGCCGCGGTCGGCGTGAAGCTCGTCGTCGACGACCCGTCGGCGATGATCCGCACCAACATCGACGAGACCGACGCCGTGCTCCACGCCGCGCTGCGCACCGGCGCCGCCGTCCTCGTCGCCTCGTCCAGCGAGGTCTACGGCAAGTGCCCCGTGCTGCCGCTGCGCGAAGACATGGAGCTGGTCTACGGCCCGACCACGGCGTCGCGGTGGAGCTACGGCCTGACCAAGGCGCTCGACGAACACCTGGCCCTGGACCTCGCCCGCCGCCACGGGCTGCGCAGCGTCGTCGCCCGCCTGTTCAACACGATCGGGCCGCGGCAAGTCGGACGCTACGGCATGGTGGTCCCCCGCTTCGTCGCCCAGGCCGCCGCGGGCCGGGACCTGACGCTTTACGGCGACGGCCGGCAGACCCGCGCCTTCTGCGACGTCCGCGACGTCGCCCACGCCCTGGCCGAACTCCTGGATCAGCCCGAGGCCTACGGGCGGGTGTTCAACGTCGGCTCCACCCGGCAGGTCACGATCGACGGTCTGGCGGACCGTGTGATCGATGCGACCGAAGCGGCCGGCGGGCCGCGGGTCGGCAAGCGTCACCTGCCGTACGAGGCGGTTTACGGCGAAGGCTTCGAAGACCCGCCGCACCGCCTACCGGACGTCGGCCGGCTCACCGAAGCGATCGGGTTCCGGCCCGCGTTCGCGTTGGAAGACACGCTGGCCGAGCTCGCCGTGGCCGCGCACGCGGCCGCGGCCCCGACCCCCGGCCGCGGGGCCGCGTCGTGATCGCCGCCGCCACCGAGACCACCGGGGCCCTGGACTGGTTCGACGCCGCCGCGGCGTTCGGGATGCTCTGGCCGTTCTGGCCGGTGCTGGGCGTGTCGTTCGCGGTGGCGTTGGTGTTGACGCCAGTGGTCCGGGGCTTCGCGCGTCGCCACAAGATCGTCGACGTCCCGGACCTGCGGCGGAAGAACCACGCGAAGCCCGTGGCGTACCTCGGCGGGCTGGCGATCTTCATCGCCTGGCTCGCCGGCGTCGTGGTCAGCTACCTGCTCACGCCGCAGGCCACCGCCGCGGGCTACGAACGCATCATGCTCCAGAGCCTGCCCGTGTCGATCCTCGTCGGGGCCGGCGTGATCACGCTCACCGGGCTGATCGACGACGTGTACGGCATCCCGGCGCGGATGAAGATCGGCGGCCAGCTCTTCGCCGCCGCCGCCCTGACTTGGGACCGCGTGGCGATCTCGCTCACCGAGCGGCTGTTCGGCCTCGTCGGGGTGGTGCCCGGCGAATCGCTGATCTACTTCGCGGCGACGTTCCTGGTCGCGGTGTTCGTGGTCGGCGGCTGCAACGCGGTGAACCTGCTCGACGGGCTCGACGGGCTCGCCGGCGGCGTGGTGGTCATCGCCATGACCGGGCTGCTGGCGATCGCGGTGCTCGCCGGGCTCAACCCCGACATCGCGCTGATGAAGCTCGACTCGGCGACGCGGCTGGTGCTGAGCCTCGCGACCGTCGGGGCCGTGTTGGGGTTCCTGGTCTACAACTGGAACCCCGCGAGCATCTTCATGGGCGACGCCGGGTCGCTGCTATTGGGCTTCCTCTGCGTGACCGCGGTGCTGCTGTTCGGCGACCTCGGGAGCTGGTCGCCGAAGCTGGTCACCGCCGGGCTGATCGTGCTCGCCCTGCCGATCACCGATACCTCGCTGGCGATCGTGCGCCGCAAGGTCCGCGGCCAGCCGGTCTTCTCGCCGGACAACCAGCACCTGCACCACCTGCTGCGGCGGGCCGGGCTGTCGGTGAAGCAGTCGGTCGGGGTGATGTACGCCGCGGCGGCCGGCTTCGCCGTCATCGGCGTGGCGTTCGTGGCCTTCGAGGTGCCCTGGCGGTACTCGCTGGGCTTCTGCGGCCTGCTGTACCTGATCATCATGGCGGCCGCGTTCGTCTACGGTGCCCGCTGCCTGGCGCGGGACCGTGAGCGCAAAGAAGCCGTGGGATCGGGCGGGGCCGAGGTCGGCCGGCCGACCGGGCCTTCCGGGGCCGCCGTCGGCGGGTCGTGAGCCGCCCGGAAAACGGGCGGCTTGCAGCGTCTCTTAACCGGATTACAATACAACGCAACGCGGCCCGCGAGCCGCGTGTGTTTCGTCTGAGCTGTCGCCGATCTTCGGGTTCGGCCTCGACTTGCAGCTCAGATTTTTTTTATCCCGCCCCCCGGAATTGGCGTCGCCCCACCGGCGGAGTTCAAGAACACCAAACCGGGCGGCCCCACCGCCGCGGCCGGCCCCGGTCCCCCGGCCTCCCCCCGCCGCCGCAACACCCCCACCCGGGCCGGCTCGAATCGGTAAGCCGCCCACCGCAGGAGTCGCTCCCCATGGCCTCGCTCGTCAACGACCTCATCGAAGCCGGTATCCACTTCGGACACCGCTCCACCCACTGGAACCCGAAGATGGAGCCCTACATCTTCGGCAAACGCAACCGTATCCACATCATCGACGTCAAGCAGACGATCAAGGGCCTGCTCCTGGCCCGCAAGTTCGTCACCAAGACCGTCGCCTCGGGCAAGGACGTGCTCTTCGTCGGCACCAAACGCCAGGCCCGCAACATCATCGAGAAGCACGTCACCGAGTGCGGCATGCACTACTGCACCGAGCGCTGGCTCGGCGGCACCCTGACCAACTTCTCCACGATCCGCCAACGCCTCAAACGTCTCGAAGAGCTCGAACGCCTCGAAGAATCCGGCGAGATGGAGAACTACTCCAAGAAGATGGAGGCCACCCTCAACCGCGAGAAGACCAAGATCCTCCGCAACCTCGAGGGCATCCGCAACATGACCAAGCTCCCCGGGCTCATGGTCATCGTCGACGTCAACGCCGAGACCAACGCCGTCAAGGAGGCCCGCAAGCTCGGCATCCCGACGGTCTGCCTGATCGACACCGACAGCGACCCCGACTTCGCCGACATCCCGATCCCCGGCAACGACGACGCGATGCGCTCGATCGAGATCGTGATCGACCAGCTCTGCCGGGCCGTCAACGAGGGCAAGCAGGCCCGGGCCGTGAAGCCCGAAGCCGACGGCAAGCCGGCCGAGGGCGACAAGCCCCGCCGCCGCAGCAGCCGCGCCCAGTTCTCCGCCGACGCCCCGGCCCCCCCGGAATCTTCGGAAATCGATCAGGCGACGGCCGGCGACGACCAATCGACGGACAGCCCCACGCAGCCCCAACCCGCCGCCCCGTAAGACGACCCGGCGAAGCATGGACATCGACGAAGCCAAAAACCTGATCGAAGAACCCCGCGGCTTCCCGCTGGCGCTGACGCTCAACAGCGGCGAGAAGTACGTGCTCCCGCCGGGCAGCCGGGCCGTGGACCACGGCACGGACACCCTGCTCGTTCTCATCCCCCGCGAGGGCGTGCCAGACGCTTTCCTCGGCACCGGCCGATCGTTCTACGTCGGGGCCGTGAACATCGCCAGCCTCGAGCGGCTGCAACAGACCGCCTGAGCTTTCAAGATCTTCCTTCCCTTTAGCGGCCCGCCGCGGACAGGACCCCGCCCCGCCGCCGCCTATCGACCCGACTCAACCCACCCCCCGGAGAGATTATCCATGGCGATCACCGCCAAAGACGTCAACGCCCTGCGACAGAAGACCGGCATGGGCATGATGGAATGCAAGAAGGCGCTGACCGACGCCGGCGGCGACGCCGACAAAGCGGTCGAGCTGCTCCGCGAGCGGGCCGGCGGCAAGATGGACACCCGTGAGGCCGAGGCCGGCGAGGGCGCGCTGGCCGTGGCCCAAAGCGATCACGCCATCGCCATGGTCCAGGTCATGACCGAGACCGATTTCTCGGCCCGCAACGAGGACTTCCTCGCCAAGATCCAGCGGGTGGCCGAGGAAGCGCTGAAGCTCGACGCCGAGGGACCGATCGAGCCCAACGACGCGATGAAGGCGCTCATCGAGGACCTGCGGCTGACGATCAAAGAGAACATCGCCTTCGGCCGGGGCGTCCGGCTGGCCGGGCCGAAGGTCGCCAGTTACGTGCACACCAACCGCAAGACCGGCGCGGTGGTGGTGGCCGAGGACGGGATCGACGACGAGCTGCTGCGGGGCATCTGCATGCACGTGACCGCGGCGGTGCCGCCCGTGATGCCCGCCCCGCTGGCGATCGACGAGGCGTCGCTGCCACACGAAGCCGTCGAGTCCGCCAAGAAGCTCTTCGTCGAAGAGGCGGCCGCCACCGGCAAGCCCCCCGAGATCGCCGAGAAGATCGCCGGCGGCAAGATGAACAAGTGGGTCAACGACCACACCCTGCTCGGCCAGACCTACATCCGCGAGATGGACGCCAAGAAACCGGTCAAGCACTACCTCCCCGCGGGGAAATCGCTGACCCGTTTCGAGCGTTTTTCGGTCTGATTCCGGCCGGCAGATACGGGTCATAGTTTTATCTCCCCGCCGTATGGACGTTTAAGTTGACAATTTGAGACTTTTTTTACGTCGGGGGGCCGGGCTTTGGCTAATATGGGACATCGCGGCAATGACTGCCGCGACGAGACGCAATCACTGCGGACCCCATGCCCGAGCCCCCGACCGTCGACAACTCCGAAGACCTCATCGGTGCGCTGGTCAGCGACACGCCGGCCGGGGTCAACATTGATCACGATCGTCTGGTCGAGCTGTTCAGTGAACGCCGGCTAGGCTCCCATTTCGGGCCCCAGGGCGTCTCCATCGCGGACGCCCGGCAGAAGGATTGCCCGCTGATCGCCATCAACGAGGGCTTCGTCAAGCTCACCGGCTACCAACGCAGCGAAGTGCTGGGCCACAACTGCCGGTTCCTCCAGGGCAAAGACACCGACCCCGTCGCGGTGTCTTACATCCGCCGGGCGATCGAGACCGGCCGGGCCGCGATCGTTACGCTGATGAACTACCGCAAAAACGGCGAGGCGTTCTGGAACCGCTTGTCGCTCAACCCGATCCGCAACGCCGAGGGTAAAGTCGTCTATTTCGTCGGCGTGCAGTCCGACGTCAGCGCCCTCCGCACCGTCGAGCAGGAATACGCCGACACCATCGCCCAGGTCGAAGAGGCCCTCGGCGGCCGGCTCGAGAACCAGAAGAACCTCGGCGAAGAGATCACCCTCCGCGAGACGCTGTCGGACAACCGCGAGGGCGAGCTCCGCGACCTGCTCGCCACGCTCACCCACGAGCTCCGCCAGCCCAGCCTCAGCATCTCCGGGCTGCTCAAGATCCTCCAGGCCGACGAAAACGGCCGGCTCGACGACGACGAAAAACGCACCCTCGCCCTCGCCCGCCAGGCGTCGGACCGCATGAAGAAGCTCATCGACCGCCTCGCCGAGCTGGTCGTCGTCGAGGAGACGCCCGTCCTGCCGCAGCGGGTCTCGCTCGGCGGACTGATCTCCGAACTGATCGATACCCACGCCGGCCTCGCCGAACGTTACGGCGTCACCGTCCGCTCCGAGTGCACCGGCCAGGACGAGAACTTCATCAGCGAGTTCCAGGTCCACGAGGCCCTGTCCAACATCCTCAAGAACGCCATGATCCACGGCAGCCGCTGCGACGACCCGGTCGTCACCATCGCCTGCGACTCCGGCCCCGGCCTCGTCCGCATCGAAGTCAAGGACAACGGCCCCGGCATCCCCAAGAAACTCCAGCCCAAGGTCTTCGCCCTCTTCGCCCGCGCCAACGTCGACAAGGACCGCCCCGGCAGCGGCATCGGGCTCACCGTCGCCCGCCGCCTCATGAGCCGGATCGACGGCACCATCGGCCTGGAATCCGACGAGGGCCGGGGCACCAAGGTCATCATGACTTTCCCGATCAACCGCAACTAGACTCCCGCTTTACCGCCGCCCCGGAAACGACAGA
The DNA here is from genome assembly GCA_039201235.1 of Planctomycetota bacterium. Lineage (GTDB taxonomy): Bacteria > Planctomycetota > Phycisphaerae > Phycisphaerales > Phycisphaeraceae > Algisphaera. Next base: position 35,090 of record JBCCRT010000015.1, read on the forward strand.
GCCTCGCCCATGCTGGTCATCGAACGCACCCTCGGCAGCACGCTGCGCATCGGCAGCGACATCCGCATCAAGATCACCGAGATCCCCGGCTCCCGCCGCGTCCGCCTCGGGCTCGACGTGCCCAAGGGCACCCTCATCTGGCGCGAAGAGGCCGGCGCCCCGGAGAACATCCGCCCCGCTTTGCAACCCAAAGCGGTGCTCCGCGTCCTGATCGTCGAGGACGACGAAGGCCACGCCCGCCTGATCGAGAAGGGCTTCGAGCGGGCCGGCTCGTCGGTCACCCTCACCGTCGACAACGCCGCCGACGCCGAGGAGCTGCTCCAACGCACCAAGGGCACCGCCGCCATGCCCAACCTCATCCTCGCCGACCTGAACCTCGGCATCGGGCAGACCGACGGCATCGAGCTGCTCGACCGCATCTCCCGGGACGACGCCCTCAACGCGATCCCCACCGTCATGCTCTCGGGCGTCGCCACCGCCGACAACATCGGCGCCGCTTTTTCCGCCGGCGTCAACGCCTTCCTCGCCAAGACCGACGACTACACCGAGTTCTCGAACCTCATCATCCGCGTCGCCGAGTTCTGGCGCCAGAACCTCCCGCCGCGGCCGATGCCCCTTCCGGGGGCGGGGGCCGGGGGCGACGGGGCCGCGTCGAAAAACGGCGACGCCTGACGCCGACTTGTACTACCGGCTGATCACCAGCACCGCGGTGTCCGCGTCGCGGTTCGGGTCCCCGCCGTCTTCTTGAGCCGGCACACGCTGGTTGCTCTGCGTGTCGAGGTACACCGCGTGGTGGATCGTCGCGCCCTTGGCGGCACACAAATCCTCGACGTCCGCCAGGCTGGGGAATCGGCGGTTCGGCGTGTTGTACCACTCGAAGTCGTACTCGCCCGGCGCCTTCGGGCTCCGGCCCCGCTCGACGTAGTCCTCCCGCAGCTTCCGGTACGCGAAGTTCGGGAAGCTCAGGATCACCCGCCGGCCGACGCGGAGCATCTCGTCGAACAGCCGTTCGACGTGCTCGACCGCCTGCAGCGTCGCGCTGAGCACGACCAGGTCGAACTGCCCGTCGGTGAACGCCGGCAGCCCGCGGTTCAGGTCGTAGTCGATCACGTCCAGCCCCCGGCCGACGGCCTCGATGATTTTTTGCTGCGCGACCTCGACGCCTACGAGCCGATCCTGCCCGCGGTCCTTCAGGGTCCGCAGCAACCGGCCGCCGCCGCAGCCGAGGTCCAGCACGCTCGCCCCCGGCGGGATCAGCTCCAACACCAGCTCGTCGTCGCGTCGTAAGCCCGGCGCGGCGTCGTCGGTGGCCCCGAGCCGGGCGGCGACCAGCGGGCCGTACTGCGCGATCTCGTCGGGCAAAAGAAACGCGTCGTGCCCGGCGTCGGTCGTGATCTCGGCGTAGGCGACCCGCCGACCGAGCGCCGTGAGCGCGTTGACCACGTCGCGCGACTGCCGCGGCGTAAACAGCCAGTCGCTGCTGAAGCTGACCAAAAGAAAGTCGGCGTCCGCCCCGCGGAACGTCCCCATCAGCTCGTCGCGGGTCCGCCCCAAATCGAAGCGATCCATCGCCAGTGAGATCGCAACATAGCTGTTGGCGTCGAACCGCTGCGTGAACTTCTGGCCCTGGTGCGCGAGGTAGGTGCCCACGCTGAAGTGCTTCTCGAACTCGGTGGCGATCGCGCGGGGCGTGTCGCGGTCGGGGTCGAACTTCGCGTCCATCGCTTCG
>JBCCRT010000016.1:0-35906 GCA_039201235.1 Planctomycetota bacterium
CTCCGGCGGCGGCTCGGCCACGCTCACCGACAACATCCTCACCGGCAACGGCTCGGACAACACGTTCTTCTCCATCGCGGCCCCGACCGGCCAGTTCATCACCAGCGTCGACTTCAGCGGCACCGGCCTGTCGACCAGCGGTGATATCGGCGGCTTCGACGACTTCGGGTTCGTCACCGCGGTGATCCCCGAGCCGGCCTCGGGCCTGCTCTGCGTCGCCGGCCTCGGGTTGCTCGGCTTCCGCCGCCGCGGGTAGGCACGGCCCCATCGCAACGGCCGGCCCGCCCCGACCGGCGGGCCGGCGTTTGCTTTGCCCACTTCCGTAAAAAAGCGACCGCTCACCCCGGCCCTAGGTTAACCGGCTTGATTTTCCGCCAAACCATCAACGACAAACCGGTCCTGGGTTACGCCCTGCTGGTCCTGCTGCTCACGACGGCAGTCGTGGTGTTCGTAGCGTTCTCGAGCGGCGAGGTGCGGACGCCGCCCGAGCTGCGCTTCTTCAGCGTGGACGACGGCCGGACTTTTTTTACCGCCGCGCGGACCCGCCATCCGCCTTTTGATCACGAGGGCCGGGTCGCCGTGGCCGCGGCGGTATTCGAGTGCGACGGGCAACGTTTCGTGGGCTACCTCGAGCGTTACACCCCGACGATGAAGCGAGCCTTCGACCGCCACGGCGACGCCCCGCCCGGCCCCGACCTGCTCCGGCGCGCCGCTCGCGACGGGATCGAGGTGAAACGACCGGGCGAAGGCACCTGGGTCAACGTGGGCCAGAGCGGTCTCTACCACCGCATCGTCGCCGTCACCTGCCTCAACTCCGCCCGGCGGGCCGAGCCGGTTTTCCCGTAATCCTCCTCAGTCCGACTTGCCTCGTCGCGTTTCCCGATCGACAGTTTGGAGCTTCCTCTCGAAAGGCATCAACCGTGTTTCACCCTAAGCCCCATCGACTCCGCCCCGCGTTCACGCTGATCGAGCTGCTGGTGGTCATCAGCATCATCGCGCTGTTGCTCTCGCTGCTGCTGCCCGCCCTGACCAACGCCCGACAGGCGGCCACGGCGATTAAGTGCCAGTCGAACCTCCGGCAGATCGGGATCGGGCTGTCGGTGTATACCGAAAGCAATGACGGCCGGATGCCGTACAGCTGGATTGAGAACGCGGACCTGCTGGACCCGTCGCGTGCGGGCCGGGGTTACTTCAGCGACATCGCTTGGTGGGCGGCGGTCTCGATCGAGATGGGCGTCGATGCCCGGAACGCCAACACCCTGGTGAGCGTCGGCAGCACGCAGGGCTACGCCCAGCTCAGCGAAGTATTCACCGACGGCGACACGCAGCCTGGCTCCGGGCCGGCTCAAGCGCACTACGTGATCAACACGCGTATCGCGCCGTACCTCAACGGCGACGGCTCAAACTTCACGCCCAAAGCGTTCGACAACGGCACGGCCGCCCGGCCGATGCGGGTCAGCGAAGTGCTCAACGCCAGCGACGCCGGCCTGTCGTGGTGCGGACCGCAGGTGCTCAACGACGCCCACCGCTTCGGCCGGGGCTCGACCTGGCCGCGGTCGGACCACGCCGACGGGTTCCGTGTGGGTTTCTTCGACTGGTACGGCGTGCTCTCGAACAACACCGGCGGCTGGGCCCAGACCAACTATGACCTGCCCCTGGCGATCGGCAACGACGGCAGCCCGACCGCCCGCAGCAAGGCGGGTCAGGAACAGTACAACACGGACTGGAGCGGCGTTACCGACTTCACCACCGCCTTCCGGTTCCGCCACACCGGGAACTCCCAGCTCAACATGCTGTTCACCGACGGCCACGTCGAGCCCCGGCTGGTGGGCGAGCTCACGGCCCGCGATATCGCCGTCGCGACCAGCAACTAGCCCGACCCGAGGATCGATCCATGGCCCGCCGGATACGCCGCACGCTCGGCGGAACGCTGACCCTGCTCGGGGTCCTCGCTCTGCCCACGCTCGCACAAGACGTCGTCCGGCCGCTCGTCGAGAGCGGGAAACCACCGTTGTTCGCGTTCGGCCAGTGGGAATCATCCGTGATGGAACAGGCGGATGGACCGGTGCGGCTCCGCGGTTTCGGCGGTAAGGGCGGCTACGGCTACAACGCAGCACACGACCTGTCCGCCCACGCCGACGCATTGGTGCGGCTGCGGGTCCAGGTCCACACGGGCAACCGTTCGCGGGGGCTCCGCGTGCTGCTACGCGACCGCGACGGGACGTCGGGCCAGTTCGACTACCGATTGCCCGCCGACGCCGGCGAGGCGACGCTCAAGCCGCAGGACGCCGCGGCCGTGGCCGAGCCGAACCTCCTCACCAGCGACGGCGACGATGCGGCGTTGGACCTGCGCCAGCTAACCCAGGTTCAGGTCATCGGGGACTGGCGTGACGACCCGCTCGACGTGACGGTGCTGGCGATCGACCTTGCCCGCCCCGACACCGACGACTTGGCGGCACGGGCGGCGTTCCGACGCCGCGTTCAGGAAGCCAACGCCGACCGCGCGACGAGGCTTCGGCTGGCGCTGGCCGACATCCGACGCACGGACGCCTCGCCCGAGATCGTCCACGTCTGCGCCCTCGCGCCCGATCTGATCCAGTTGACCGTCCGCGCCGGCACAATCCCGCCCGTGAAGCTCGAGCCCTACGCCCCGCGCGACGGCGACCGTGTTGTGCCCGACACGAAGCACGAAGCCGTCGTCTGGACGCGGGGTCAGGGCCGGGGAGAACTCGTGGTCCAGGGCGAGAGCCTGCGACTTTTCCGCCAGATTGAGGGCGAAGACCGGCATGTTGGTTTCGTCACCGGCGACCGGCGTTTCATGCTGCCCGCCGAGCGGCTTGTTGGCGACGCCCTGCACCACCTGCTCATCGACCGGCCCGAGGGCTACACCGTCTCGGTCGATGGCCAACCGCCACGCCCGCCCGTGGCCGTTTACCGCAAGAGCAAGCCGTTCAACATGACCCACCCGGACCGGCGGGCGGCGATGGAGCACCGGGTCATCCTGCGGCTGTCGGAGCCGATGCCCGTGGGGACGGACTGCGTCGTCGGCCTGCCCGGCGTCAACACCCGGCAGGCGTCGGTCACCTACCGACACGAGCCCCGCACCACCCGCAGCGACGCGGTCCACGTCAGCCAGATCGGCTTCGCCCCGGGCGACCCCTACAAGGTCGCCTTCCTGTCGAGCTGGCTCGGCACCGGCGGCGGCCACCGCTACGACGTGACCCGCTTCGAGTTGCTCGACGACTCGGGCCGGACCGTCTTCGAGGGCCCGATCCAGATCGTTAAAGACGACGGCGAACCCGAACGGCTACGCGAGACCCGTGACTACGCACAAACCGCGGTGTACGCGCTGGACTTCTCCGCGTTTGCCGAACCGGGAAACTACCGCGTGCTGGTGCCCGGCGTCGGGACCAGCGGGCCGTTCGCCATCGGCCTCGACGCCTGGCGCAGCGCGTTCGAGACCGGCATGCGGGGCCTGCTGCACCACCGCAGCGGGGTCGCGCTCGGCCCGCCACTGACGGGCTACACCCGGCCCCGGCCGCACCACCCGGCCGACGGCGTCAAGGTCTTCGTGCTGCCGACGCCGAACCTCGCCGGCGAAGCGAAAGCGGTGAACGAAGCCGCGCTCGGCCTGCTCGACGATCCGCCGCCGACGCTCGACGACGCCTGGGGCGGGCACATGGACGCCGGCGACTTCGACCGCAACACCCGCCACCTCGGCATGGCCCACCTGTTGCTCGAGCTCTACGAGCTGGCTCCGGACACCTTCGACACGATCGCCCTCGCCGTGCCGGAGAATGAACGCGACAACGGTCTGCCTGATCTGATCGACGAGGCGCTCTGGACGCTCGACTTCTTCGCCCGGCTGCAACGCGAAGACGGGGGCGTCGGCGGCGGAGTCGAGTCGTCGGCCCATCCGCGCGACGCCGAGACCAGTTGGCATGACTCGCTCTTCCTTGGCGCGTTCGCGCCCGACAGCTACGCCAGCTACAGCTTCGCGGCGACCGCCGCGGTCGCGGGCCGGGTGACCCGAGGCTTCGACTCCGAGCGGGCCGACGGCTACCGCGGCGCGGCGGAGCGGGCGTGGCGATGGGCCGAGCGACACGCCGACGACGACCGCCGGCGTTTCACCAAGCGGGCCTGGCAGATCCACGAGCAGCGCGAGCTCGCCGCCGCGGAGCTGCTGCATCTCACCGGGGAAGCCTCGTACGACCGGGCCTTCCGCGAGACCAGCGCCGTCGTCACCGGCCGGGGCGACGTCCGCGAGGCCGCCGCCTTCGCCTACGCCCGGCTGCCGGTCGGCGTTGGCGACGACGCGGTCAAGGCCGCCGCCCGGCAAGCCGTCCTCGACCTCGCCGACCGCGCGATCGCTTTCGGCGACGGCAACGCCTTCGGCGTTAGCACGCCCTACCCCGACATGCCCATGCTCGGCTTCGTCGGCTACTTCTCCACCCCCGGCATCACCAGCCGCGCGCTGCCCCGCGCCCATGCCCTGACCGGCGACCCCAAGTACCACGCCGCCACCCTCCGCTCCGCCAACTTCTCGGCCGGGGCCAACCCCGACAACCTCGTCTATACCACCGGTCTCGGTTGGAACGCCCCGAGGAACCCGCTGCACCTCGACCACCGCCGCACGGGCCAGCCCGCCCCCGCCGGCATCACCGTCTACGGCCCGGCCGACCCTAACGGCGGTTCGGCCAGCAGCGAGTGGATGCACACCTACTTCCTCGCCGACCAGATGGTCCCGCCCAGCCGCACCTGGCCCCCGCAGGAGTCGTACGTCGATGCATTTATGTGGCCCGAGATGGCCGAGTACACCATCCACCAGACGATCGCCCCGTCGGTCTACACCTGGGGCTACCTCGCCGCGCAGCCCGTGCAACCCTGAACGTCGGGACGGCGTCGGCCGAACCCGTACGCCGTGTGCATTACCCGGAGAGGGCGGGATTCGTTGGAAGCCAGCGACGTAAGGTGTTGACGAACTGCTTCTGGCTTCCAAGTTGGTCTTGACCCTGTTCCCTACTCCACATTGAGTGCGACTTTTTGGAAGATGTTTGCATCCCAAAAAGGAGCAAGTTCGATGAAGAAGTAGCGTTTTACCGAAGCCCAGATCGCGTTCGCGTTGCGTCAGGCCGAGTTGGGCACGCCGATGTCCGAGATCACTCGGAAGCTGGGGATTTCCGAGGCGACGTTCTAGCGGTGGAAGAAGAAGTTTGAAGGTTTGGGCGTTGCGGGCGTCCGTCACCTCGAGCAGACGGAAAAAGAGAACCACAAGCTCAAGCAGCTGGTGGCGGACCTGTCACTGGACAAGACGATGCTTCAGGATGCCCTCAAGGGGAAGTTCTGGCGCCCGCGGCTCGACGTGACCTGGTGGGCCAAACGCAAGTGACTTACTGGGTAAGCGAGAGGCGGGCGTGTGAAGTGTTTGCTGCGGCTCGATCAACGGTCCGGTATGTATCTTTGCGGCCTGTGCAGCAGGCGCTCCGCCACCGATTGCGTGAGCTGGCCGAGGTGCGGGTGGTCTACGGGTATCGGCGGCTGCACGTCTTGTTGCGTCGCGAGGGCGGGGCGGTCAACGCCAAGCGGGTGTACCGCATATACAAAGAAGAAGGGTTGGCGCTATGCGAAAGAAGCGCCTCGACGGCGGCTACTATGCGTCAAGCGTGAGGTGCTGCCGACGGCGATGCACAGGAACGATCGCTGGTCGATGGACTTTGTGTCGGACCAGTTGCTCGATCGCCGCCGCTTGCGTGTGTTGACGCTGTCGGATAGTTGCACGCGTGAGTCGTTGGCGTCGCACGCGGCCCCACGGCCCAGGGGGATCGACCTCGTGCAGGCGCTGGAGGGTATCGTCCAGGAGCACCGCCGTCCGGGTTCGACCTAGGTCGATAACGGCCCCGAGTTCATCTCGAAAGATGTGGACCTTTGGGCCTACTGGAAGAAGGTCAAGCTGGACTTCAGTCGTCCGGGTAAGCCGAAGGACAACGCGACGATTGAATCATTAAATGCCCGTCTCCGGAAGGACTACTTGAATGCCCATTGGTCCCTGAGTATGGACGATGCTCGCCGTAAGATCCAATCGTGGCGTCAAGATTACAAAGTGGTGCGTCCGCACAGCAGCCTGCAGAACATGACCTCGACCGAGTTCGCGTCTCGGCACCGACCTACGGTTCCGGCTACGCCTCCACCTCCGGCCCATGCCAAGGTATTCTGTGAATCAACCCTGCCTGGTTACACCTGATGTGGACCATGAGCGGGGGCAAGACCGACACCGCTTGGGCTAGCATAAAACTTGGTATCAACTGTGGGGGCAGGCCAACCACGGCGAGGCGTTCGACCAGTTTCGCCAAGCGTTGCTGGGGGTCAGCGTCCAGATGGAGTTCCTCAGTACGCAGCACCTTAACGAGATGCTCGACGCTATCGAAACCGAACATGCAGAAGGTTGATCGGTTAAACCCAAATAGCTCTTGATATCTTACCGCAGGTATGCGTAGTTGTGGGCGCGTTACCTGACGTGACATGCACCAGGACTACGGGCCGGTAGAGATGCCGCCCAGTGGTGCTCGTGCCAATCGAGGTTTTATGTTAGACCCTGGAGCAGGGATGATCCTGAAGCCTCGCCCTTGATCGTTCGTGGAATGTATGGATGTATGAGGGCATCATCAACCCATCGCCGTCTGTCGATGATCTCTAACGTCTCTGCTGCACCGAACTCCGGCAGCGTTGGGCCGCCTCCCCCCAAAAAAACTACCCCCGAAATGAAGCTCATGCTGGTGCAATATCTGGCGTGGCAAGCCCAGGAGGCCGTCCGCGGCGGTCTGGATGCGGCCACAGACGCGTTGTTGAAAACCGCCATGCGACAGGTCAGCCAGGTCGCGCCTGATCCTCATTCGAAAGCCAAGCCCCGCCGGGCCCGTAAGTCGTCGCAATCTGCCCGAGCCAAACCCCAACTGCGGGCTGGCATTAAATAGCACCGCACCTAGCGTGGCCAGACCTACGAAGTCGAGGTCTTCGGTCCCGGCAAACGGTTCGGCTTCCGGGGCCAGGCCTATACCAGCCTGACGCAGATTGCCCGTGAGATCACGGGCGCTCATTGGTGCGCCCCGCGATTCTCTGGCTTGAACCGCGTGAGGTCGGTGGGATGACACACAAGATTCTCCGCTGCGTCGTCTACACCCGCAATCCGCACGAAGAAGGTCTCGATCAGGGGCAACCGAGACCGGCAACTGACCGTCTCATCGCCAAGCGGGCTCACCGTACCCGCCACCGAGAGAGCCCGGTCAGGAAGGCCACGGCGTGGGGCAGCCAGTCCTCGTCCGTGAACTGGTGCGGCCCATCGACCGCCGCGTCGACCGGCACGTCAAAGTGGAACTGCCTCCCGACGGCGAAGCCGTTGCACACCGACCCGCGGATCGTCGTCCAGCCCCCGGCCCAACGTCGGCCCACCCCGTGGATCATGCTCACCGGTAGCGCCACCCCCGGCACAGTGTCCGGGCTCGACAGGAAGCACCCCGCCAGGCCCTCCGGGGTCAGCCCGGCGTTGAGACCCGCGATCCACTGCAGATTACCCATCGCCAATTTGCGTAGGCCGTCGACCTTCAAAAGGTCTTCGAGCTCGAGCAGCAGCCGGGCGGTTAGGCCGTAGATGCAGTTCATCCCGTGCCAGGGCCCGACGAAGTTCAGCAGGCCGTGCTCACGGTGCAGCAGCTGCGGGGCGAGGCCGAAGGGGTTGCGTTCGCACGCCGGTTTGAGGTAGCCGAGCGTATAGCGGCGAAGGGCGTCGAGGTACACCGGCGTCCGCGGGTGGTCGGGCCAGGCCTTGATGAATCGCGCGATCGGGTCGACCCACTGCGGGTAGGTCGCCCCGGCATCGATGCCGATCACGCCGTCAACGATCTGGTGGGCCCACGACGGCTCGGCGTGGTGCCGGTCGTCGAACTCGAAGAAGAACCCATGCAGCCCGTCGATCGCCTCGGAGACATCGGCCTGACGCCCGAGCGCTGCGTCGATGAGTTCGCTCGCTTGTGCGGCGTACCCCGGCCGCTCTGCGCCCGCCAGCTCGACGCACGCCCAGGCCCGCATCAACAGCTCCCGCGTCGGCCACTGCCCCGCCGGCGGCTCGTAGCTCTCCGGTAACCCGCGCTGGTGATGGTTAAAACCCAGCCGACCCTCGGGCTCCATCGACAGGCACCATCTCAGCGCCCGCTCCGCCCGGGCGAGTGTGTCTTCCCGGACGTCAACCCGATCGCCTCGCAACCTAGCGTCCATGGCCCAGGCCACCGCCGCCTTCGCCGCATCGGGTGCGATGCAGCGATCGACATAGTCCGGCATCTTCCGGGTGATCATGTGGCACAACGCCCCGTCGCCCTCGCCGCGCTCCACGGCCGTGTCCTGGCACAGCGCGAGATAACCCAGCCCGTTATCGACCTGTTCGCCCAGCCGCCGACGGGTGGCTTCGTCTAACCCGTTCGGCGTGTCTTCGAGCAGCTCCAGCAGGGCGATCACCGTCACGCTCTGCGAGTTCGACTCGGTCCAGGTGCCGCCCGCATCCATCCACCCCAGCTTGCGCTCGGTCAGCTCCTGCCGCCGTTCGAGCTGACTCAACGCCATCCAGTCAAAGCACCGCTCCCAGAGCAGGTCATCTCCAACGTCGAACACATCGCTCGGCGGCTCGCCCTTCACCTTTAGCCGAAAGCTCCCGGTCTCGGTCACCTCGTCGAAGTCAGCGACCCACCAGTGGCTGCCCCAGCACGCGCCCCAGTAGCGCAGTCGGCCCTCATCGATCGGCGGGCCGCCCGCCTCGCGGTAAATCTGCCAGGCCGCGTCATCGAGATGTGCGTCCCGCGCCGTGGATCGCCGAAGGGCCCGCTTCAGAGCCCCTTGCTCGTAGCCGACTTGGCTGACCAGCAAGCCTTTAACCCGCTTCGGCATCATCACCTCATGGCCGCTCACGACGCGACGCCCCAGAGTCGATGGGCAATCTGCTCGGCCCGCGGGATCGAGGGCTGGGCCCCGGCCAGTGTGGTCGCCAACGCGCCGGCCGCGTTGGCGTAACGCAGGGCATCGGCCATGGCCTCGCCCACGGCCAGCCGCGCCGCAAGCGTTCCGCAGAACGTGTCGCCCGCCGCCGTGGTATCCACCGCTTTGACCTCGAGCCCTTGCTCACGTAGCGACTCACCTTCCGGCCCGACAGCCGCGTAGCCCGCTTCGCCAAGCGTCACCACCGCCCAGCCGGTTCCCCGGTCCCGCAACGCTCCGGCGGCCTCCGACGCATCATCCGCCCTGACCGCTTCGCCACCGAGCAACGCCGCCGCCTCGATCTCGTTGACCACCAGCACATCCGCTTCGCGGCACAGCCCCAGCGGGTCGCCGACCGCCGGGGCGTAATTCAGCAGCAACGTGGCGCCGTGCCGACGCGCCAGCTCCAACGCCCGCCGGTTGGCGTCATTCGGCACCTCCATCTGCAGCACGACCACCGTCGCGGTTTCGATCGCGGGCTCGGCCGCGGCGACATCGTCTTGCGTGAGTTTGGAGTTCGCCCCCGGTGCCACGGCCAGGTAGTTTCGTCCCGATCCATCGAACATGACCAGGGCCGTGCCCGACGCTACACCTTCGGCCCGTGTCACCCAGGCGGTGTCGATCCCGTCGGCCCTGAAGTTGTCGAGCATTTGATCACCGAAGCCATCGTGCCCGACGCAGGCCACGAACGTGACGTCGGCCCCAGCCCGCGCCGCGGCAACGGCCTGATTCGCGCCCTTGCCGCCGAAGGTCTGCGTAAACCGCCCGCCGGTGACGGTCTCGCCTACGCCCGGCAGCCGTGGCAGAGCGACGATGAAGTCAGTATTCGTGCTGCCCACCACCACCACGCGGGGCGGTCGGGGCGGGTCCGTGGGCTGAGGCATCGATTCCTCCCGGGCCGAAGCGGTCGATCGCGGCGTGCATGATCGTCGGCGTGCTGGTGGTGCCCACGCGGGTCGCACCCAACGCCGCGAACGCCAAGACGTCGTCCAGGGTTCGCACGCCGCCGGAAGGCTTGACCTCCACCGACGCGGGGCTGGCCTGCCGCATCAGGGTCACGTCGGCCGCGGTCGCGCCGGTGTAGCCGACCGTCCCGTCGGGGCGTTTAACGTAGCCGAAGCCTGTCGAGGTCTTGACGAAGTCCACGCCCAATTCGCCGCAGATTTCGCAAAGGCGGCGCTTGTCCTGGTCCGCGGTAACGTAGTCGGTCTCGAAGATCACTTTCAACGACCCGCCAGCCTCCCGACACGCCGCGAGCACCGCGGCGACATCGGCCCGGACCGTGTCCCACTCGCCGCCCAGCACCGCACCGACGTTCACGACCATGTCGATCTCTGCGGCCCCGGCGGCGAGGGCTTCGCGGGCCTCGGCCGCTTTGGTCGGGGCGGTGGTCGTGCCGTGCGGGAACCCGATCACGGTGCCAATCGCGGGCACGAAACCCTCGACTAGCCCCACCGCCTCGGCGACGTGTGACGGCTTGACACAGAACGACGCGAGCGGCCAGCAACGCAACGCTTCGATCTCACGCCGCATCGACGCAGCGTCAACCGTGGGGTGCAGGATGGCGTGGTCGAGCATACCGGCCACTTGCTCGGCCGAACACAGGGCAGTCTCTACTTCAGACATTGTCTTGGCCAACTCACTTCTGCAAACGAATAAAGATCCAACACGCAAAAAGTAACAGCTTGAGCAAACTTTTGCTCGCCACCGCGTTTGCTGGTTTCTATCTGCCCTGTAAGATTCCTATCGTGTAGAAGTTGCCTGCCCCTTACCAGCCTGGCCCAGTTCGCCCGGGAGATCACGGGCGCCCACTGGTCCGGCCCCCGCTTCTTCGGCTTGAACCGCGTGAGGTCGGTGTGATGACCCAAAAGCTTCGCCGCTGCGCCGTCTACACCCGCAGGTCGCACGAAGTAGGGCTCGACTAGACCACACCAACCTCACGTTTAGCGGGTGACGCGCAGCTTCCCGCGGTCGGTCGGCGAGGGCGGCTACGCCGCACCCGCTAAACGTGGCGTTGCGACGCGCTAGGCGTTCAACTCGCTCGACGCCCAGCTTGAGGCAGGCATCGACTAGGTCCGCCGCCAGAAGCGCGAGGGCTGGGAGGTAGTTGAAAACACTACGACGACGGCGGCTTCACCGGCGGGAAGATAAAACGCCCCGCCCTCGCCCGACTACTGAGCGGCATCGAGCAGGTTAGTTACGGGGATATCGATGTGGTGGTGGTCTACAAGGTCGATCGTCTGTCGCGTTCGCTCAGCGACTTCGCGGGCATGATGAAGCTCTTTGAGCAGCACGATGTCTCGTTCTTCTCGGTCACGCAGCACTTTAACACGACGATTTCGATGGGGCGGCTGACGCTGAACATACTGCTGAGCTTCGCGCAGTTCGAGCGGGAGGTCACCGGCAAGCGGACCCTGGAAAAGATCGCCGCGACGAAAAAGAAGGGCCCGTGGGTGGGCGGTCGGCCCCCGTTGGGCTGCCGCCTCGAAGACCGCCGACTCCATATCGTGCTCCCGGAAGCCGAACTGATTCAGAAAATCTTCCGCGGATACCTGGACACAATGGGTCGTTGCACGAATACGAATGGCCGAGGTGCGACGTAGCGTTGCCGTCGACTCCTACCGCTCGGTGCCCCTATACGCCCGAAATCAGACACTTCAAGGGCCGGGTACAACTGACATTGTCGATGCAGATCAAGCGGCTAGATGGCAAGCGGATGCTGCTGTCGCCGGAAGGGCGTGACTTAGTGATGCCTGCACAAGCGGAACCGCAGCCGCACAGTGTTAAAGCCATCGGGATCGCTTGCGCGTAGCGCGACCGGCTGATCACTGGGCAACTCGCCGTAGCCGAGCTCATGGCCGAAACCGGCGCCGGCAAGACTCGAACGAATGAGCTGCTGCAGCTGACTTGCCTCAGACCGGTGATTCTCAAGCTCGCGTTGACGGATGAGCTGCCGGTGAGTGTGGCCCTCAAGCGTCTTATGGCGGCGGCGGAGATCTTGGATTGGGATCAACAACCGCGTGATCTCGGCCTTGGCGCCGATGACGAAATTCCGGTGGTTGATTCCGAGTAGAAGTTAAGTCGAACCACTAAGCGGTGGGCCTGAAAGGTCGCTTCGCTAAGTGGCGAAAGAGACGTTTAGCGAGAATCGCCCAGATGTCGAGGTATCAGGATGTTCCGAAGAAGCGGTGGGGGTGGGATTCGAACCCACGGTGACCCAGGGGCCACGCCGGTTTTCAAAACCGGTCCATTCAACCGCTCTGGCACCCCACCGAGACAATCTGCACAGGGCCCGCGGAGAGCAAGCGGTCGCAGTGTAACGCCCCATTGTGCCGCACGAGGCATCGGCGTGCATCTACCCGCTTGCCGGTCCGTGGGGCTTGTGGGGACAAGTCAACCCCCTATGTTGGTTAGGAAAGTTTTCTGAGTCGAGATGTATGGACTCGTGGGTTGGTCTCCGGGAAAGGCGGTGCCGAGCGGCACGGCGTTTTTTTACAAAAGGAGCCACGATGCGTGCCGTCACGGGACAGGTCTTGCAGGCGATGAAGAGCAACGGGTTCGAGGTCTCGACCCAGCGTGAGCCGGAGGTGCGGGGCACCCGGCTGTGGCTGGTCAACCGCCGGCAGGACGAGGAGGAGTTTTACTACTTCGACCGCGCGACGGAAGAACAGGTCATCGAAACCCTGGCGTGGCAGTACTGCACGCCGGCCCAGCGGGCGCGATCTTCGGCGGGGTTACCGAGCCCACGCTGGCGGGGTCGGCCTAAACCGCGGCGGCATTATCCGGGGCGTCCGCGGAAGGCGAGACCCAGTGCCCCGGCCCGACCTCAACCAGGTCAGGGCGGAACAGCAGTTCGTGACGGGTGACGTAATCGACGCCGGGCCGGCGTTGGGCGTCTAATTCTGCCCGCTCTTCCGGGGTCATCTCGGTCGGGCCGTTCTGATCGTCGGCGAACAGGCGGATGGGCGAGGGCACGTCACCCAGCAGCATGATGCGGCGTTTCTCGGCGTCGGGGTCGGGCTGCGGCGCGGCGCTAAGCAGGGCCTTGGTGTAGGGGTGGCGGGGGTCGCGGTACAGCGTGTCGCGGTCGGCGAGCTCGACGATCCGGCCGAGGTACATCACGGCCACGCGGTCGCAGAAGTGTTCGACGACCGCGAGATTGTGGGCGATGAACAGGTAGGACAGGCCGAGCTCGTCCTGCAGGTCGTTGAGCAGGTTGAGCACCTGCGACTGGACCGAGACGTCGAGGGCGGAGACCGGCTCGTCGCAGACGATGAACCGCGGCGAGAGCGCGAGGGCGCGGGCGATGCCGATGCGTTGGCGTTGGCCGCCGGAGAAGGCGTGCGGATAGCGGCGGGCGTGGTCTTTCTGCAGGCCGACCTTAACCAGCAGGTCGGCGACGCGGTCGGGCACCTCGTCGCGGGGGCAGATTTTGTGGACGACCATGGGTTCGCCGACGATGCTGCCGACGGTCATGCGGGGGTTCAGGCTGCCGACCGGGTCTTGGAAGATGATCTGCATCTCCCGCCGCAGCGCCTTCATGCGGGACGCCGACGCGGCGAGCACGTCCTCCCCCCGGAAGTGGACGCTCCCGGAACTGGTGGGGATGAGGCGGAGGATGGAGCGTCCGACGGTGGACTTTCCGCAGCCCGATTCGCCGACGAGGCCGAGCGTCTCGTTTTCGGCGAGGTTGAACGACACGTCGTCAACCGCGCGGACGTCGCCGACGTGCGACCGCAGCAGGCCGCGGCGGACCGGGAAGTAGGTCTTGAGGTTTTTTACCCTCAGCAGAGGCGTTTGATCGTCTGGCGTTCTCATTGCTTCCGGGGGGTTCATCGCTTGAGCTCGATCCCGAAGTAGTCCCGGGCGTTGCCGAAGCAGATCGCTTCGACCGTGTCGCCGAGCAGGTCGAGGTCGTCGGGCAGCTCGCCGGCTTCGGCGTCGCGGCCGAGGATGTCGCACAGCAGGCGGCGGAAGTACTCGTGGCGGGGGAAGCTCAGGAAGCTGCGCGAGTCGGTGAGCATGCCGACAAAGCGCGGCAGCAGCCCGAGGTTGGACAGCGCGTTGATCTGCCAGGTCATGCCCTCTTTCTGGTCGAGGAACCACCAGCCGCTGCCGAACTGCACCTTGCCGGGCCGGCCCGGTTTGCCGGTGGGCCCGCCCTGGTAGTTGCCGGCCATCGTGGCGAAGAGGTAGTTGTCGACCGGGTTGTGGTTGTAGAGGATCGCCTGCGGCAGTCTCTCGCGGCGGGCGAGCTCGCCGAGGTGGCGGCGGAGGCCGGGCGCCTGGCGGTAGTCGCCGATCGAGTCGTAGCCGGTGTCGGGGCCGAGGTGGTCCATCGCCCAGCCGTTGTTGTTACGCATCGCCCCGAGGTGCAGCTGGTGCGTCCAGCCTGCGGCGTGGTCGAGCTCGGCGAAGAACAGCATCATAAAGCCGGTGAAGCGTTCCTGGTCGTTCGCCTTCGGCCCGTCGCGGACGTGCAGGTCCTCATCGTCGAAGTCGGGGGCTTCGCCCATCGCCCGGCTGAAGATGTCTTCGGCCTGCCGTTCGGTGCAGGTGTACTCGGGCAGGTGGGTCAGGCCGTGGTCGGAGCAGCGGCCGCCGAGGCCGTGGAAGAAGGCGTGTCTCTGGGCGATCGCGTCGAGCAGGTCGTTGAGGCTGTTGATGCGGACGCCCGCGGCTTCGCCGAGCGCCGTGATCTGGGCCCGCCACGCCGCCGGGTCCGACAGGTCGTGCAGCTTGTCGGGGCGGAACGTCGGCACCACCGCGGTGCGGGGCAGCGTGTCGGACGACGCGAGGCGTTGGTGGTGTTCGAGTGTGTCGGCCGGGGCGTCGGTGGTGCCGATGGCCGCGACGTCGAAGCGGTCGATGATCGTCGCCACTGGCAGGTCGGCGAGCTGCTTATTCGCCTCGTCCCACACCTCGCGGGCCGTGTCTTCGCTCAGCAGCACGTCGATGTCGAAGTACCGCTGCAGCTCGAGGTGGCACCAGTGGTAGAGCGGGTTGCGCAGCGTCATCGGCACGGTGCGGGCGAAGGCGAGGAACTTATCGTACGGGTCCGCTTCACCGGTACAAAACGCCTCGTCGACGCCGTTGGCCCGCATCGCCCGCCACTTGTAGTGGTCGCCCTCGAGCCAGGCTTCGAACAGGTTGTGGAACCGCCGGTTGTTCGCGAGGTCTTGCGGCGGGAGGTGGCAGTGGTAGTCGAAGATCGGCTGGCCCGCCGCGTGCTCGTGGTAGAGCCGGCGGGCGGTGTCGTTCGATAGTAGGAAGTCTTGGGTGATAAAGTTTGTCCTGGTGTTTAGCTGCGACGCAACGCGTCGCTGACGAGCCACAGCAATCCGGCGTCACGCGGCTTGTGCCGCCACCAACTCGGCCGAGTCCCCAACCAGCCGCTCGACGCCCGCGTCCCAGAAGTCGCGGAACGCGTCGGCGTCGGCGATCGGCTGGACGTCACGCTTGAGGCCCGGCCACGGCTGGAGGTGGGCCGAGTACTTGCTGATACGGGTCTTGATCGTCCGCAGGGCGACCGCCTCGCCGCGGTAACGCACAAGGTTCTCGAAGTGGTCTCGCACCAACGCGGCCCGCGTCGTCCGCGGCAGGGGGGCGGGGTCTTCGCCGGTCGCGAGGCGGTGGGCGATCTCGCGGAACAGCCACGGCTGACCCATCGCGCCGCGGGCAACCATCACGCCGTCGCAGCCCGTGACGCCCATCATCCGCGCCGCGTCGCCCGGCGTCGTGATGTCGCCGTTGCCGATCACCGGCACCCCCGGAAACCGTTGCTTCACGCTCTCGACGACCGCGGCGATGCCGTCGAGCCGGACGGAGGGCTTGAACTTCATCGCCGTCGTGCGGCCGTGGACCGTCACCATCGCCACGCCCGCGTCGCACAGCCGCGGCGGCAGCGAGTCGGCGATCAGGCACGAGTCGTCCCACCCCAGCCGGATCTTCGCGGTCACCGGCACGTCGACCGCCTGCACGACCGCCGCCGCCAGCGCCGCGGCGTGGCCCGGGTCGCACAGCAGCTTCGAGCCGCCGTGCTTCTTGGTGACCTTGTCGACCGGGCAGCCCATATTGATGTCGATCAGCGTCGCGCCGTGTTCCTGTGCCCAGACCGCGGCCGCGGTCAAATTCCGGGGGTCGCTGCCGTAGAGCTGCATGCCGACAGGCGTGTCGTCGGGGCTCGTCGCGGCCCGCCACATCGCCTTGTCGGATTCCCGCAACAGGCTGTGCGGACACAACAACTCGGTAAACGCCAGGCCCAACGCGCCGTACGTGCCGTCGCCGACGTCACGCGGCCCGCCGACGTCCGGGCTTCGGCACGGTACGCCCGGCACGGACCGCGCGACCAGCCGGTAGGCGAGGTCGAAGTAGCCGGCCACGGGGGCCAGCAGCAGGTTGGTGCGGAGCGTGACGCTCCCGACCCGTAGCATGCCGAGAGTTTAACGGGCCGCCGGCGCGGGCCGGGCATCAACGGGTTCGTCGAGTGCGTCAGGCTCCGGCTGCGAGTCGGGCGTCTCGTCGACCCTCAGCGTTCCGGTCCCCAGGGCCATGCAGAGCCCGCCGACATCGCGGATCGGCGACGGGTCGTCGGGCTCGGGTTTGAGTACCTGCCGGCGGAGCTTCGAGAGCCGCGTCGCCGTACGCCCCCTGCGGTCATATTGCACCAGCCCTTTGAAGTCGGGGTTGTCGTGCGGCCGGGTCATGTTGCTCACCAACGCGAACAGGTCGAACGCCGGCGACGGCGGGTCCGGCAATCCGGCGAAGACGTCGCCGCGGATCAGGTCTTTCTCCCGCTGCCGGGCGAGGTCGCGGGTGACCTGCGACGCCGCGAGCATCTCCCGCACCAGCGTCTGGAGCATCGGGTTGCCCGAGAAGTCCTCGCCCACCCGCACCGCCGAGCCGAAGTCCACCACGCCCACCCCGGCGTCGGTCACCACCAGGTTGTCCAGCCGCAGGTCCAGGTGCAGGATGCCCGCCGACTCGTGCAGCGCCCGTACCATCTCGGCCGCCTCCCGGGCGAACCGCGTGTGGCTCATCGGCTCGCCGCCCTGACGCAGCCACGTCAGCCGCACTTCCCGCACCAGCTTGCCGCCCTCGGTTTGCATCGACAGCACCCGCGGCACCCGGCCGCGCACCGGCTCGGGCAGGTCCCTCTCCAGCAGTTTCAGCAGCGCCGCCTCCCGCGTCAGGAAGATCGGGAACACCTTGTTGACCAGCTTCGCGGCGATCGCGTCCAGCCGCCTCGGCGGCACGCCCGGGCAGGTCTGCCGCAAACGCTCGACCGCCTGCCGCATCGTCGGTACTCGTTTGACCACCTCCCAATGCTCCGGCCCCAGACCCGCCCGGTTCGCCGCGTCCGCCGCCGGCTCGAGCCGCACATCGTACGAGTGCTTCGCCGTCAGCCGTCCCGGCGGGTCGATCAGCACCTTCCGTACCGACGCGACATGCCGCGTCTTCCTCAGCCGCGGACCCAGCCCGGCCCAGCGGTCGAGCCGACGCCGCCACCGCGGCTTCAGCCGACGCAGCGCCGCCCACCGCGGAACCGCCACCCGCAACGACCCGTCCGCGACAAACCACTCGGGCCGGCCGCGGAACCCCGCCACCGCCCGGTTCAGCGCCGCCTCGCTCCCGGCCACGACGAACGCCTCGCCGCCCCAACGCAAGGCGTCGAACGTCACCTCGGGCCACGGCGTCGTGCCGGCGTCGGGTTCGAGAAACAAGTAGTCCCGCTGCGCCCCGTCCGCCGCCTGACTTTCGGACCGCCGGTAACGCGCCCGCTGCTCGGCAGTGGGCAGCACCGCGGCCCCGACCTCCGGCAGCCCGGCCGGGCCGACAACTTCGCCTCCGCTCGACGCGGGGGTCAGCGGGTTCAGACGCTCGGCAACTCGGCGTAGGCGTCGGATCACGTCGCTTCGTCGGCCGGGGTCGGGGCGGCGTGGGGGTCCACACGTTCCGGGCGGGGCTGCCGCTCGGCCGAACGGATCGCCCGGTCCACCAGCTGGTCCATCACGTCGTCGCTGACCTGGACGCGGACCTCCGGGACTTCCGGAGCTACCAAGGCTTCCGAAGATTCCGGGTTTTCCGGGGGTTCGTTTGTGGCTTCGTGGGCGGCCGCCGCGCCCGGCGGTGTCCGCGTCGGCGTCGGACCCGCCGCGGCCGGCGGCTCGGTCACCGGGTCCACCCCCGCGGGGATCGACCGGCCATACAGCCCGAGCGCCGGCTCGGCCGGTGAATCCGCCGATGGCTCGTCGGCCCACGGCAGCGGCGCATCGAGCAGCGCCCCGTCGCCGCCCACCCGCGCCTCGACCGCCGCGGCGAAGATGCCCGACCCCGCCGTCGGGCCGACCGGCCGGCGGGCCCGCGTCCCCGCAATCGTCCGCGGCTGCGCGTCCCGACCCGCGACGCCGCCGCGGTTCAGCACCGTGCCGATCACCCCGGCCCCGACCAGCCCCAGCCGCGTCACCGCCTTGTCGTACGCCGCCTGCGTCTCGCCCGGGCTCACCACCACCAGCGTGCCGTCCGCCGCGGCGCAGCCGAGCATCCCCTCCACGCTGCCCGTCGCCGAGCCGCAGTCCACCACCACCGCCGCGTAGCCCGCGTTCTTGGCTACTTCCATCAGCTTGCCCAGCCACCGCGACGACACCCGCCCGGCCCACCGTCGCCGCAGCGCCTCGCCCCGGCCCATCGCGCTGAGGATCGACAGGCTCCCCAGCCTTGTCCGCACTACGCTCCTCCGCAGCGACGCCCCGCTGAGCATCGCGCCGAAGCCGACGCCCGCGTCTTCCTCGGCCAGCGCGATCGCCTCGCGGTCCTCGTCTTCGAGGTAACCCAGCTGCTGCACCACGCCGTCGACCCCTAGGCCGTGGGCGGTCGCCTCGTCGTCGCTGCCGTCGCCCGCCGGCTTCTGCAGCCACGCCAAGTCGATCAGCAGCACCCGGCTGCCGGAGATCGCCATCGATGCCGCCAGCCCGACCGCGACGCTCGTCGCCCCGCTGCCCGGGGCCACGCCCGCCACCGCGAACGCCCCCGGGCCCGCTGCCATCCGGCCTTCGAGCACCGCCCGCACCGACTGGATCGACGACACCTCGCTCGGCGCGGCCGCGCCGCCGACCCCGGAGGTCGCCGCGGCGTCGTCTTCGACCGCGGGCAGAGCGGCCAGCGTCGGCACCGGCGAGCCGATCAGCCGGCCCTGCCGGTCCGACCGCACCCGGCGGTCCAGCAGGAAGACGCCCTGCACTAGCCCGACCCCCAGCAGCAGGCCGGCCAGACCCGCGGTCAAACTCAGCCGCGGCCGGGGGTCCGCGACGATGCGGGACGTGGGCCCGTCGCCGCCGGGCGCGGGCCGGACACTCAGCAGCGCGACGCCCGGCCCGGGGTCCAAGTTCGCCAACGCCGCCGCCTCGGCCGCCGCTTCCGCCTCGGCGTGGTCGGCCTCGGCCTCCCAGTTGCGCAGCGCCTGGACCTGCGGCCGCAGCCGCGCCGCTTCCGCCTCGGCCCGCGCCGCCGCGGCGGCGGTCTGCTCGACCTCGCGTTCGGCCGCGCTCAGCCGCACCGCCCGGAACGCCAGCCCGCCGTCGCCCACCGGGACCACCCGGCTGTCCGCCGCCCGCGCCCGCAGCCTCGCCTCTAGCGTCGCCCGCTCCCGCAGCCGCGTCGCCACCGCGGGACTCGGCGGCCAGGCCGTCTCCGCCAACGCCCGCTCCAGCCCCCGCGCCCGTCCCCACCAGACCGCGGCCTCGGGGTCCAGCGCCGCGACCTCCGCGGCCGTCGGTTTAGCGAGCGCCCTCAGCGACTCAAGCCGCTGGGCCGCCCGGTCCGCCGCTCGCGTCGCGGCCACGAGGCTCTCGGCCGTGTCGGCCCAGATCGATTCGGTCTCGGCCGCGTCCCGCCGCGCTTCGGTAGCCCGTGCCCGCGCCGCGGCCGCCGCCGCGATCGCCGTGGCCGCCCCCTGCCGCGCCGCCCGGTAGGCCGCGTATTGCGCCGCCTCGGATTCGAGCCGGTCCGCTTGGGCCATGAAACCCGCGAGGACCGACCGCACCGCATCGGCCGCCGCGTCCGCCGCGTCCGAGCGGGCCGTCAGCGTGAGCGTACCGCCGGCCGGACCGCTCCGCTCGACCGACAGCGACACGCCGCCCTTGGCGTCCGGCCCCGCGTCGTCGCCGGGCTCGACCGCCGCCACCCCGGCGAGCCGACGCAGCCGATCCAGCTCACGCTCGGCCACGACGTCAAGTCGTGGGGCCGCGGCCCAACCCGATTCGCCCGGCCCGATGGCTTCTTCCGCGGCCGCCACGCGGTCCGGTTCGATCCCCAGCACGACCTGCCCGCGGGCCTCGTGCAGCGGCCGGGCCGACCACCACGCGATCGCCGCGGCGACGCCCGCCGCGGCGACGCCGCCGAGCAGCACCCAGTGCCACCGCCCGCGCAGCCGCAGCCGCCACCACGACGCGGGCCGAGGCTTCCCGGCCTTGCTGGGGTCGGCGTCGCGGCGGCGGTCCGGGCGGATGGCGTCGGGTCTGGGCTCCAAGCGGGGGGCTCCTCCGGCGGCCTTGGCCCGGTCCGCGGCCAGCCCGCCGCGGGTCCGTCATCACGAACCACCGCCACGCCGGCCCACGAGCGGACCCACCGCCGAGATTTCCGGCACCCTGATCTGCAACCGCAGCGGAGCGGGCCCGCTCCGCATCTCGGATGAGTATACCCCACGCCCGGTGGATTCAAACAAACGCCGCCGGACGACGGTTCACCGTTTGGCCGGCGCGTCCTGAAAGTACTTGCGGGCCTCGCCGACGAGGTAGAAGCTGCCGGTGACGACGATCAGGTCCTCGCGGCTCACCGCCCGGGCGGCCAGCTTGAGCGCGGCCTCGAGGTTCGGCGCGGTCTGGGCCATCTTCGGCGACAGCTCGCGGAACCGCCGCATCAGGTCGTCGGGCTCCTCGGCCCGGGGGTTGGCCTTGGCGCGGGTGAAGATGATCTTGTCGGCGCCTAGCGCGATCTGCTTGAGCATGCCGTTGACGTCCTTGTCCTGGCCGCAGCCGAAGACCATCACGAGGCTGTCATAGGACACGTGGGCCCCGAGCGACTTGGTCAGGGCGGTGATCGAGGCGCTGTTGTGGGCGCCGTCGATGATGACGCGTGGCCGGTCGTGGACGGTCTCCATCCGGCCGGGCAGTTCGGTGGCGGCCAGCCCGTCGATGACCTGGTTGACCGGGAGGTTGAAGCCGTGGCCCTTGAGACGGTCGAGGATCGCCAGGGCGAGGCCGCAGTTGAGCGCCTGGTGCTCACCCTTGAGCGGTACCGGCAGGTGCTCGAACTTGGAGCGGTCGGTGGTGAGGCAGACGCGGGTGTGCGGCCCGAGCTCGCGGTTGGATTCGAAGCGGTAGGAGAAGTCGATGTCCTTGCCGGTGATCTCCAGCTCGGTGCCGGCGTCCTCGGCCGACTGACGCAGGGCCTCGGTGGCTTCTTTCTCCTGCGGGATGGTCAGCGCGGGGACGCCGGGTTTGAAGATGCCGCCTTTCTCGCGGGCGATCTCGGGTAGCGTGTTGCCCAACAGGTGGGTGTGATCCAGCGACAGGGCGGTGACGGCGGTGACCAGCGGGGAGACGACGTTGGTGCAGTCCAGCCGGCCGCCGAGGCCGGTCTCGAGCACGGCGACGTCGACGCACTGCTCGGCGAAGTAGAGCAGCGCGGCGGCGGTCATGATCTCGAAGAACGTCAGGCGGTTCTGTTTGCCGAACTTGTGCTCGACCGACGCGATCTGCTTGAAGAGTTCGGCGCAATCGGCGTACGGGATCAGGTGGTTATTGATCGTGATGCGTTCGCGCAGGTCCACGAGGTGGGGACTGACGTAGCTGCCGACGGTATAGCCGCAAGCCTGGAGCATCGACGCGGTCATGGCGCAGGTCGAGCCCTTGCCCTTGGTGCCGGCGATGTGGACGATCTTGAGCTGTTCGTGCGGGTTGCCCAGCAGCGACAACAGCCGCTTCATGCGGTCTAGGTTGAACGTCGGCTGATCGTACTTGACGACCCGCTGGCGCTCGTGATCGACGTGGCTGTAAAGCCAGCGAAGGCCGGTGGTGTAGTTGGTGATGAACTCGGGTCCCGGCAGGGTGTCGGACGCGGGGCGGGCGACGCGAGTGGCGGGCTTGGCGGGCCGGGTGGAGCCGGTGTTTTTCGGCGTGCGTTTGGGTTTTCGCGTGGAAGTGGGCATAAGCGTCTCAGCTTAGCGAAAGCCCGAAAAATGTCAATTTGATGGGCTTAAGTACATTTTAGAATTGAACTTGCGAATTTCACGTTAGACGCAATATGGGCGTGATACGAGCGAGGGGGTGCCGGCCGGTGCGTAATATGTGTAAAACCCGTCGGGGCGGAGGTTCAGAAGGGCAGCGTGACCGCGCCGAGGGCCCACATGGCCGCGGCGACCGCGAGCTTCGCAACGGCCCCGGTGAGCTTGCCGACCGCCGCGCCGCCGCCGACCTTCAGCGACTCGTCCCACCGTCGGCCGGCCCAGACCTCGCCGAGCATCGCGCCGCCCGCCGCGCCCGCCGCGGCGCCGACCAGCGTGCCGATCACGGGGATCGGGATCAGGGCCGTGCCCGCGATCGCGCCGGCCACCGCGGTGACCACCGAGAGGACCGCGCCCCGTCGGCTGCCGCCCGCCGCCCGCGACCCGACCGCCCCGGCCAGGAATTCCAGCAGCTCGCCCAGCACCGCAAGCCCCAGCAGCCCCGCGAGCGTGCCCCAGCCGTAGCTCCAGTTCGCCTCGCCCCACCGCCACCACGCGAACAGCCCACCGGCGGCGACCATCAGCCACGTGCCCGGCAGCTGCAACGCGACCAGCACAACGCCGACCGTGTTGACGATCAGCAGCAGCGCGACGGCGGCGACGAGGATCGAGGTCTCGAGCATGTGGCGGACAGCGTAGCCGCGCCGCGGCGCGGCGATTACGCCGCCGCGGCCAGCGGGCTGATCCGCGCCAGCGCGGCGAGTTCGCCGACGACGATCAGCACGTCGCCGGTCTCGAGGGTGAGGCTCATGTCGGGCCGCAGCCGGGTCGCCTCGCCGGGCCGCTTGTGGGCGACGAAGACGAGGTCGGGCTCGCGCTTACCGAGCTTCAGCAGCGACATCCCGCTCAGCGAGCTGCCGGGGGCGACGCTCAGCTCGGTAAGTTGGTAGCCGTCCTCGCCGGTCTGCGCCAAGAGGTCGGTGGTGTTGGGGCGGACCAGGAGGTTGGCGATCGTGTGCCCGCCGTTGGTCTCGGGCGCGACGACGCGGTCGGCCCCGGCCCGGCGGAACTTCTCCTCCGAGTACGCCCGGTCACTGCGGCAGATGATCAAACAGTCGGCGTTGTGTCCGCGGGCCGTTAGCGTGATCACCAGGTTCTCGTTGTCCGACGGCGCGGCGGCGACCAGCCCCCGGCAGCGCTCGACGCCCGCGGCCTGCAGCACCGCGTCTTCGCTCGCGCTGCCCTCGATGGCGAAGTGCCCCTGCTCGCGTGCCGTGGCGCAGCGGTCCGGGTCGAGGTCGATCACCACCAGCGGCACGCCCGACTCGGCGAACCGCTCGGTGACGGCCTCGCCGACCCGGCCCATGCCACAGACGATGAAGTGGTCCGACAAACTTTCGATCTGCTTGAGCATCTTGCGTCTCCAGGCGGCTCGGCCGGTGACCGCCAACTGCACCACCTGGCCGAAGGCGTACGTCGTGACCCCGATCCCCGCGAGCAGCAGCACGAGGGCGAACACCTCGCCCTTCATGTCCAGCCCGTAGTCGCCGTAGCCGACGGTGGTGATCGTGATGAGCGTGAAGAACAACGCGTCCCACGCGGTCCAGTGTTCTTCGATGATCGTGAACCCGGCCGTGCCGATCGCGATGATGATCATCATGGCGAGCACGGCGTGAGCGACGTTGCGCCGCTGCCGGCGGTGTTCGGCCAATTCGCTGAGGTGTTGGGGCAGGGGGGTGGACATGAGCGGGCCGATCGCGTCGTAACCCACTCGATATCGGGACGATCCGCCGGCGTGGTTGGTCCCGGCCCGACACGCCGTACCGCGGCTTACGCCACGCGAGGGTTATCGGCCGGGGGGCGTGGCTATCGGTCGTGTTTCAACCGGCCCGGCGGTCGAACGTGCGGACGGTGAAGGCGTAAGCGTGGCGGGCGTCGGCGGGGTGGTGACGCTCGTCGGTCAGGTCCCATTCGGATTCGTTGTACTCGGGGAAGAACGTGTCGCCGTCGATCTCGGCGTGGACTGTCGAGAGGACCATGCGGTCGACGAAGGGGATCGCCAGGGCGTAGACCTGCGCCCCGCCGATGACGTAGGGCTCGGGGTCGGTTTCGCCCACGCGGTCGAACGCCTCGCCGAGCCCGTGACAGACTTCCACAGCGTCGCGGCACGCTTCCGGTGGCGACCACTCGGGGCGGGTGGTGAGTACGAGGTTGCGGCGGTGCGGCAGAGGTTTGCTGCCGCCGGCCTCGAAGTTCTTGCGGCCGGTGATGACGGCGTGGCCGAGGGTATAGGCGCGGAACTGCGCCATCTCGTGGGGCAGGTGCCAGGGCAGCGCGTTGTCCCGGCCGATGACGCGGTTCTCGCTCATCGCGGCGATGAGCGAGACGCGGCGGGGCGGGCGTTGGTCTTGAATGTTCTCGGGCATGCGTGAGGTTAGACCGCGATCGGGGCGCGGATCGCGGGGTGCGGGTCGTAGTTCTCGAGCGTGAAGTCGTCGTACGTGAACGCGAAGAGATCGGTGACCTCGGGATTCAGCCGCATCGTCGGTAACGGCCGGAGCTTGCGTGTGAGTTGCTCGCGGGCCTGGTCGAAATGGTTGCGGTAGAGGTGGGCGTCGCCGAGGGTGTGGACGAACTCGCCGGGGCGGTAGCCGCAGACCCGCGCGATCATCATCGTGAGCAGGGCGTAGCTGGCGATGTTGAACGGCACGCCGAGGAACACGTCGGCCGAGCGCTGGTAGAGCTGGCACGAGAGCCTGTCGTTGGCGACATAAAACTGGAAGAGGCAATGGCAGGGCGGTAGGGCCATCTCGTCGAGTTGCCCCGGGTTCCAGGCGCAGACGATGTGGCGGCGGGAGTCGGGGTCGTGTTGCAACGATTCGAGAAGGTTGCGGACCTGATCAACGCTGGTCCCGTCTGGTTTGGGGAAACTGCGCCACTGCCGGCCGTACACCGGCCCGAGCTCGCCGTGTTTGTCGGCCCACTCGTCCCAGATCGTCACGCCGTGCTGCTGGAGGTAGTGGACGTTGGTGTCGCCGCGGAGGAACCACAACAGCTCGTGGATAATCGACCGCAGGTGCAGCTTCTTCGTGGTCAGGCACGGGAAGCCCGGCCCATCGACGGGGTCGAGGTCAAAGCGCATCTGGTGGCCGAAGACCGACCGCGTGCCCGTGCCGGTGCGGTCATCCTTGTCGATACCGCGGTCGAGGATGTGCTGCAGCAGGTCGTGGTAGGCCTTCATGGCGCGACGATTGTAGCCGGCTCCTCGGCGGGGCTCGGGTGGCGATATGCGGCACGGGGAATACACTCTGGCGATGGCCGCAACCCTTGCCGCTAGCGCGTTCAACATGTGGGCCGCCGTTGGCGTGTTGCTGCTGATGGCGGTCGCCTTCGGGCTCGGCAACCTGTTGCTGACCCACGTCATCGGCCCGAGCCGTAAGGGCGAGGTCAAGGGCACGGTCTACGAATCGGGCATGAACCCGATCGGCGACGCGCGGCGGCGGTTCAACGTGCGGTTCTACGTCGTGGCGATGACATTCCTGCTCTTCGACGTCGAGATCGTGTTCCTCTACCCGTGGGCGACGACTTTCCCCAGCCTCGGCGGGCCGGAAGGCGATGCGTTGTCGCCGATGTTCTTCGCGCGGATGATGTTTTTCATCCTGACGAGCGTTCTGGCGTTCGCCTACGCCTGGCGGAAGGGCGTGTTCCGTTACGACTGAGCCGCGGGCGTCCGGCGCAGAAAAATCCCCGCCGGGCAGGGGGGGTAGGTGACCCGGCGGGGCAGGCGGGGAATTTGCCTGAGATCAGGCGTACTTCAATTCCCCATACCTGTTAAGTGAGATTACCTACTGTCCCAAAGGTTTTTACCGTTGAGCCCGGGTAAACCGACGAAATTCAGGTATTTGCCCGACGCGAGAACCGCAGAAAACTCTACGATCGGCCCGCCGAAGACGGCCCCGTGGTCGTTGGTCAAGATCGGCCGGGAAAACGAGTTAAGTCGTACCCGTCGCCGCGGCGTCGTCTGACCACGGCCCCGCTTTCGTTCGGTGAGGTCAAGCCATCGCATCCGCACTGTCCGGGCTGACACCACGCGAGGTCCAGGTCCTGGGTCTAATCGGATACGGGCTGAGCGTCCCGCAGATCGCCGACCGGCTGTTCCGCAGCCCGAAGACGATCGAGAGCCACCGCCAGGCCCTGGGCCGGAAGTTGGGCATCCGCAACCGCGTCGAGCTGGCCCGGCTGGCGATCCGCGAAGGCCTAGCCCCGCTGGAGCCGGACCCCGACGACGGCGAAGGCCCGGACCCGGCGATGCCGTGGGCCGGCGTGCTGACGCATCACCCCGCGGCCTTGCGGGCGTGGCATCGGATCATGCTGAGCTGCTGGCCCGTGGTGGACGCCGCGTTTTGCGACGAGTTGGTGCAGCGGATGACCGACAGTCTGGAGGTCGCGGGGGCCGTGGTCTGCGCCTGGAACGCGCGTTCACGGGAGCTGTGCCGGGTCGCCGGCGTGTACCGGGGCCGGGAGCGGGGGACGCCGAGTTTCGACGCCGGGGCCGACGCCTGGGAAACCGTTCTGCGTGACGGGCTGTGGCGGCAGGTCGATCCGCCGGCCGAGGCGTGGACCGGTGGGCCGGCCGCCGACGACGAGCCGGTCCGCGCCGCGTTGGGTCTCCGGCTCGACGGCCCGGCCGAAGGCGAAGCCGTGGGCGGACTCTTGGTTCTCAACGACCGGCCCGAGGCTTTCGGCCCGGACGTCGAGGCGGTGCTGCGGGCCCTGAGTCTCCGCGCCGCCTCCGAGGTCGAGCGGATACGGCGGTGAGCGGTCGAGACGGGTGGCCGCCGTTGGCGCTCATCGCGACGCGCCGAAGAGGTCGATGCCGCCGCCCGGCGACGCGTCGAACGACGGCTCCCGGACGAATTCGTACGAGCCGCCGAAGGCCTCGGCGATCCGCTCGAGCGTCCGGTCGTCGCCGCTGCGGTAGAAGAACTGCACGGTGTGGACCACGGGCGGGTCGTCCCCCATCAGGCTCCGCAGTTCGTCCGCGCCGACCCCCTCGGCCCCCCCGTTGCCCCCCGCTCGCCCACCGCGGCCGCCGAACTTGTCGTCCGATAGCAGGTACAGGTCAGTCGGCCCGTAGGACAACGCCCGCCGGACCGCCGCGAGGGGTTCGGACTTGCCGCCGGGCCGGATGTTCCCGCTACCCGGCGCGACCCAGGCCAGGGTCTCGACCCGTGCTACGCTGCCGGCGGGCTGCATCCCCGCCGGCGGGGCCTCGATCACCCGCTCGCCGCGGAAAAACAGCACCGCGAACGCGTCGCCGTCGTCCAGCCGGTCGAGGTCCCGGCTCAGCCAGGTCAGAGCCCCCTGGTTCATCGAATCGACCATCGAGCCCGACGCGTCGATGAGGTAAACCACCCGTCGCGTCGCGGTCGCGCCCGGCGGAGCCGCCGCGGTCGCCGCCGGGACGTCGGTCGTAGCCGGGGCTTCGACGGCGGCATCGGCGAAGGTCGGCCCGGTCGGCCCGGAATCATCGATGCCCGCCGAGGGTGTGGTCTCGTCCGGCGGCGTGGCCGAGGACGCCGGGGCATCCAGGGCATCCAGGGCATCCGGGGACTCCGGGGGCTCGCCGACCTCCGGCGGTAGCACCGCGACCGCAACGCGGGCGAGAGGTTCGTCGCCCCGATCTGTCGTCTCGGCTAGGGGGGTGCGTTCGACCCGTGGCGACGGGGTGAGCGGTTCCGACGGCGTGAGGACCAGGGCCGGCGAATCGCCGAACGCATCTTCCGGTGGCCCGTCGGCCGCCGTGGCCGGCATTTCGGGCCCGATCCGCTCCGACGCGGTGGGCGGCGGGGGCGTGGCCACCGGCGAAGCCACGGACGCAACGTCGTCTGGTAGAGGATTTGCCGGTTCGTCCGCCCTCGGCGGGCCCACGTTTCGTGGTGTTGACGCCGTTGGGCGGTCGGCGACCCGGGGCCCGCCCGGGGCGGGGCGATTCAGCAGATAGAAACCCACCGTCGCCAACGCCAACACCAGGACGGCGGCGGCCACGGCCCACGTCGTCCCGCTGGCGGTCCGACGCCGGCTCAACACCTGCGGGTCGGACGGCTCGGCCCAGGCGACTTCGATCCGCTCCTCGATGATGGCCGCCTCGTCCCGTCCATCTCCCCCGCCGGTGGCATCGACGTCTTCACGGCCGTCGTCATTAACCTCGAGGTCGGCGTCTTCTGCCTCGTGGTCGTCATTCTCTTCGGGCTGGGCCGGTGGCGTCTCGTCGAGCGACAAGCCGACCAAATCGGGAACGTCGACCGACGAGCCCTCGGCCGCGGGCGCTAACTCGGGCGGGTCGGCATCGACCTCCAAGGGCGACTCCGGGCGCGGTGGCCTCGGCGGTGGCGCCGGCGATTCCGGCGGCTCCGCAACCCCCGGATCGCGTGCTGACCCGCCCCCGGGCACCGCGGACGAAGAGGGCACGGGTGTGTCCCCAGCGGACAACCCGGCAGCCACATCCGGGGCGTCTTCCGGGATGTCGAGCGCCAACGACGACGACTGGCCCGGCCAACCCGCCGCCGTGTCGTCGGCCGGGGTATCCAGGCGCGTCTCGGACCCCGCGGCGACCACGCCGCCGACCTGGCCCACGAGCAGCGTCACCCGCCCGACCTGAATCCGGTCGCCCTGCTCCAGCTCCGCGAGGCCCGCGACCCGCCGGCCGTTCACCCAGGTCCCGTTGGAAGAGCCCAAATCCCGGATCACGAACACGCCGTTCTGCACCGAGACCTCGGCGTGCCGACGCGAGACCCGCGAGTCGGTCAGCACCAGATCGCCCCGGTCCCGCCCGATTACCCACGCTCCGGTGCCCGGCACGTGGTAGGTCTCCGGCTTGCCGGTCGCTTCGGGGTCGTAGTGAATCAGTGTCAGCAAAACCCTTTTCCCGCTAGAGCCGCCGCCGATCGGTCACACGCCGTACCCCTTCGCCCCCCGCACCACCACGAATCACTTGTTCAAAACGAGTCGTAAATTGTACCACCACTTCCCCCATTTCTACGCCCGGCCGACGCTTCGGGTCGCCCCGGCCCCGCCGACAACTTATCGACGACCCCGCGGGTGCCCCGCAGCCCGATTCCCGGTCGCAACGAGCCGGTCGCACGTCTGATAACCAAGCCCACCCCGCGGCCCCCGGACCCGCGTTGCGGACCGACCGCGTCACGCCCCTCCCCACGCAACCAACTCCCCCAGCCGCCTTGCCGCGCTGCCGATGCCGGCTAAACTGTCGCCCGGCCGGCCCCTTCGTCTAGTCTGGTCTAGGACACCTGGTTTTCATCCAGGCAACACGGGTTCGAATCCCGTAGGGGTCACTTTTTTCGGGGCGTCGTTTGGCGTTATTTTGATGTTACGGCGAGAGGCCGCCACCTGCGCCGGGGTGCCGGGGTTCGGACCGAAGAGAAATAGGGCGGGTGGGACTCGAACCCACACTGGCACGATTTTAAGTCGTGTGCCTCTGCCGATTGGGCTACCGCCCCCCCCGGAATGGGGTCCATGCGTAAGCGCAGGATACCGCGGGCACGTCTATCGGGGGCTGAGCAAGCGGAGGGAAACTTTCGGGGGGGTTAGGTGCCGGCGAGGGTTTTGAGTTGACCGGCGAGTTGTTCGCAGGCGGGGACGTAGCGTTCGCCGAAGACGCGGACGTGCATCATCATGGTGTTGAGCCAGTAGACCCGGCAGCGTCGGCTGAAGCCGGGGCGGAGCGGGTGTCGTCGGCGGTAGAGGTCGAAGAAGGTGTCGTCGGCGGTCTGGAACATGCGGAGATAGGCGAGCTCGTACTCCGGGTCGCAGTAGGAGGCGAGCCCGTCGATGAACGCGAGGATCTTGGGCTCGTCGGGGTGGTGGTCGGAGACGAGGATGTTGTTGGACCACAGGTCGCCGTGGACGAGGGTGGGGGTGGCCCGTTCGGGGAGCCAGTCTTCGAGGTTCTGGATCAGGTCGTCGATGAACCAGCGGCTCTGGGACGAGAGGAACGGGCGGACCTGGTGGAACTCTTTTTCGAGGACGGGGGCGAAGTTGTCGAGCCAGCGGGCCTCGCCGCGGTCCTGCAGGGCGCTGCCGTAGGTGCCGCGGTGGTGGGCGTGCAGGTCGACAAGGTAGCGGGCGAGCTGGTGCTGCAGCACGGCGGTGCCGCGCGGGCTGACCTTGGCGTCGGCGAGGGTGATGCCGGGGATCTTTTCCATCAGCAGGCCGCAGCCGTCGAACTCCGGCTGTTCGACGAAGACGGCGAACGGCTCGGGCACGGGCAGGGTGGTGTGCTCGCGGTAGGTCCGCAGCGACGTCATCTCGCGCTGGAAAGACCGGGCGTCGCGGGAGTGGTGGAGCTTGGCGACGACGCTCTTGGGCTCGCCGTCGGTGGTCCACTCGAGCACGCGGTTGATCGAGCCGCCGTAGAGCTTGCGGACGCCCGTGACGGTGAGCCCCGGGTCGAGGTAGCGTCGGACGATGGCGGTCGCGTGCTCGACTTCGATGCGGGTGCCGCGGCGCGAGGGCTCGGGTTGACGGGGCGCGTTGAGCAAAGCCGGGTCCGGGGAGAAAAAACGATGTAAATTGGGCCGGTCAGATCGGCCGGCCGGGCGCGGGCCGTAAAAAAACCCGCCGCGTAGAGGCGGCGGGCGTCACGCGACCTTTAGGTGAATGGAGCTGAGGAGGCTCGAACTCCTGACCTCTTGTATGCCATACAAGCGCTCTCCCAACTGAGCTACAGCCCCGTCGCGGTGCCGCAGTGTATCGGCCGGTCCGGGGCCGGGCAAACCTCCGCGGACGGCCGGCCCTTGTGACCACACGGTGTTCAACCGGGTGGTTCCCGCGTCCTGGGCGTTGGGGTATAGTGCGACGGCTAAGGTTCGCCACGCTTCCCCGGAGCCAGCTCGTTGTCGGTGCAAGAACAACTGCGTGAACTGTTCCGTTTCGATCAACAGGTCCGCGGGCTGCGTAGCCGGGTCGACGCCGCGTCCCGCCGGCTCGCCGCCCAGCAGGCCAAGCTCGACCAGTTGAGCCGCCAGGCCGAAGAACTCCAGACCCGCCTCAAGCAGGCCAAGGCCGCCGCGGCGAGCCTCGAGACCGACTCGGCCGGCGTCGACGAGCGGATCGAGAAGGTCCGTAAGACCATGACCGGCGTCCGCAGCAACCGCGAGTACTCGGCACTGCTGGTTGAGGTCAATACGCTGAAGGTCGAGAAGTCCCGGCTCGAGGACGAGGCGATCGAACAGCTCGGCAAGGTCGAGGAGATCGAGGCTCAGCACGACGAGGCCGCGGCCCGGGTCAACGCCCAGCGGCAGCTGGTCGAGGGCGCTGAGGGCGAAGTCTCCGAGGGCCGGGCCGAGATCGCCGACCAGCTCGAAGAACTCGAGAAGCAGCGGGACGCCGCCGCCGAGCCGATCGACGACTCGGCGTTGGCGCTGTATCGCAAGCTGGACCGCGACACCGACGGCGAGGCCCTGGGCGAGATCGAAGAGCAGGACCGCCGGCGGATGGAGTACACCTGCGGCGCCTGCTTCATGAGCCTGCCGATCCAGGTCGTCAACGCGACCCTGACCGCGACGGACAAGCCCGTGCAGTGTGCGAGCTGCGGTTGCATCCTGTATGTATCGTCCGAGTTGAAGGAAGCGTTGGTGCCGAAGTAGGGCCGCCCGCTCCGACCTTCATCGCGCCTTTGACCGGGGTATCTAAGCCTGCCGCGTCGCGGGCGTGCCGACGTGCGGATACCCCGAACCCCAGACCCCGAACCCCAGCCCCCACCCGCATGCACTGCACCATCCACATCGACGGCGGCGCCCGCGGCAACCCCGGCCCGGCCGGCGTGGGCGTCGTGATCCAGGACACGTCCAACGACAAGTACCTCCACGAGGCCGGCTACTACCTCGGCGAGGCGACCAACAACGTCGCGGAGTACCAGGGCCTGATCAAGGGCCTCGAGGTCGCCGCCGACCTGGGGGCCAAACGCATCCTCGTGGTCAGCGACTCGGAGCTGGTCGTCCGCCAGGTCAACCTCGAATACAAGGTCCGCAACGCGAACCTCAAGCCGCTGTTCGAGCGGGCGACCACGCTGCTCGGGCGCTTCGGCAAGTGGCAGGTCACCCACACCCGCCGCGAGAACAACCGCCTCGCCGACCAGCTCGCCAACCGCGCGATGGACGCCGAGCAGGACGTGAGCTTCTCCCGCGTCGAAGACGACTGACCTCTCGCCGCGGGAGGCCGCGTTGACCCAGCTCGATACCCGGCCGACGACCGCGTCGGCGGAACCACAGCACGGATCGGTCAACGGCTGGTCGCCGGGGGACGCGGCCGCGCTATACGGCCTGCCGCGGTGGGGCGGCGGGTATTTCGGCGTCAACGAAGACGGGCACGTCACCGTCCGCCCCGGCCGCGACGCCGGGCCGCGCCTCGACCTGCACCGCATGGTCGGAGACCTGCAACAACGCGGCCTGCGCACGCCGATCCTGCTGCGGTTCCCCGACGTTCTGGGCGATCGGCTGGGCCGACTCGCCGACGCGTTCGCCGACGCGATCGCGGAGCGTGGTTACGCCGGCGGATACCGCGGCGTCTACCCGATCAAAGTCAACCAGCAGCGGCACGTTGTCGGGGACCTGATCCGCCACGGCAAGCCGCGCGGCTTCGGGCTCGAAGCCGGCAGCAAGCCCGAGCTGCTCGCTGTACTCGCGCTGTGTCCCGGGCCCGAGACGCTGATCGTCGCCAACGGGTTCAAGGACCGCGCGTTCCTCGAAGCGGTGGTACTCGGTCAGAAGATCGGGCAAAACGTGGTGCCGGTGATCGAGCGGGCCGCCGAGCTGCCCGTGCTGATCGAGCGGGCGGCGGCCCACGGCGTCCGGCCGCGG
This sequence comes from Planctomycetota bacterium, assembly GCA_039201235.1. Lineage (GTDB taxonomy): Bacteria > Planctomycetota > Phycisphaerae > Phycisphaerales > Phycisphaeraceae > Algisphaera. The sequence goes on from JBCCRT010000016.1 coordinate 33,118, forward strand.
CTGGGGCTGCGGGTCAAGCTCGCCGCCGCCGGATCGGGCCGGTGGCACGCCACCGGCGGGCCGCGGAGCAAGTTCGGCCTCACCGCCGGCGAGGTCCTCGACGCGGTCACACGGCTGCGACAACACGACGCCCTCGGCGGCCTGAACCTGCTGCACTTCCATCTGGGCAGCCAGATCGAAGACCTGCCTACGCTCGAATCGGCGGTGACCGAGGCGGCCCGGCTGTACGTCGAACTGGCCCGCCTCGGCGCGGGCCTCGACACGCTCGACGTCGGCGGCGGCCTCGGCGTCGACTACGGGCAGGGCGTGGGGTACGACCTCCGGGCATATGCCGACACCGTGGTCGAACACGTTGGCGGCGTCTGCCGCGACGCCGGCGTCGCCCCGCCGACGATCGTCACCGAGGCCGGCCGGGCGATGACGGCACACCACAGCGTGCTGGTCTTCGACGTGGTGGGCCGTTCCGAAACCGCCAACTCTCTACCGTTGACGCCGTCCCCCGATACCGCCGCCGCCGAGGCCGCGTTACGCCGTGTGCAAGCGCGGTTCAACCGCGGCGACGCCACGCTCGCCCAGCGGGCGTCGGTCGAGCGCCGGTACGCCGCCGCCCCGGACGCCTCATCGGCCGACACGCTCTTCGGCAACGTCTCGGTGTTCCAGTCGCTGCCCGACAGCTGGGCGATCGACCAGCTGTTTCCCGTGCTGCCGATCCACCGCCTCGGCGAGCGGCCGACGCGGCGGGCTGTCGTCGCCGACCTGACCTGCGACTCCGACGGCGTGCTCGACCGCTTCCCCCTGGGCGGAGAGCAGCCGTCGCCGACACTGCCGGTCCACGCCGACGACGGGCAGCCGTACCGCCTCGGTGTGTTCCTCGTCGGGGCGTATCAGGAAACGCTCGGCGACCTGCACAACCTCTTCGGCGACACCGACGCGGTCCACGTCGCGCTCGACGCCGACGGCCGGCCCCACGTCGAAGAGGTCGTCCGCGGCGACACGGTGGCCGACGTGCTGCGCTACGTGCAGTACGACCCGGGCACGCTGGTCCAGCGGTACGACGCGACGCTGGCCGAGGCGATACGCGGTGGCCACGTCACGGGCGACGAGGCGACGGCGATGCGGCGGTTCTACACCGAGGCTCTAAGCGGCACGACTTATCTGACGTAGATCGGGCGACCGGTCGCGGCGGGTAGACTCCCGGTCATGAAAGCAATCATCGTCCCCGAGACCGGCGCGCCGTCGGTGCTGACCGCGGCGGAGCTGCCCGACCCGACGCCGGGGCCGACCGAGCTGTTGGTCGAGGTCCACGCCACGGCGACGAACCCGGTGGACACCAAGATCCGCAGCGGCCGGTTCCGCGCCCCGGTGGAGTTCCCGCTGGTGGCGGGCTACGACGTGTCGGGCCGGGTCGCGGCGATTGGGAAGCAGGTGACAAAGTTCCGGCCCGGCGACGCGGTCTACGCTTCACCGCCGTTGTTCAAACCGGGGGCCAACGCCGAGTTCGTCGTGGTGGACGAGGCGGTCGCGGCCCGCAAGCCCGAATCGCTGTCGCACGCCGAGGCGGCGGCGATGCCGCTGGCGCTGCTCACGTCCTGGGAGCTGCTGTACGACATGGCCGACGTACGGGAGGGTCAGACCGTGCTGGTCCACGCCGCGGCCGGCGGGGTCGGGCACTTCGCGGTGCAGCTCGCCAAGGCCCGCGGCTGCGTCGTCCTCGGCACCGCGTCGTCCGACGACTCGTTCACGCTCATGAAGCAGCTCGGTGTCGATCACGTGATCAATTACAAGGCCGAGGATGTCCAGGCCCGCGTGATGGAGCTGACCGACGGCCGTGGCTGCGACGCGGTGTTCGATCTTGTGGGGCAGGACGTGTTCAAGCCGAGCATCGAGTTGGTCGCGACCCGCGGGGGTCTGGGCACGATCGTGGGCATCCCGGCCGACGCGGACCTTACGCCGCTGTTCATGAAGAGCGCGAGCCTGCACGCCGAGTTCATGGGGGCGGTCGCGCTGGCCGGCGGGGTGCCGTCACACCAGGGCGCGATCCTGAAGGAGGCTGCGGCGATGGTCGAAGCGGGCACGCTGCGGCCGCACGTATCGCGGACGTTCGCGCTCGACGCGTTGGCCGAGGCGCACGCGCTGCAGGAGACGCAGGGCGTCACGGGTAAGCTGGCGGTGGCGGTGCGCTAAGCCGCAAGCGGCTTCAGCCCAGCGCGCTCGGCCCGCCGCGGCCGTTGATGATCGGGTCCAGCGTGTTGAGGAACTGCGCCAGGAAGAAGTTGCTGATGATGATCGCGATGAACCCCAGCACGAACGACTCGGTCGCCGCCTTGCCCACCCCGGCCGCGCCCGACTCGCAGTTGAAGCCCTTGTAGCAAGCGATCAGCCCGATGAAGAGCCCGAAGAACACCGACTTGAACAGCCCGGTGTAGACGTCCCACGAGTCGACGAGCTGGGCGGTGAACTCCCAGTAGTCCGCCGACTCGACGCCGAAGCCCACCACGACGACGAGCCAGCCTCCGGCGATGCCCAGCAGGTTCGAGAACACCGTCAGCACGGGCAGCATGATCACGCACGCCAGCACCCGCGGCACGACGAGGTACTGGACCGGGTCGGTGCCCATGACGCGGATGGCGTCGAGCTGCTCGGTGACGCGCATCGTGCCGACCTCGGCCGACACCGCGCCGCCGACCCGCCCGGCGATCATCACCGCCGCCAGCACCGGGCCGATCTGCTTGACCACCGACAACGCGATCACCCCGCCCAGCCGCGTCTCCTGGCCGATCGCCTGGAAC
>JBCCRT010000017.1:0-34242 GCA_039201235.1 Planctomycetota bacterium
ACCCAACCTGGTGCTCGACGAACTCCGCCGCCAACACCCGGACGGCGGCCCGAGCAACCTGTTCCGCAACACGACCCTCGACCAGGGGCTGCCGGAAGGCTGGTCGACCTACGGCCGGGGGTTCTACGGGCTGCAGAGCACACTCGAAGTCGTCGAAGACCCCGACACGCCGTCGGGCGTCGGCCGGGCGCTCGAGATGACGTGCCGCAACGAGCGGATGCCGCTCAATTCAGAGCCGATCGCCTTTATCCAACGCGACCAACCGCACACCCTCAGTTTCTTCCACAAAGGCGAGGGCCGCTGGGACGTCGAGCTGCATTACGACGGCGGTAAACAAATCCTCGCGCAGGAGTCGTTCCGGCCTTCGTCCAACGACTGGAAGCGCTTCACGATGACGCTCCAGCCGGACGTCTTCCGCGAACGCGGGTACGTGCACATCCGCGGCACCGGTCGGCTGCGGCTCGATGCGTTTCAACTCGAGCCGAAAGCCAAAGCGACGCCTTTCCGACGTTCGCACCCCGCCGAGTTGTCGCTGCACCTGGCCAACGGCGTGAACGACCGCGCGCCGGTCCTCTCCGGCTCGGACACCGAGGCTCAACTCCGCGTCGGCATCGAATCGGCGGGCACACTCCAAGCCGTCAAGCTCCGCGTCCGGATTCACGACGTCTACGGCACCACGATGGACATGCCGGCCATCGACCTGCCCTCCCTCGACGCCGACACGACCTACGCCCAGCAGACCGTGGCCGTCGCCGCCGACCCCGCCCGACCGTTCGGCGCGTTCCGCGCCGAGGCGTGGGTCGAGAACGCCGACGGGCGGCGTGTCAGCGCGTTCCAGGAACGCGTGTTCCTCCGCGTACCGCCGGCCCGCTTCGCCGGCCGTGACGCGCCCGAATCCTCCTTCGGTGTCCACTTCCGCGCGGCCGACTGGTCCGCCGAATTGCTCAAGGCGGTCGGCGTCAACTGGGTCCGCCTCCACGACCAGGGCGTCGAGGCTGTCGCTTGGTATTTCCTCGAACCCGAGCCGGGCCAGTGGAACTTCCGCGACGACATCATCGGAACCCTCCGCGACCACGACCTATCTATCCTCGGCGTGCTCTCCACGACGCCGACCTGGGCGTCCGCCATCAAAAACCGAGACCGGATGTCCCCCGATGACATGACCCGGTACTTCACGAAATACTTCCTGCCCCGAGACCTGGACGACTGGGAAAACTATGTCACCACGCTGGCCACACGCTACCGCGACGACATCCGCGTGTACGACCTGTGGAACGAGCCTTACGGCGGAGGGTTCTTCAACGAGGCTTTCGTCCCCGAGGGCAGGGGTAAGGGCAAGTTCCGCGGGGCGCCGCAGTCGGAGCGCTACGGCAAGTACCTCGAGCTTGGCCGCGTCGCCGACGCGGCGCTTCACGCCGTCGACCCCGACATCCGGCTCACCTTCTGCGTCACGAAGCACGACTGGCTCGAGGCGCTCATGGATCAGGACGTCGCCTCCCTCGCCGATGTCCTGATCGTGCACCGCTACGTTGGCGGCAGCCTCGGACACCCCGACAACACGTTCCACCGGGAGACCGCCGACCAGCTCGCGGCTGCGGAGCGGGTCGGCCGGCCGCTGTGGATGACCGAGGGCTCGGCAACGCACCTCACCCACCGCTCCGGCTTCCTCGACCACACCCTCGCCGGTGTCCGCCGCGAGTACGACCCGGTCCACACCGCGCAGCAGCTCAGCCGATACCTGCTGAGCAATTTTGCCCAAGGCGTCGAGCGGGTCTTCCTCTACTCCGCCCGCTACGGCCACTTCGAAGAGACCAACACGCCTTGGGCGGTACTGCTGATGGAGGCCGGTTCACCCCACCCCTCGGCCGCGGCCCACGCGGTGTTCGCCGCGAAGCTCGACGGCAAGCGGATCGCCGGTGCACGGGCCCTCGGCGACGTGGCCCACGCTTACGTCTTCGCCGATCCGCAGACGCCGGATCGATCAACCGTGGTGATCACCGAGGCCGCCAACGCCGACGCCGCCTCGCTGGACCTCGATAGGTTGCCCGACGGAACGGTTGATGTCTTCGGCAACCCGCTGACCCCAGGGCAGGTACCGCTGATGCCGATCTTCATCGAAACCGATTTGGCCCCCGACCGGGCCCTGGGCCAGTTGCGGGAAGACCGGTGAGACCTCACCGACCGAGCCCCAAGTTCAAGTGAGTTCGAGTTCATCCCGCGAGGGCAGCGTCCCCAACGGCAACGACGGCAGCGTCTGATACCAGTAAGCGACCGAGGCGATGTCGTCCCGGCGTTGCAGGTACCGCCGACCGCCGGGCTTCCAGCCCAGCGCCTGGACGGTCACCTTGATCCGCTCGCGGAACCGAACCGGGTCGGGCAGATGCCAGCGGTACATCCCGAAACGCATCTGTGAGCGGTATAAGCCGTCGGGTCGGACCACGTCCGGCAGGCCGGCGTAAGGCGTGCAGTACGTCCGGTACCGCCGCTCGGCCTTGTCCTCGAAGTTGTACGAGCCGCCGAAGTAGTCTTCGGTACCGGTGCCGCAGATCGTGGGGAAGCCGGTCGAGCCCGCGACGGCCCGACCGTCGGAGTGGGCCGGATCGACGTCGTCGTCGAGGTAGAACTTCACCTCGCCCTCGCCCCACCAGCGGTCGTGGTTGAGCGCCCAGGCCAGATAGGTCCCAACGTATTGCCCCCGCCCCTCGACGCCGTCGAGCAGCGTAACGACCTCGCCTTTGGGTAGAGGGTTGACGCGGCGGAACGTCGCGTGGAAGTACGCCGCGTCGTCCGGCACACCGGTCAGCGTGTAGTTGATTTGGAAGTACAGCGTGAGGGGAGCGTCGTCGAGGTTGGTCAGCGTCAGCCGGGCGTGCTCGCGGAAGGGCATCGGCCAGTAGGCGTTGTACGCGCTGCCGGGGTTGACGCAGACCGCCCGCGACACCACGGGCACGAACCGCTGGGGCGTGCCGTACGCCGAGGCGAAGAAATCCGCCAGGGGACACTCGACGCTGGGGTGCGGCTGCCCGTCCCAGTTCGCCCGGAGGATCGCCAGCCGCGGCTTGCCCCGCATCGTCATCCATACGGACTGGATCACGCCCGGGCCCGCGATGTCCGCCAGGTCGAGGCTCTGCCCCGGCCCGATCTCGACGCACGGCCGAACCTTCCAACCTCGGCCCAGTTCAGACGAGGGCTCGTGGCTGGGATCGACGTGACGCCCCCCGCCGGCCCGACGCCCGTCGGGGTTCTCGGGCGAGATCGACCGGCTCTCGGCGTCGGACAGCCGGTGAATGGTGGACAGGTCGCTGGTGTGCATACGGCTCAAGTCGCGCGGGCGGTTCGAAAGGCTCGGTGCCTCGGCCCGGCCCGGCTTACCCCCTGTAACGCCCGATGCCCAGACACACAGCACGTCCGCGCACCCTGCACAGCTGCTGATAACCTCTGACAAACGATATTCTCATTCGATTGCCCGTCAAGTTCCGGTGTCGTTCTTCCCCTTCGAAACCTGTTGGCCATGGGGAGAACTTCGCCCGACGCCGCCTCGCCAACACAGCAAAACCGCCGTCAAGGCCTCCGGACTCCCGCACACGCTTCACGCGCGATCTCCTGTCTTGATTGATCGCTTCAAGCAGCGATCTTCCGATACCGTTGGATCCAACCGTCCGCTCATCTGCGGAAGTCTCGATACAGATATGCTCCATCAAACTTTTCGGCGTGCTCGCCGAAGGCTCTCTTCCGAAAACATCCAGATCATCGAATACCGGTTGAACTTTTCCTGGACACGCTTGGGGATGCAGCCTCGTAAGCTCAGTGAAAAGCGATGTGCGGCCCGGTCCGCCTAGACCCGACGGGTGCTAGATATGCATAGAGCGAATTCCGCCCGTTGGTGACAGACGATCTGACGGAGCCCGTTCGTTCTAGAACTCGCAAACTGCCGGACACTCCCCGCCGGGCCGGTTGTCTACGCACACCAACTTGATAGTCCACTGCCGTAACTCGATCGGGCGCGGCATCCGTACGCCGCCGATGCGTGAAAGCTCAGCGGGCGTGTCGCCGGGATTTTCCGGTCTCTAGCTGCTGGAGCTCTTTGCCTAGAAGACCCGCCTGATCATTGAGGCCTTGTGCTTGGGCCATGACTTGCTGATTCTGGAGCGAGCGTTTGATGGCGTCGAAGTCGTCGCGGCGTCGGAAGTGTTCGCGGGCTTGGGCCGACAACGCCAAGCCTTCGGGGGTTCTGCCCGACGCGAGTAGGGCCAGGGCGTAGTCGGCGTGGACCCGCGGGTGGTCCTCGATGGCGGCCTCTTGCGACGCGGTACGCAGCAGTCGGACCCCGGGGCCGACTCGCCCGGCACGCAGCTCGATCACGCCCAGCCTGGCCAAAGCGTTCACACGCTCGGGGGAGTCGGTCAGGCCGACCAGCACCGATCTTGCTGCGTCGTACTGGCGTAGCGCGGTCAGGGCGTCGGCCTGGGCCAACCGCAACGCCGGTGTCGTGGGGCTCGGCCCGAGCTGTGACTCGGCGGCCCGGAACGCGACGAGTGCGGACTGCGGCTCGCCCCGCGACAGCCGAATTTGTCCGAGCCGGTGGTAGAGCGGGCGGAGGGGAGCGATCGCCGGTCCGGCGGCCGCCCGCAGACGTTCCTCAGCCTGAATCAGCAGAGCCAGCGTGGCCGGGCTGTCGAGCTCCGACAGGGTCATGCCGCGTGTCGCGTCACCCCAGGCGGCGGCGGCGAGGTCGAACCGCTGGTCGCTCAGCCAGGCGTTCGCAGCCATCAGGCGCAGCGTCCTGGCGGCACGGGGCGACCAGGGCTCGGCCAATGCGGCGGCGGAAACCCAACGGTCCGCCGCCCCGCTGGGGTCACCCGTTGTGAGCAGGGCGATCGCCTGGAGACGGTAGGACTCGACGTCCAGCCACGGGGCCGGGGCACCGGCGGGCGACCCCACCTTTTCGGCGGCACGCAGGTCGAACCGTCCGCCCCGGACCAACCCCTGCCAGTCGCGGTAGGCCGCGTCGAAGTCGGCGTAGGCTTCCGGCCGGGCAAGACGATCCTCAAGCAGGCTGCGCCAGCCCCCCCGCCCCCCGGCGCGCTCGTCCCACCGCGCGGCGAGGAACGACAGGACTTCGGGCGGGGTGTCGCCGGGCGAAACAAGCAGCCTTTCGGACTCGTCCCGCCGGTGACGCAGCCACCCCTCCGCCGTCGCGAATCGCTGCTGCTGGACCATCGCGGTCAGCTCACGGCCGAACACCTCCGGCGACCCCGCGGGGAGGTTGGCTTGCCCGAGCATGCGCGCGGTGCCGTCGACGCGGAGTTGTAAGCCGTCGCCCGACCGCGGGGTGTCTGTCCGATCGGCCGGCGAGATGCAACCCGTCACGGACACGACGGCCAACACGTTGACGGCGGCGAGGCGTCGGAGGTTCACGGCGAGGTGTCCCCCTCGGCCGGCTCGTTGTGGAACCGGAACGCTTCGATCAGGTCGTGCCGGGCGTCGGGCCCGAGCGGCTCGGTGTCGCGGAAGACGCCGAGGTCTTCGTCGAAACCTTCTTCGACCTGGGGGTGCATGCTGAGGTCTTCGAGCAACTCGCGGCTGATGCGGTCGCCCTCGACCGGGGTGTTGAGGATGTAGGGCCGGATGACGACCACAAGTTCGCTGCGGCTGCGGACGGCTTCTTCGCGGCGGAACAGCCCGCCGATGAGCGGCAGGTCGCCGAGGATCGGCCACTGCACGCGTTGGTCGGACACGCTCTCCTCGATCAGCCCGCCGAAGGCAAGCAGCTGGCCGTCGGCGGCGATGATCGTACCGCTGGCGGTCTGGGTGAGGACGGTATCGACGGTGCGTTCGGTCAACGTCGCGCCCTCGGGCACCAGCAGCGTCGCACCGTCCGGGTTGATCGAACTGGTCTCCTGCACGAGGTTGAGGGTGACGGTGCGGTCGGCGTTGATGCTGGCGGTGATCAGCAGGCTGGTGCCGACGTCTTCGACCTCGAAGTCGGGGTCGGGGGGGAAGGTCGTGATACCGCCGTCGCTGACGACGACCTGCGACGCGTTGAAGCCCTTGAGGACGGGGACCTCTTCGCCGGAGAAGATGCGGCTGACCTCGTTGTTAGCGGTCAGGAGGATCGGCGTCGCCAATGCGGTGACCTTGCCCTTGGACTGCAGCAGCTCGAGGCGGGCCTGGAACTGGTCGGCGACGACCTGAAACAGGCCGGCCTGGGCGTTGAATCCCGCGCCGCCGAGCAGGGACGAGCCGGGCGTACCGTTGGCGATGTTACCGCGGGTGAAGCCGCCTTGGAAGTCGCCGAAGCGGGCGTCGCTGGCCTGGAACGCGAAGTCGAACGCGGAGCTGACGTCGTCGCCCAGCTCGATCCGCAGGACCTTGGCCTCCAGGAGCACGAGGGGCGTGGGGACGTCCAGCTCGCGGATCAGCTGCTCGATGGTCTCGACCATCCGCTCATCGGCGGACCGGACGACGATCCGGTTGAGCCTCCGGACCACGGTCACGAAAGTCACGGCCCGCCGCTGGGCGAGGGCCTCCCGCAAGGCGACGCGTTCGGCCGCGGTCTCGGCGGCGGCCACGGCCCGGATCTGGTCGGCGTCGATCGCGCTTTCCTCGATCCGCTCGACCTCGTTGAGGGTGAAACGTTGACCGCCGACACGGGTGGCCCCCGACGAGCCGCCGCTGCTGACCCGGTCGCTGTTGGAGACGCGTCCGCGCTGGTTACTCCGGCCGCTCGATCGGCCGCCGCCCCCGGTGCCGCTGCCGCGGATATCGGTGCTCTGCTCGTCGAGCAGCTCGAAGCGGTCGAAGCGTTCTTCGAGCTCGCGCCGCAGGTCGTCGGAGGGCTCGTCGAGGGTCACGATCACGCGGTCGCCGAACAGGTTCCCGATGGCCCGGGCGACGTCGAGCGCGTTGGGGTAGAGCAGGGTGTAGACGCGGGTCTGGTCGTTGCGGAGCGAGACGATGCTCTGCTCGACGCTCTGCGGCGAGCGGAGCGCGTAGACCCCGGTGTCGCGGTCGCGCTGGACGATCAGGTCCTGGGCGAACCCGATGGCGTCGAGCAGGCCGTCGAGGTCGAGGTCGCCCAGCCGCAGCGTCACGGGCCGGTCGGCCACGTCGGCGCTGACCAGGACGTTGGCCCGCGCCGCGGCGCCGATCTCGCCCACGACCTCGGCCAGGGGCGCTTCGACGATGCGGACCTCGCGGAACACGCCGTCTTCGCCCATCTCCAGGTCGATGCGTTGGGTCGGCGTGGCGTTCTGGCCGGGCGGCTGGACGACGCCGTCACGCATCAACTCGGTGATCATCTCCGAGGGGACCGTGGGGTCGCCGGCGTCTTCGGGGGGCGTATCGGCCCGTCCCGGCTGGGCGCGGGTTGGGGCCGGGGCCGCCAGCAGACACAGGCAAAACATCGAGGCGCAGACGCGTCGACCGGGAGTGGGAAGCGATCGAAACAAGACCATTACAGCGAGGCTCCGTACAGGGCGAGCATGAAGGCGATGTAGATGTAACCCACGATCCCGCCGACCAGGATGATGACGACGATCTCCACGACGCTCGAGAGCGTGCGGATCAGGGCGGTGAGGCGTTGCTCGTGGAACAGGGCGCAGGACTCGAGCGTCTCGTCCAGGTTGCCGGACCGCTCGCCGATGCCGGTCATGCTCGGCAGCATCGGGGTGAAGGTGAACGAGCGTGCGAGCCCGGGGGCGAGCGGTTGGCCGGCGATGACGCCTTGGCGGGCCTCGGCGATGAGCGTCGCGAGGCGGCGGTTGGCGTGCAGTTCCTGGCAGGTCCGCAGCGACTCGATGATCGTCACCCCGCTGCGGATCAGCAGCGACATCGACCGGCTGAACAACGCCGTCGCGCTCGTCCGCAGGATGAAGCCCACCAGAGGGATACGCAGCAGCAGCGTGTCGATCACCAGCCGGCCCGGCGGCGTGGAGTACGCCACCGCGACGCAGATGCCGGCCACCACGAAGCCGCCCGTGATGACCGGCCACCACGTCATGAGGAAGTTGCTGGCGTCGACCAAGACCTGCGTCATCGTGGGCAGCGGCCGGCCCAGGGCCTGCAGGTACTGCGACAGCCGGGGTACCGCGAAGGTCAGCATGAACACGGTCGCCCCGATCGCCGCGATGAACACGATCGACGGATAAAGCAGGGCCGACACCGCTTGGGCCATCAGCAGCCGACGCTTCTCCATCGCTTCCGCCGCGCGGTCGAGCACGACCTCAAGCGTGCCGGTCTGCTCGCCGACCTCGACGAGTTGGCGGACCATCCGGCCGATGTACTTGTGGCGGTTCAACGCCTCGGCGAACGAGCTGCCGCCCTGCACCGTCTCGGCGATGTCGAGCAGCGCCCCCCGCATCAGGCGTGACGTCGACTGCTCGGCGGCGGCCCGCAGGGCTTCGAGCAGCGTCAGGCCGCTGCCGAGCATCACGCTCAGCTGCTTCAGCGCGAGCTCGACCTTCGACAACCGCGGCCGCAAAAACGGAATCTTCGAAGAGCGCCGGGCCCCGGAGCGCCGGGCCTTGCGGTCCCGCACCGCGTCGAGGCTCATCAGGATGTTGCCGCCTTCACGCAGGATCGCCGCCGCGGCCCCCGCGTCGGGAGCCTGGAGTACGCCCCGGTCCGGCCGGCCCGCCGGGCTCATCGTCTGGTAGGCGAAGCTGGGCATCGGGTTCAGTCAGCCCCCCCGGGCTCGCCGCGCTCGACCGCCGCCGCGGCCGCGGCCGCCGCCGGGAGATCCACGCTGCCGAAGGACACCACGCTGCGTAGCGCTTCGGCCATCGACGTCCGGCCGTCGCGGAGTTTCAACGCCGCGTCGTCGCCCAGGGTCGGGACACCCCGCTCGGCCAGGTGGGCCAGGACCCGCTCCTCGCTCACGCCGTCGACGACCAGCCGCGACAACTCCCGGTCGCACAAGACCATCTCGAATAACGCCAGCCGCCCAGCGTACCCCCGGCCGCCGCAGTACACGCAGCCCCCGGGCGAGGGGTCGTGCACCGGCTGACCGGCCAGGTCCGGGCAGCCGATCGCGGCGGCGTGCTCCACCGAACACGTGGTGGGCACCGCGCACTTCGGGCACAGCCGACGGACCAGCCGCTGCGCCGCCACCAGCCGGAGGGTCGCCGAGACGAGGTAGGGCGCGACGCCCATGTCCTGGAGGCGGGTGATCGCACCGGCGGCGTCGTTGGTGTGCAGCGTCGAGAAGACCAGGTGGCCGGTCAGCGCGGCCTTGACCGCGATGTCGGCCGTCTCGGCGTCGCGGATCTCGCCGACCATCACGACGTCGGGGTCGTGGCGCAGCGTACTCCGCAGCGCCTTGGCGAACGTGATCTTCTCCGACTGGCTGACCTCGACCTGCGTCACGCCGTTGATCTGATACTCGACCGGGTCCTCGATCGTGATCACGTTGAGGTCGGACTCGGCGATGAGCTGTTGGATGGCGGCGTAGAGCGTCGTGCTCTTGCCGCTGCCGGTCGGCCCGGTGATGAGTACCAGGCCGTGGGGCTGGCGGATCGCGTGGCCGCACAGGCGTAGCTGGCTCTCGTTCATGCCCAGCGAGGCGAGCGTGATCTTCCCGGCGTTCTGCGCGAGCAGGCGGAGGGTGAGCCGTTCGCCGTGCTTGGCCGGCAGCGAGGCGACGCGGACGTCGACCGCGACCCCGCCGTCCGCTTCGTGACGAAGCCGGCCGTCCTGCGGGGCGCGGCGTTCGGCGATATCCAGGCCGGCCATCACCTTGATCCGGTTAATGAGCGTCGCCCCCGCGTCGAGGGCCAGCGTGCGGATCGTCTCGAGCTCGCCGTCGATCCGGGCGCGGATGCGGGTCTCCTGCTCGAACGTATCGACGTGCAGGTCGCTAGCGCCGAGCATGATCGCCGAGGCGAACAGGTGGTCGTACATCGCGACCGCGTCGGGGGCCTCCTGGTCGATCGAGACCGCATCGACCGAGACGCTGCCGCGGTCGATGGCCAGCGACTCGGCCCCGGCGTAGACCCGCCCGATCGTGGCCGTCAACGCGTCGGGCGTCGCGGTGTGCAGCCCGACCTCCAGGCGGTAGCAACGCTCCAGAGCGCTCATCGCCCGGGGCTCGGGCTCGGCCGCCGCGGCGACCAGCACCCGGTCTTCCGAAACCGCAAACGGCAACACCTCCCACCGCCGCGCCCGCTCGGCGGGGAAACGCAGTGCCACCTGCGGGTCGATCCGCACCCGGGCGATGTCGATCTCGGGCCCGGTCGCTCCGTCCGCCGCGTCCGCGGCCACGAAGCGGATACCCAGACGGGCCGACTCGGACCCGGCCGTCCAGATCACCTCGCCCGACCGCGGCGGGGCCGCCCGCGCGCCCCCCTCGACCAACTCCAGCACCAGCCGTTGCCCCGGATCGGGAGACAAATCCGAACCCTCGGCCCCCTCCAGCTCGACTTGGACGCCGGTCGCCGAAACGTCAATCATCCGGGCCGTCAACGGCCCGCCGCTACCGCTTTCCAGGGTGAGTCGGAGTTCGGCACCGGTCACGCGTCGCCGAGACCCCCGCCTTTCCTGCGGTAGGGCCACCACGTCCGCGTCAGCTGCCGGGTCCGGGTTGTCGGTCATCCCGTCCTCCTGGGCCGTGTGGCCAAGCCGCCCGCGGCGTTGCCGCCCACCCGCCGCAGCTGCTGCTCGGCACGGTCCCTCACGATCTCGGGCCGGCCCGCCGCGGCCAACGCGCTGCGTTCGCTGAGCTTGCCCTCGACCCACAGCCTGGCCAGGTCCTGCTCAAACGTCCGCATGCCCGCGGTACCGCCGGTCTCCATCGCGCTGACCATCTGGCTGCTCTTGGCCTGCAGGATCAGGTTCGTGATCGCGGGCGTGACCATCAGCACCTCGCTGGCGAGGGTGCGTTGTCGGGACCGCCCGCTCTCCGTTTCGTCGCGGACCGCCGGGCCGTCGGCCACGAGTAGACGCTGGGAGATCACACACCGCAGCACCAGCGCGAGCTGCTGGCGGATCGCCTGCTGCTCCTCGGCCGGGAACACGCCCACGAGCCGCGCGATCGTGCTCACGCAGTCGCTGGCATGGACCGTGGTGAGCACGAGGTGTCCCGTCTCGGCGGCGGTGATCGCGGTGCGGATCGTGTCGGTGTCGCGGATCTCGCCGACCAGAACCACATCGGGGTCCTCCCGCAGGCTGGCGACCAAAGCCTCGTTGAACGAGCCCGCGTCCTGCCCGACCTCACGCTGGTTCACCAGCGCCCGCCCCGGCTGGTGCACGTACTCGATCGGGTCCTCAATCGTGATGACGTGGCACGGATGCTTCTGGTTGACACGGTCGATCAGCGTAGCAAGCGTGGTGGATTTGCCCGAGCCCGTCGGGCCGCTGACGACCACCAAGCCGTTGGGCAGGTCGCCCAGCGTGTAAAGCTCGTCGGGCAGGCCGAGCTCCGCCAGCGTCCGGAACCGGTCTTCCAGCCGCCGTAGCGCTAACGCCATTCCGCCCGATCGCCAGTACGCGTTGAAGCGGAACCGGGTCCCGTCCGCGGCCGAAAACGCGCCGTCAACGCTGCCGATGCCGGTCTCGACGAAGCCGGGACGCAGCCGCTCGACAATCGCACGCAGCTCCGCCGGCCCGATCGCCGCCTGATCCTCCAGCGGCTCCAGCGGGCCCTTCACCCGCAGGTAAGGAGCCAGGCCCTCGGTCAGGTGGAGGTCGCTCGCGTCGGCCTCGACGCATCTCCGCAGCAGCGACTCGAAGCGTTCGAGCGACGTCGAACCGGCGTCGGTCGGGCTGGGGCCGGCGGCGGAATTCAAGGCCGACCCCCGGCCGGAGCCACGGAAAACTCCCACCGCCGCAGCGTGGTGCGCGACGAAGGTTCGTCCATCTGCATCGACCGCAGCACGAGACCCGCGGGGAAGGTACCCGGCTGGTTCAGCGCGTCGCGGACCTCGCCCCACCGCCCGACCGCGGTCACCCGCCAGGTCTCCGACGACAACGGGGCCGATGACGGGCGTCTCGCGGCGGAGCCCTTGCTGTCGATCGCCAGCACCCGCACGCCGTACCGGGCCAGCCGGGCCCGCAGCTCGTCGAGGTTTTCCGCCAGCGACGCCGACGCCGACGCCGCGGTGGCGGCCGGCGCGGCCGGCCGCCGGGCCGCCTCGATCGTGGTGTTCAACTCGCCCGCCTGCCGCGCCAACGCTTCCAGCGAGGCTTCGTGCTCTCGAATCTGCGACCGCGCTTCCTGCGCGCGTTGTACGGTACGCCCGGGCGGGTCGGCCTGGGTGATGCGGTCGAGTTGCTCTTCGAGCTCGTGTACTTCATCGGCGGGGCGGGGCACGACGAACGATGCGATCACCACCAGCACCGCGGGCAGCATCGACACCAGCCACAGCTCACGCTTCGACAGCTTGCTCAACGCATTCACGGCGACGCCTCCGGGCTGGGGGGCGTCGGCGAAGCGGGGTCCAGCATGATCGTGAAACGCCAGTGCGGGTCGTCCGCTGTCAGCACCGGCTCGATCCGGGCGGGCGAGACGGACCACCCCGCGGACAACTCCCGGCTCAACCGCCGGGCCAAACGCGACGCCGACTCGGGCGACGCCGACAGCCCCGCGACCTCGTGCCGCGGGCTGCCGGGCGTGATCGACTCGACCATCAGCTCGCCCCCCGCCAGCCGCGACAGCGAACCCATCAATTCCGCGAGCGGCCCCCGGAGGTCGGCAACACGCGGGGCACCGGTTTCGTCTCGGTCCCTCGCCTCCATCACCCGGGCCAGCTGGGCTTCCAGGTCGGCGATCTCCCGAGTCTCCCGCTGCACCGCCTGCTTGGACTCCTTCGCCTTCTTCTCGAGGTCGGCGATCATCCGCGCCTCTTCCTGCCGGCTCTCGATCTCCTCGGTCAGCTCGGCGACCCGTTCCGACGCCTGGACCCACTGCAGCCCCAAGACGCCGGCCACCAACAACAACGCCAGCACCCCCGCCGCCACCGCCGGCCAACGCGCCGCCGGCGCCTTCGGTGGCTTGACCCAAGGCACGGGGAACGCCTCCAGCGACGGCTCCGCCGACAGACGACGGGCCCACGCCGCAACGAAATGCTCGGCCGTCGCCGGCTCCTCCAGCCGCCACAGCTCCGGGCCGTCAGACGATCCGTCTTCTTCTTCCCCGGCGTTCAGCCACCGCGCGGCCGGCCCCGCCCCGAGCGGGTCACGCCACTGCGTCCCGTCCCGCGGCTTCACCCCCGGCTCGACCAGCGTCTGCTCCAGCGGCGCGACCGGCTCCTCCCGCAGGTGCGGCGACAACGACGCCCGCCACCCGCCCCGCGGCGGCATGCCCAACGGGATCACCTGGTCCCGCCCCCGCGTCCGCTGCACCAGCACCACCTCGTCCGCCCAGAACTCGACCCGCCGCCAGTCCCCCGCCAACACGTCTCGCTCACCCCCGTCCAGCAACGCCTGCGGCAGACCGCCCGGGTGCCCGACGCCTGCCAGCTTCCCCCCCGCCGACTTCACCGCCTGCTTCACCGCCGCCAACCGGTCCCGTGGGTACTGGGCGACCAGGAACTGGTCCTGGTACTCCGGCACCCGCGACCGCCGCACCCCCGTGACCGCCGCGGTCGCCGACAGCCCCCCCGCGGTCTCCGCCTCATAGGCCGCCGGCCCCGCCAACTCGGCGTCCGACAGGTTCGCCACCGCCGCCGCCGACATCTCGACCAGCCCCAGCCACAGCCCGCTGTCCAGCACCCACACCCGCCGGCCGATCGCCCCCCCCTCCTTCAGCACCACCCCCACCGCCTCGGCCAACTCCGGCGGCGCGTCCCGCCACACCTGCGTCCGCGGCAAACCGCCCTCGGCCACGTCCGCCCGGGCGGTCCAGCCACGCGTGTGCATAACGATCGTGATCTGCGGACGGCTCGCCATCGCTTAGTTGCCTACCAAAGCCAGCGACGGCAGCGCGGCCAGCCCGCCTGCGGGGAGCGTGAAACGTCCTAGATCGCTCTTGTTCGAAGCCGAAAGGTTGTCCGTGATCGCCGGGGCCGCGGCCGTCGTGTACTGGTACGCCCGCACCACCTTAGGCCCTATCGTAACGCCGTTCAGTCCGGGCACAAGTGGCGTAGGATCGGTGAACGTGACGGTCACGGAGACCGTATCGTTAGCCGCGCCCATGGCGGTAAACTCGACACTCTGAAACTCAACCGCTGGCTCCCCATCCACGATGCCGTACAGCCGGACCACTCCGGAAACCGTTCCCGTAGCCGGCAGGGTGACCTCGACCGTGAGCGTCGTCGGCACACTCCCCGTCACCCGATCAATCGCCACCGGCACCGCCGCCGAGTCGGCGAAGACCACCTCCAGCGGAGTCGCCGGATCAAACGCATCGCCCAGCCCCGAGCCGGTGCTGCTCACCGCCCCAATCGGCTCTTCGTCCGCGGCCACCGCGGCCCCGGCCCCGTCGAACAGGTCGTACCGCCGACCCCAGCCGTTGCGCAAATCGTTCGTCCCCACCGGCAGCCGGACGTACGGCCCCCGCCAACCGCTGGCCATCTGCAGCGTGTCGTCCAGATCGGTAAGCACGCGGACCTGGTAACGGTCGTCCGCCGTAAATTCGTCGGGGTCCCACAGCTCGGCCAGCGTGAAGACGTCGGTCGTTTCTTCCACCGCCTGCGGCAGCCGGCCCATGTCCGAAACGAACCCCGGCGGCACCGCGGTCGGGTCCTCGCCGCGGGCGACCGCTCGGCCGATCACCGCGTCCTGGATCGCCTCCAGCGTGCGGGCCGTCTGCGTGTAACGCGCCTCGTCGGTCAGCCCGGTCGTCTGCGTCACCATCACCGTGCCCAACGCCGCCAGGATCACCAGCACGACGATCAGCTCCAGCAGGGTCAAGCCCCTGCCGAAATTCCGCCCCCGCCCCCGGAAGTTATGGCGCGGGGCCCGGGCGACTGCGCTAAGGCACCCAACCCCCGCTTCAGATCGCAGACCCTCACGCATCGCTGCCTCAATCCTCCGGCGGGAACGGGTCGGTCCGGTTCAGGTAGAGCACGATGTCGTCGTTGTCCGCGTCGTCGGCGTCCGTGATCACAATCCGTGGGGTGTCGATCACTTCGTTCGGCCCGGCCGAGACCAGCCGGGCGTTGAACAACTCGTCCTCCGTCGGGGGGTCCGGGGGGTCGGTGGCCGAGAACAGCCCCGGCAGCTGGATGACCACCGGGTTGCCCCAGCCGTCCCGCGGCGCGGGGTCGTCGTCCCGGCCGTACGCGGCCTCGAAGCCGTCGGCGTTGTTCTCGTAGGCGGTAGCCGAGCCGGCGTCGAGCCAGGCCGCCCGCCAGCCGATCCGATTCACCGCGTCGTAGTCCGGGAAGGTCGTGCTGCCGTCCGCGTTGTCGCCGTCGAACTCGAAGAGGTACGCCAGCTGCGGGTGGTCCGTACGGACGCCGGCCGTCACCGCGTCGGGCGGCGGCCAGGGCAGCCCGGTGTTGTAGCCCACCGCGTCCCCTGAGTCGTCCGCCGCGAACCGCATCGCCTCGACGTATCCCCCGGGCCCCACGATCGTCTCGGCCACCTGGGACAGCGTGGCCCGCGTCGCCTGCTCCGGCGCGTCCGCCCCGATCCCGCCGAACAGCGGCACGATCAGCCCCGCCAACGCCACCAGAACGGTCAACACCACGACCAACTCCACCAGGGTCAGCCCCCGCCGCCTGCCCGCCCGGCCGACGGACGGCGGCGTTATTCGTTCTTGCCGCGACATGCA
This sequence comes from Planctomycetota bacterium, assembly GCA_039201235.1. Classification (GTDB taxonomy): domain Bacteria; phylum Planctomycetota; class Phycisphaerae; order Phycisphaerales; family Phycisphaeraceae; genus Algisphaera. The sequence goes on from JBCCRT010000017.1 coordinate 15,713, forward strand.
ACCACCCATTTCCGCACCCGAGAGAAAAGCCGGAGCCAGGGTTCAACCCGGCTCCGGCATCGTGATCCGCAGGTTTCCGTTCCGGACCATTGCGTAAGCAGACCGCCCGTGAACGTCAGACCGTCGGGCCCGTACGGCCCTAGTTTTTACTCGAACACTTCCTGCCAGAAAATGGCGATGTGGTTGTCGGCCGTTTCGAAGTTCTCCCCGTCGAGGGAGTAGCTGATGCGGGCGAACTGAGCGGTCGGAAGAGCTTCGACAACGGCGGGGTCCGCGTCGTTGTTCTCAGCGATCTTGATCACCGCGCCGAACCGCGAGTAGACCTCTTGCGGGTAGGCGCCCGGGGTGTCGCCGAAGTGGACCGGCATCTCGGGGGTCGCGGTACCGAGCAGGTCCCATTCCTTGTCTAGGCCGAGCCAGATGTACTTCTCACCGTTGGCGGCGGGCAAGTTGATCTGGGCCGCTTGGGCAGCACTGAGGACGATCACATCGGTGGTGGTCGTTGCGGCACCGGTCGTTTCGTCGGTCGCCAGAACGATTGCGGCCGACTGGCCCGCACCTGCGGGGCTACCGACACCGTTGTTGAAAGTCACATTGTAGTCTTCCACGGTCGCGGGCGTTCCGTGGTCGTAAAGGGTCGTGATACCCAGTCCGGCGAGGGCGTCGATCTCCGGACCTGTTAGTTCCTGAGTATCGAGCGTATCGTTGGCCGGATCGTTGATCGTGTCGTTGACCGCAGCGCCACCGTTGATACCGGTCGCCCAGCCGTCACCGATCGTGCCGCGGGTGGCGATCTGGGTGTTGAGCATGTTGGCGATCTCGGGGATGCTCGCCGAGCACGTCGCGACGTGTGAACGGGTCAAGGCGTTGCCGACGACCGGGATGAGCAGGCCGCCGAGGGCGATCAGGATGGTCAGCACGACCAGCAGCTCGATAAGGGTCAGGCCCTTGCGGACCAGACCACGACGGGGGGAGGGACGCGAAATCTTCACTTCTGTGCTCCTAATTCGGCCGGACCATCGATCCGCCCCGCGAGTCGCGAGTGCCCATGAAGCCGGAACGCCCGGCAAAATTTGACCATGGATAAAACGGAAATTAGACCCAACTGAGTGTGCGGAGAGAGAGTAGCGAGAATCAATCTCACCGACAAACACGGAGTCGGCCTTTTTACCTGATAATTTCTAGAGAAAGTCTTAAAACACTACATTTATGAGACTTAATTTTTTCATTATTTTTTAAGATCAGTCCGCCGCCCAATTTCGGCGGTACCGATCCATGCACTGGTGGCATACGTATTACCGGGTCATACCCCGGCTTTCGGGACGTGCCGAAGATCGAGCCTGGGGCGCGGAACACGCATCGCGACCGGCCGCATAGAAGCCGGCGGTCGATCCTTCTATCCTGAATTAACCGATAAACATCACGCCTGCTTCGAAAATCATCGATTCAGATACCCATACGATGACCATGCAGCCCGCCCCTTACCACGATCACCCGTCCCCGGACGTCCACGCCCGCACCTTCACCGTCAACCGATCGCTGAAGTTCCCCTGGCTCTACACGGCGATCATCGCGGCGGGCACGCTGGACGTTCTGCTCACGGGGATCCTGCTCGCACTCGGGGGCCGGGAGATTAACCCGCTGGCCGCGGCGATCCTGGAGCACTACGGCTTCGCCGGCATGGTGGTCTTCAAGTACCTGATCGTCGGCTTGGTCATCCTGATGTGTGATTTCGTGGCGGACCGCGACTGGCGTAAGGCGAGGGTCCTTGCAATCGCCCTGATCGGGATCAAGGCTTCGCCCGTGATCTGGAGCAGCGGTCTTCTGATATGGGTCGCGTGAGCCACACGGCGTAGCGTGCCTCGGCCAAACCCGATGCCGTGCGGGTCGAAACAGAACAGGCATTGGATCACCGCGGAGATCGGGGCCGGGGCGACATCAACGCGGACAGTGAGTATGAGCTTCCGTGTCAAATGGGTATTTGACGTGGATGATAGACGCGCGTGCGTAGCGTGTACGTCAGATTGCCGTGATCTATACAACAGCATACTTGACGATCCGCCCATTCACCCAACACCAAGAAGTCAATCGGGACCGCGCCGGGCCCCATGCGCTTCGAGCCGTGATAGACCTGACGTTTGCTAACGCCCCGATCGGCGGCCGGTAACCCGGGTACCGACTTTTGACGCCTTGAGAAGGAGCAAATGCCCAACACAGGAGGGCAGACTCATCGACCTTCTGGGAGAGGATCATGATATGTGTGGGTAAGAAGTATCTGGCGTTGGCCCGCCTGTGTCGAGCCGGGAGCAGGAGCAAGAGGGATTCCCGCTGGAGACGCAGAAGGACGCCCTGAGGCGGTACGCCACGCAGCACCGGGCCGACGTCGTCAAGCGGTACCGCATCGCCGAGACGGCGTCCAAAAAAGACAAGCGCCGGACGTTCAGGGATTTGCTCGGGTACGTCAAGAAGGACGCCTCGCCCGATGGGGTGCTGTTCCTCAAGGCGGACCGGGCGGCCCAGAACCTGGTCGACTGTATCGAGCTGGCGCGCGTCGAAACGACAACGGGCTGCCCGTGATCGACGTCAGTCAGCCCACCGAGAACACCCCGGCCGGGCACATGATGCACCGCATCTTCACGCCCCATGCGTCCCGGGGCCACACGCTCGACTCGCTGAACGATCAAATCGGACCGCGAAGGGATGGCGTATACCGACCGCATCCAACGCTTCCCGCGGAGCAACCGGTACGATCTGTTCACCAGCTGGTCGTGCCTCGGCGAGGTGAAATACCGCGGACGGTGGCACACCGTCGGGCATCAGCCACTCATCGACCTGCCTACGTTTCAACGCGTGCAGACGCTGCCGGGGGCGGCATCTAAGGCGCCCACGAACTGACCTGCGTCCGAGACCTCAAAGTATTTGAACTCCCGCAAACGTAACGCCAGCGATGGCCGTAGGCCGGGCTGTTCCTTAGCCCGACGCGCAGGGCCACCGCTGCCACCTTCCGTGGCAACTCGCTGGTGTGACTCGTGCCGAACGGAACGGAGCGAGATCGAGGTTTTCTACAGGGCAGGTCCGATACCGATTCGGCATATGGCCTGAATTCTTTCCGCAGTTTTCAGGGCTGAAGATGACGGCCGGCATCGGCCGCAGGTTCGTGATTTAGACCGAAAGGTATTTGGAGATCTTCGCCTCGTCGACGCTAGCCCGATCGTCTTCATGAATCAGCCGGCCGGATTCCATCACGAAAAGGCGATCGGAGACTTCCAGCGTGAAGCTGAGAACCTGTTCCGAGACCACGATAGTGATGTCATAAATCTTCTTGATCTCGTTGAGCGCCTTAGCGATGTCCTTGATGATGGAAGGTTGGATGCCCTCGGTTGGCTCATCGAGGAGAAGCACCTTCGGCTCGCTTACCAAGGCGCGGGCGATCGCGAGCTGCTGCTGTTGTCCGCCGGAGAGGTTCCCGCCTTTACGCCGACGCATGTCGTAGAGCACCGGGAAAAGCGCATAGATGTTGTCGCTGATCTTGCGCCGATTTCTCACGGTCTCTTGGCCGGTCTTGATATTGTCTTCGACGCTGAGGGACGAGAAGATCTGCCGGCCCTGGGGGACGTACGCCATGCCGTGCTTGACGCGTCGGTAGGCTTCCTGCTGGGCGATCTCGACGCCGTCGACGATGATAGACCCGCCGGTGTTGCCGAGGCTGCCGATCAGGCTTTTCATAAGGGTAGTTTTTCCCATGCCGTTACGGCCCATGATGGCGATGGTCTCGGACCGCTCGGCGGTGAAACTTACGCCGCGGATCACCGGGCTGGAGCCGTAAGCCACGTTCAAGTCTTGCACGTTGAGCATATCGGAGTCCTCTTGTTGTTCGGGTCTGAGTTCGGGTGCGTCCGGACTTACCGGCAAAATTAGTGGCCGATGTAGACCTCAATGACTTTTTCGTCGTTCTCGACTTTTTCCATCGGACCCTCGGCGAGCACCTTGCCCTGGTGCATCACGGTCACTTTGTCCGCGATCTCGCGGACGAAATTCATGTCGTGTTCGATCACCACCACCGATCGACCCTTCGCGATGCGGCGGAGTAGCTCGGCGGTTTTTTTGCGCTCGCTGACACTCATCCCGGCCACGGGCTCGTCGAGCAGGATCAGCTCGGGGTCGGCGATCAGCAGCATGCCTATTTCCAGCCACTGCTTCTGGCCGTGGCTGAGAAGATCGGCCTCGGTGTCAAGCAGGTCCTCAAGGTAGATGTCTCGGGCGACCTCGGCGATCCGCTCCCGCACCTCTTCAGAACGACGAAACAGCAGTGAGCCCCAGACGCCCCGCCCTTTCGGAACCGAGACCTCGAGGTTCTCGAAGATGGTCAGCTTCGGGTAGATCGACGGCGTCTGGAACTTCCGCCCCACGCCGTTACGGACGATCTTCTGCTCGGCCATACCGACCAGCTCTCGGTTGAGGAACTGGATGCTCCCGCTGGTCGGCCGGGTCTTGCCGCAGATCAGGTCAAGCAGCGTCGTCTTGCCCGCGCCGTTGGGGCCGATGACGACACGCAGCTCGCCCTTATCGACATACAGCGAGACGCTGTCGACGGCCTTGAAGCCGTCGAAAGAAACGGTCAGGTCCTCGATGGCCAGTGCAAAATCGGTAGGTAGCACCATGGGGGTTCTCGTCTTCTTTCAACGGGAGTAACGTACGGCTCGGGTCGGGCCACACGCCCGCGGTGTCTGTCGGCGGTTTGCCGGCTCGTTCGGCCGACGGTTTACGCCGGTTGGCCGATCGCGGTCACGGGCCCCCGCTCGCTCCGGAAGCGGGTACGCCGCGGGCCCCGGGCGGTCCGACCGAAGCCGGGGGCGATGAGCCGCTCCGCAGCTTGGTGACGACGCGGCCGATGACCGGGATCAGCTTGTTCACCGCGCCGGCCAAGCCGTTCGGGAACACCACGGTGACCAGAATAAACACCCCGCCCAGAGCGAACAGCCACAGCTCGGGGAATTCTTCGGAGAAATAGGTCCGGCCGAACTGCACCAGCAGCGCGCCGTAGACCGCCCCGAGCAACGACATCCGCCCGCCGACGGCGCAAAAGATCACCATGTAGATCGACGGCTCGATGGTCACCAGCTTCGGCGACATGAAACCGACGTTCATGACGAACAGACCGCCGCCGAGGGCGGACATCGCCGCGGCGATGCAAAAAATGAAGGTCTTGAAGTTGGCCACGTCGTAGCCCGAGAAGCGGACGCGGTCCTCGGTATCACGCATCGCCACGAGCAGCTTGCCCAGCTTGGAGCTCAGGATCAGTCGGCCGAGGAGCACGCAGGCCAGGATCATCAGAGCGGTGAAGAAGTAGATGGTGGTTTGGGCCGATTCCGTGCGGATGTCCCAGCCCAGCAGGGTGCGGAGGTCGGTGATGCCGTTGATCCCGCCGGTCCAGCCCTGGCGGGTTACGAACAGCAGCTCCATGATCCAGCACAACGCCTGGGTGATGATGGCGAAGTACACGCCGCCGACCCGGCGTTTGAACATGGCGGTACCGATGATGTAAGCCAGGACCGTCGGCACGGCGAACATCAGGAAGAGCGTGAACGGGAAGCTCTTGAACGGGTACCAGAACCAGGGCAGCTCGGTGATCTGGTTCCAGTCCATGAAGTCGGGCAGGCCGACCGTGGTCAAGGCCCGGATCTGGTCCGTTCCCGCTTCATTGGCGATGTTCTCGGCGGCCTCGAGTTTGAGGAAAGCGGCGACGCAGTAGCCCCCCAAGCCCCAGAACACGCCCTGGCCGAGGCTCAGGATCCCGCCGTAACCCCAGCAAAGCACCAACGCGATGGCGACGAACGCCAGGCTGAGGTACCGCCCGACCAGGTTCAGCCGGAAAGTGTCGAAGAGGACCGGGAACACGATCAGCAGCAACGCGGCGAGGGCGATCGTGCCGATCGTCCCCCACTTCCCGCCCAGCATCTTGTCGTACACGAATGACTTCACTTGGGGTGTCCTCGGTATGGGTTGAGTTCGGTCGGGTCTATTGGTGCGGTCAGCGGCGGATCTTGGAAGCGATCAGGCCTTCGGGCCGAACCATTAAGATGCCTACGATCGTGAGCAGGATGAACACCTTGGCCAGCACGCCGTCGAGAAAGAACTCGAGGATCGACTGGGCCTGAGCGATGGAGAAGGCGGCTAGTACGGTGCCGATGAGGCTCCCAGCCCCGCCGAAGACCACCACGATGAAGGTGTCGACGATGTAGAGCGAACCCGCGGAGGGCGAGACCGACCCGATGGTCGTGAACGCCGCGCCGGCGATGCCGGCGATACCGCAGCCCAGGGCGAACGTCATGCGGTCGGTCCGCGCGGTATTGATGCCGGTGGCGCCGGCCATCTCGCGGTTCTGTACGGTCGCTCGCACCCGCAGGCCCCAGCGCGATCGCGCCATCAAGACGTAGATCAGCAGGGTCATAAACACGGACGTGCCCAACAGAAACAAACCATTGATGGGGATGTCGATCATGTCGGTCGGCGACCATGAGCCCATGAGCCAGTCGGGCATCACCGCGCTGTCCTCGCGGGCCCCGAACGTCAGGCGGAAGGTCTGCTGCAGAACCATGCTCAGGCCCCACGTGGCCAGGAGCGTGTCCAATGGGCGTTTATAAAGGAATCGGATGAAGCCTAACTCGACAAAGTAGCCCACCAGGAAAGCGACGCCGAACGCGGCGAGCATCGCAAAAGGGAAGTAGAAAGGCAGGACGCCCGGGGCGCTCTCGGTGGCCCAGTCCGAGATGAACACGGTGGTATAGGCCCCGATGGTCAGGAACTCGCCGTGGGCCATGTTGATAACCCGCATCTGCCCGAAGATGATCGCCAGGCCCAGAGCCATGAGCAGGAACACCGAGAACATGCTCAGGCCGGAGAAGCCTTGCATGACGAAGATTGCGCGCAGGTCTTCGGCGGAGTATCCCTCGAACATCGAGAGGAAGGCCAGGGTTGCCATCACGGGCTCCGGTTGCGGGGGGCGGTACGGGTGGTTCAGAACGAAGGCGGGGCTCAGCGTGTGGGCCAGACCCCGCGTGGTTTAAATCCGGCAGGGATTTAGAAGTCCCGCGGAGCGGACTCGGCGACCCAAAGCGCCCTCCCACGCCCCAGCCGGAGGGGGCGTGGAAGAGCTGGGCGTCCCGACGCGAAGGTTCCGTCACGCCGGGACGATTGCCGTGGTTTACTGGTAGCCTTCCGGGAACGGATTGGGTTCGATCAGCTCGGGCGATTCGGCGATCACTTCAAACTGGCCGTTCGCGAGCATCCGCCCGATCCGGGCTTTGGACCACAGGTGGTTGTTCGTGTCGTGGATGCGGACGTAGCCCTCGGGCGCTTCGGGGAACTCGATCCCGCCGGACGCCGCGGCGATCGCGTCGATGTCGAAGCTGCCGGCCTTCTCGACGGTCAGCTTCCACAGCCACGGGCCGAGGTAAGCCGCCTGCGTCACGTCGCCGATGACCGAGTCTTCACCCCACATCTCTTTGAACGCCGCGACGAACGCCTTGTTGTTCTCGTTGTCCAGGCTCTGGAAGTACTTCATGCAGGCGAAGAAGCCTTCGACGTTCTCACCGCCGATGCCGAGGATCTCGTCTTCGGTCGTCGAGATGGTCAGCAGGATCTGGTCACGTCGCGCGAGCGAGTCGGCGGTGATACCGGCGGCGTTAAGCTGTTTGTACCAGGCGACGTTCGAGCCGCCGACGATGATCGAGTAGATGCAGTCGGGCCGACGCAGCTTGATCTTGTTGATCAGCGAGCCGAACTGGGTGTGGCCGAGCGGGTAGTACTCCTCGTCGACGACCTTGCAGCCCTTGAGAAACCGCTCGATGTGGATACGGGCGATCTTGTTGGAGGTGCGGGGCCAGATGTAGTCGGACCCGATCAGGAAGAAAGTCTTGGCTCCCTTCTCCTCGTGGGCCCAGTCGAGGCCCCACAGGATCTGCTGGGTCGCCTCTTGGCCGGTGTAGATCACGTTCTTGGAGGCCTCGAGGCCCTCGTAAAACGTGGGGTAGTAGAGCATGCCGTTCTCCTTCTCGAAGATCGGCAGCACCGCCTTCCGCGACGCCGAGGTCCAGCAGCCGAACACGGTGCCGACCCGGTCGCTGACCAGCAGCTTGCGGGCTTTCTCGGCGAACGTCGGCCAGTCGCTGGCACCGTCTTCCTGGATGATCTCAATCTTGCGGCCGAGGACGCCGCCCATGTCGTTGATCTGCTGGATCGCGAGGCGTTCGGCCTCGACCGAGCCGGTCTCCGAGATCGCCATGGTGCCCGTGACCGAGTGGAGCTGGCCGACCGTTACGGTCGTATCGGTGACCATCAGCCCGGTGGTGTTGACCTTGTCGGTCGGGTACTGATCAAGGACCGGGTTCGTCCACTCCGCCGAAGCGCCAACGGCACCCGCGAGGGCGACCGCCGCGGAAGCCGACCCGAGGCGCAGACACCGCCCCCACGATTTGAGACTGGATCCGCGTAAACACATCATCTTTGATCACTCCTCTTCGTCTTCGTTGACGAAAAATGAAAATGGCGGCATGGCACACGCGCGTCACGCCCAGGGGTTGACTGCTCCTTCACGCCTCAGGCGTGCTCGACCACCCAGGGCCGTGGCCCCCGGTAGACCTGCGGCTTGGGTTTGCCGTTTGCTTGTTTCTCCGCTTCCCGGGCCCCGCCCGAAGAGCACCCGCAGCCCGACTTGCAGACGTGCGGCTCGTGTCGACTCTTCTCGTTCCGCTCCATGCCGATCCGCCGGCTCTTATCCATGAGCCGGACGCGGGGCACGGTGAATACTCGGCGGGCGGCCCCGCCACACTCCGGGCAGGCGATCGGGGCGCTGCTGTGGCTGCTGGGGCGGAACTCGTCGAAGCTGCCGTGGCTCGGGCAGGCGTATTCGTAGAGCGGCATGAAATGGATCTCGGTTTATGTTGCGGGTAAAAGCGGAAGCGACCGGCCGCGGCGGCGTGTCTAATTCACTTTGGCCAAGTCGATTCCCGTATCGATGCTGACCTTCGGCCCGCCGGCGTTGGGCTTGATGTCAAAATCGAAGATCTCGGTCGGCAGGGCCAGCGTCGCGCAGGCGTTGGGCACATCGACGATGCCGCTGATCCGGCCCTCGACCGGGGCGGTGCCCAGGATGGCGTAGACCTGCTCGCCGGTGTAGCCAAACTTCTTGAGGTATTCGATCGCGTTGAGGCAGGCCTGGCGGTAGGCGATCGTGGCGTCGAGGAAGTGCTGCTCGCCCTGCTCGTCGACCGAGATGCCCTCGAACATGACGTAGCTGGTGTAGTTCGGCTCGAGTGGCGAGGGCTCGAAGATCGGGTTGATCACGGCGTACTTGGCCATGCCGCCCTTGATAAGATTTACCCGCAGGTCGAGGTAGCCCGCCATCTCGATCGCGCCGCAGAAGGTGATCTCACCGTCGCCCTGCGAGAAGTGGATGTCACCCATCGACAGGCCGCCGCCGTCGACGTAGACGGGGAAGTAGACCTTCGAACCGCGGCTGAGATTTTTAATGTCGCAGTTGCCGCCGTGCTCGCGGGGCGGCACGGTGCGGGCGGCCTCGGCGGCGGCGGCGTCCCGGGCCTCGCCGGTCATGCGACCCAGGTGGGCGGTATCGGCGTAGGGCAGGCACGCCAGTGTCGGTACGCGTTCGGGATCGGTGTCAAACAGCGCGGTCTCCCGCTTGTTCCAGGTATCAAGCAGGTCTTTGCTGGGCAGGCAGCCGATGAGCCCGGGGTGCATGATGCCGGCGAATTCGACGCCGGGGATGTGCCTTGAGTTGGCGTAGATCCCGCTGAAGTTCCAGCACGCCTTACGGGCGTCGGGGTAGTGCTCGTCGAGGAAGCCGCCGCCGTTGTCCCGGGCGAAAATCCCGGTGAAGCCCCACTGCGAGTTGGGAAGCACACCGACGTCAAGGATATCGACCACCATCAGATCGCCCGGCTCGGCACCCTCGACCGCGATCGGCCCGCTGAGGTAGTGAACCTTCGAAAGATCGACCACTTTGATGTCGGTCGCCGAGTCGTCGTCTTTGATCTGCCCCCCGGTCCAATCGACACACTCCACCCGGAATTCTGCCCCCGGCTTGACCGTCGCCACCATGGGAATGTCGGGGTGCCAGCGGTTGTGCAGGACATCTTGGCTTTCCGGCTTCTCGGAGACGTCGATCTTGATCAGGGTTTCCATATTTTTTTCGCCTTTGCAGTACGTTCGGGAAGCGGCAAGACGACGCAACGGTAAATTTTTCAAATAGCTGAGACATACCTACAGCCAGTGGTTAGCCCGGAGGGCAAAACCAACAACCAAAAACAGCTACGAAACAACATCTTCTACCGTTGCCGATTTGTGTAGTCGCTCAGCACGGATGCCGCGATAGCACATACCTGAACAAGGTAGCCATGGCAGGTCGCAAACCAGCGGTCACGCCCAGTCCATGAAAATGTCGAAACGTTTACGGTCTCCGGCTGTGACCCAAACGGTATGGCTCACACCAACGAAACCTAGACACCACATTTTTCACGACTCGCGTAGTTCCGGCTCCGCAAGCCACGAAGGTTATGTGAGTCGTAACAAAGCTGAATGAATTAGTCCGGCTTCCCCAGTCTGAGCCAAACAAACTCAAGTATCAGCCATGTCCACCTCAGCAATAACAATGACTGTGCCATGAATCGAAGCGGCTATATCGGCTCGACCCCTCAAGATACACCAAATGGATGGTGCGGCAAGAGTTTAAGTCGATCGAAATTAGTCTAGATCAGAGTGATAATAAGATTGAACATCTCGTGATTCCGCCCATTATTCGCGCGCACCCAACTCAATGAGCTCGATCAATGTACGTTCTGTAAGCAAACCACCAAATACATCGCGAGGCATCTGCTTGATTAATCGCCAATCCATTTACTTGAACGATCAATTTCTGTTTTAGCAAAGGTGGGTGCTTCCTACGCTTGCCACGAAACACTTTGGGACCGGGAAGACAAAGCGTCCGGAGAAGCACAGAATCCGGCACGCATATTGCCGCCGCATGCCAGAGTACGTGTCGCTGTTCACGGCAAAGCAAATTTATGCGAAGTCGCGTAATGTTTTCCCCTATCGCTCAATCTGAGGCTGAACCTATGAAACGGAAAAACCGTTTTACCCTTCTCGTTCTGGTCTTAATTGTCGGATGCTTGGCATCGATCTCGCCGGAAGTAAGCGGCGGTGAATTTGAGCACCGCAGCGTGGCCGCAGCTTTTGAGGCAGCGCAGGTCCGGCAGGCTCCGGTACTGATGCTGCTGCGTGTCGAGGCCCATGGTGACTCGAACCTGGGCCACCGGGTGGAGGATTCCACCAAAAAATTGCCGGTTCAGCCTGTCGCGGTCGAGTTGGTTTATCCGGAAAAAGCCTACGCCCGGCCACACGTGGCGGGGGAGTTTGTGCGTTGGGCCGACCTCGTCGGGGCGACGCGGCTTCCGGCCTTGGCCTGGGTTGGGCCTGACGGTCGCCCTTGCGGGCTGATCGAACTTGATCCCGGAGCCGCCGACCCCTGGCTCGACGACCGGCTGAAATCCATGCACGAGAGGTATCAAGCCGGGGTCGCGGCTCACGAAAAGGCGCGGCGGCTCGACGGCGCGGCCCGAGCCCGTTGCCTGAACGAGTACCTCCAGTTCATCGATCCGCCTTGCCGCACATCTTATTACGACGTCATGGCGCAGATCGTCAGGCTCGATCCGGAGAACATCGCCGGGTTGAGAGCGGTTTACGAGCCGGTGCTGACAGAGGTCGCGATCAACACCGCGATCCAAGAGCAGGTCTACCCGCTGATCGATGCCGGTGCCTATACACAGGCCCACGAAGTCCTGGGCGCCCTGCTGCGTAACCAGCCGGTGAGCGACGAGCAGCGGCAACTTCTCATGGCGTTTCAAGCCCAGTTGATGCACTCACAGGACCGGACCCCGGAGGCGATCGCCCTGATCGATGAAGCGCTGGCCATCGAAGTGGAGGGTTCGGCCCGCGAAAAACTTCTCCGGGCTCGTCGGCAGTTTACTTCTCATTGATCACCGGCGAAGGGTAGAACCCGTCTCTTGCATCGAGGACTGCGTGACAGATCTTGTCCAGTCCGTCGCGGTACTTGATGCTGCCCATGACCAAAGGTCCATGGCCGCGCATCTTGACCGCGTCGCGACGCATCACGTCTAGGTCGGCGCCGACGGCTGCCGCGAGGTCAATCTTGTTGATGACCAACAGGTCAGACTGGGTGATGCCGGGGCCGCCCTTACGCGGCACCTTGTCCCCGCCCGCGACGTCGATCACGTAGATCGTGTAGTCGGCCAACTCCCGGCTGAAGTGGGCGGCGAGGTTGTCCCCGCCCGACTCGCACAGCAGCAGGTCGGGCCGGTGCTCGGCGGTGAGCTGCTCGAGGGCGAGGAGGTTGGGCGTGACGTCTTCGCGGATCGCGGCGTGGGGGCAGCCGCCGGTCTCGACCGCGCGGATGCGCTTGGCCGGCAGGGCGCTGTGCCGCACGAGAAACTCGGTGTCTTCTCGGGTGAAAATGTCGTTGGTGACCACGGCCATACCGATCCGGTCCCGCAGCGCCTCGCAGAGCCGCCAGACCAAGGCGGTCTTGCCCGAGCCGACGGGCCCACCGATGCCGACGGTGAACGCCCGTTGGCTAAGGTCGCGGTCGGCCGAGACCGGGCTGCGGTCCTCGAAACGGCCGGGGTGGTCCATCGGTTCGTGGGTGTGGTCGGCGTGCACATGCATAGCGGGTGGGCTTTCGCGTCGTGGCGGCAAGCGGATCAGCTCTGGAACAGCCGAGAATACAAGCGGTCTTGGCCGGACTGCAAGAGTTCGAGCAGGGGTAGGGCCTGATAAAGATCATCAAGATCAAGCACGGACGCCTGTCGGGCGGCTTGCCTCGCGGAGGGGATCAGTTCCCGTATCAGTGCCTGAGCGGCGATCGGCCCGACGGCCCCCAGCCGCACCGCAGCGGACAGCGCAGACCGCAACGACATAAACAGATAGAGCTCGGCCGCCGAGTCCGCGTCGAAACCCAACGACCACGCGGTGTAGCCGAACACCGGCGCCAGGTGTCCGGGGGTGCCAGACCCCCGACAGTCCGCCGCCCAACCCCGCAACGCAGCGTCGCGGAAAATACGCGGCGCGGCAGAAAGCATCGCCTGGCCCTGAGTCACGCTGGCTCGACGGGCGACGTGGTTGGTCAACACGGCATCGAGCCGGTCTTCCACTTCGTCGAACCGTGCGGGTTCGCGCAGCACCGCGGACACCGCGGGCAGGGCGCCGAAAGCGGTTTGATGAACCACCGCTTCCACCGTCGTGATGATCGAACGCTCGTCGCGGATCGCCCCGCCCTGAATCGCGGCCTCGATCCCACCGGAATGGGCAAACCCTCCGGTCGGGAACGCCGAATCGGCCAACTGCCAAGCCGTCCAATCCAGGTCGCTCATACATGGGTTATACGGTATCCCCCACGGCGAAGTGGTTAATGACGCTCATCCCGGATGTGTTTTTACCGCCGCGCAACCATTAGGCAATACCTCGGTGCGATCCGTCACAATGCGCAAAAAAAAGGAAGAGCTTGGTGATGGTTTCCTAATCTTTGGGCTTACGCGGGTTTGAATCCCTGCTGATCGAAGGATATCGCAATTAAACCACACCCAAGAAAACGAAGACATTTCATTGAATAGGGTTCGTCTGCAGGTACTCCCCCGGCGTAGCCGTGCGTCGACATTGTCTGGGAGGTCCGTGACGTTGGCATAAAGTTTGCCTTGGTTTCTAGATATTGGGGTCTCGTATTTTGTGCTGCTTGTATTTGTTACCGACCGGGTGACATCTCTGCGGCGAGGGTTTTTTGCTGCTGTTGTAGTGGTCTCATTGATGGCCCACGGCGGCAATTGTTTTCGGTAGAGCGTAAGGAGAGCATTGATGGGTTACAGACCGCGTAAGACTTTGGCCACGTTGGGTGGCGTCGCCTTGCTGGGGATGGGGCCAGCCGCCGCTTCCCAAGAGGTGGCAGAATCCCGCGTGAGCGGAGTCATCGGTGGCGACATCTACTCGCACTTTGTTTCGTACGGATTAGACGTGTGGGCAGAGGGCGACGCTTTTTCGGGTTCCGAAACCTTCAACCCCTACGCCGAAGTCTCAATCGACTTCGACATCCTCAGCGTGACCCTAGGTGCCTGGGCCGACGTCAACGATAACGTCGAGTCGGGCATCGGGGGCGACCTCCAGGAAGTAGACATCTACGCGGGTATCGGCTTCGGCGTGGATAAATTCAGCTTCGGCCTCGTCTACCAGGAGTGGCTCTTCGGCAGCCAGACCGAAGACATCGTCGATATCAGCATCGGCTACGACGACACGGGCCTGATCGCAGACGACTTCGCCCTCTCGCCTTCAGTGGTGATCCACAACCGGGTCTCGGGCGACGGCCTCGAAGAGGGCACGATTATCGTTTTCGGCGTCGAGCCCGGATTTAATCTCGTGGACAACGAGTCGTTCACCCTCGACATGTCGGTCCCGGTGAGCCTCGGCTGGGTGTTGGATGACGACTACTTCATCGCCGGCGGAGACGACGGCCTGGGCTTCGTCTCGGTGGGGGCTGCCTTCGGCGTGCCACTGGATATGATCCCCGCCGACTACGGTGCCTGGGCACTTAACGCGGGTGTTACCCTATTCATCACCGAAGAAGACGTTTACAACAACCCCGAGGACACCTTTCTGGTCTACAACCTTGGGTTGAGCCTCGCGTTCTAAATTTAATGCCTTACCGTCGCCTGCCCCGCATAGATGCTGTTGCGTCAGAGAGCCGCTTGCTTCGCCCGCTCTTCTGACCCGATCAGTTCTCTGTGTGGGGTTTGGCGTTATTCGGTATCTCGGGCAAGTTTCGCACCCTTTGATTCCCGCACTTTTCTGGAGAGAATATGTTCAACCGTTTTCTAAATATGACCGCCCGTCGATTCATGAGCCTCGCACTTGCCGGGTGCGTAGGGCTTGTTCCCACCGTCGGGTACGCCGACGGCCACGCCGAGACCGTCAAGATCGGCGTGCTTCACTCGCTTTCGGGCACCATGGCGATCTCGGAAACTTCGCTGCGTGACGTTGTGTTGATGGCCTCCGAAGAGATCAACGAGGCCGGCGGCGTGAGCGTCGGCGGCAAGTCGTACCTGATCGATCCGGTCGTCGTCGACCCCGCATCGGACTGGCCGCTCTTCGCCGAAAAGGCCAAGCAGTTGATCACCCAGGACGAGGTGGCCGTGACCTTCGGCTGCTGGACCTCGGTCAGCCGTAAGTCGGTGCTGCCGGTCTACGAAGAGGAGAACGCGCTGCTGTTCTACCCGGTGCAATACGAGGGCGAGGAGCAGTCGCTCAACGTGTTCTACACCGCCGCGTCGCCCAACCAGCAGCTTGTTCCCGCGGCCCAGTACGCCCTGGAAGAACTTGGGGCCACCAAGTTCATCCTTCTGGGTACGGATTACGTCTTCCCCCGCACCGCCAACCGGGTGCTCAAGGCGTTCCTGCTCAAGAACGGCATCCCCGAAGAGGACATCTACGAGGACTACACCCCCTTCGGCCACTCGGACTACCAGACCATTGTCAACAACATCAAGACCCTCGCCGCCGGCGGTGACGCGGTCGTGCTATCGACGATCAATGGCGACTCGAACGTGCCGTTCTATACCGAGTTCGCCAACCAGGGCCTGACCTCGGACGACTGCCCGATCATCGCGTTTTCGGTCTCCGAAGACGAGCTGCGGGCCATGGACACCTCCAAGCTCGTCGGCCACCTCGCGGCGTGGAACTACTTCATGTCGATCGACACGCCGGAGAACCAGGCGTTCGTCGAGGCGTTCCAGAAGTACTGTGCCGACAACAACCTGCCGGGTGGGGCCGACCGCGTGACCTGCGACCCCATCGAGGCATCGTACTACGGCGTGTACGTCTGGAAGGCCGCCGCGGAGAAGGCCGGGACGTTCGACGTCGACGCGGTCCGCGAAGCGGTCTATGGTATGGAGTTCGACGCCCCCGGCGGCGCGAAGAAGATGCACGAATCCAACCAGCACACCTACAAGCCGGTCTACATCGGCGAGATCCGTGCGGACGGGCAGTTCGACATCGTCTGGGAATCAGACGGCCTCGTCGAGCCCGACTCTTACAGCGCCCTGCTGTGGGAAGATAAGGACTTCCCCGCGCCGACGGGGGGGCCCAAAGATGAAGTAGATGCCCCGAGCGGCGGCCGCGCCGTGCTCCCCGACGTGACAGAGTAACCTGCACCTACGAGACCGACCGCCGGCGTGCGGCTAATACCCGCCCGCCGGCTTTGCCCCCCCGCGTTTGGACCTCTGCCGGCCAGCCGGCGTCAACGGATCACGCCTTGAAATCCGCTCCGGCTTTCCCGCGTTCCGTCCCTCCGGATCGCCCACTCCGCGTCGATCAACCCTTTCTGCGGTTTCGGTCCGGGCCGGCTTGGCTGGCCACCGTGCTGTCGCTCGTCTTCTGCTGGACCGCCGCCCCCGCAGAGGCGCAAGAAATACCGACGAACGGCACATCCAATCTCGTCGACGCGGTGGGCGATACAGAAGCCGGCCCGGCCGAACTTACCGACGAAGCCGTGCTGGCCCTCGCCCTCGATCTGGGCGAGGCCAGGCTTGCTCTCGACACGGTCGATCGGCTCGCGCTCCTCGCCGACGCCCGCGTGCTGCGGCTGTTCGAGCGGCTGATGGAGAACGAGTTACGGACCGTGGGCGACCGGCTGATCTGGGAGCCCGCCCCGCTCGCGACCGACCCGCCCCGCGCCGCGGACGCCGGTCCGCTGCTGCTCGACCCGTTGGCGAAGGAGCGGGTGCGGCTGGACCCGGAGACGCTGACGGTCGACGGGGCGCTGCCCCGCGTCCGCAGCTTCCGCGGCAACCGCCGGGCCCGCCGGGTGATCCAGGCCAAGCTCTCTGTCCTCGGGCTCGAAGTCAGCGACCCCGAGGTCCGGGAAGAGTCGGCCCGCAACGTCGGCAACAAGCGCCAGCTTGAAGCGCTGCCGCTGCTCAACGAACTCGCGGCCAACGACCCGGTCAAGGCCGTCCGTTTGACGGCGTTGGAGAGCGCCCACCTCATCGTGGCCAGCGGCACCGATCCCGACGCCGACGAAGCCGCCCGGCTGACCGCGATCGCCGGGCTGGGCGAGGTCAAAAGCATCCGCGGCCGGGACGTACTGCGCGACATCACGCGGGACGAGAACGCGTCGGAAGCGGAGGCCGCCGCAGCCCAGAAATCGATCGATCAGATCGAGCGGCACATCACGGTGACCAACTGGGTCAAGAACGCGTTCTTCGGGCTGTCGCTCGGCTCGATCCTCGTACTCGTCGCGTTGGGGTTGGCGATCACGTTCGGGCTGATGGGCGTGATCAACATGGCCCACGGCGAGATGCTCATGATCGGGGCCGTCGCGACGTGGGCGTGCTTCGAGTTTCTGTCCAACGGAGCTCCAATGCTCGGTATCCGCTTTGGTGATACCACCGTATTCGATGGCTTCGGCTCGCCCATCACGATCGGTCCCGGTTGGAGCTACGTAGTAGCGTTCTTCATGGCTTTTAGTATTGCAGCAATCACCGGATTGATCGTCGAGGTCTCGATTGTCCGCTTCCTATACAAACGTCCACTCGACTCGCTACTCGCCACCATTGGCGTGAGTTTTATCCTGATTCAAATCGTCCGCGCGCGTAATGGAGACAACCTTCCAATCACTCGCCCCGACTGGTCGGCCGGCGGTTGGGAGGTCTACCCCGACGTCGTGCTGGGCTACAGCCGGATGTTCATCATCGGGCTGACCGCGTTCTGCCTCGCAGCGGTGGTCGTGGTCTTCCGCTTCACGAAGATCGGCCTCATGGTGCGGGCCACCGTGCAGAACCGCGCCATGGCGCAGACGCTGGGCGTCAACACCCGGCTGGTCGACATGTTCTGCTTCGCCTTCGGGGCGGGGCTCGCGGGGCTGGCGGGCTTCGGGGTTTACCTCATCGGCAACACGACGCCGCAGATGGGCCAGGGCTACATCGTCGACTCGTTCCTCGTGGTCGTCGTCGGCGGGGTCGGCAAGCTGCTGGGCGTGGTGATCTCCGGCCTCGGGCTCGGGACGATCCAGAAGATCCTCGAGCCGATCGTGATGATCGAGGAGCCGATCCGGCTGTTCGACGCGACGTGGGCCAAGGTCGCCGTGCTGTTCCTGGTGGTGCTGTTCATCCAACGCAAGCCCTCGGGCCTATTCCCCGAGAAGGGCCGGGCCGCGAATCAGGCGACCGGCAAGGACGACATGCCCTGGCTCGGCCGGCCGACGTGGCGGACCGACGCGGTGCTGGGGAGCCTGCTCGTGGTCGTCGGGCTGATCGTCGTCCCCGGGCTGTACCTCTCGGGCCACATGAGCCTCGATACGCTCAACCGCTACGGCTATTTCGTCTGCTTCGCGATCTGCGCCGTGGGCCTGGACCTGATCTGGGGCTACATGGGCGTGCTGTCGCTCTGCCAGTTCC